>CAZQUW010000034.1:0-3347 GCA_964596215.1 uncultured Planctomicrobium sp. | reverse complement strand
GACACTCTACGAAGAAATGGCACAGCTTAAGACGGCCTCTTCGGTCCAGTCTTTCACGGCCCGGACTTCGCGCAGCGAGCCGCGTGCCATAACGCCGACGCGGTCGCAAACCGCCAGCAGTTCGGTAACGTAGGAACTGACAAACAGAATGGTTTTGCCGTCGGCGGCCAGCTCACCCATCAGGCGATAGATTTCCGCTTTGGTCCCCACGTCGATGCCACGGGTCGGTTCATCGAGGAGAAAGATGTCGGCATCCTGGTGCATCACCCGGGCGATCGCCACCTTCTGTTGATTACCACCCGACAGCGTCTGCACCGCCTGTTCGGGGTCGCGGGCCTTGATCTGTAGTTTGCGCATCCAGTCGCCTGCGGCCGCGCGGCGGGTTCGCAGATTCAGGAAGCCCCACTTGCTATAGGGCGCCAGGCGGCTATTGGTCAGGTTGTCATTGATGCTGCAGGCCTGGGCCAGGCCCTCCCCTTTACGGTCTTCAGAGACCAAGCCCATCCCGGCACGAATCCGGGCGCTGGGGGTGGCCCTGGGCAGCAGCGTGTGGACACGCACCTGCCCGCTGCGGACTGGATCAAGCGCGAAGATGCAGCGCAGCAACTCGGTGCGCCCCGCCCCCACCAGTCCGGCGATGCCGAAGATCTCACCCTTGCGCACCGACAGATTGACATCAATCGGAAATCGCAGGCCGCTCAATTGCTGCAGTGACAGGATTTCCGCACCCGGTTGATGCGGCACGTGCGGGAAGAGATCTTCCACATCGCGTCCGACCATCAAGTTCACAATCTGCGATTCCGTGGCCCCTGCCAGATCGCCGCTGCCAGCGACTTCGCCGTCACGCAGGACCGTGTACCTCGTGCAGAGATGCCGGATTTCCTCCAGAAAATGGCTGATATAAATGATGCCAATGCCCGACTGCCGCAACTTTTGAATGACGGCAAACAGCCGCTGTGCGTCGGCCTGGGTGAGTGAACTGGTCGGTTCGTCAAACACGATCACCTTGGCGTCACTGATGAGTGCTCGACCAATCTCGACCACCTGTTGAGCCCCCACGGAAAGCTCACGAACGGGCGTTTCAGGGCGCAGGTCGGGATGCCCGAGTAGCTCCAGGACGCTGCGGACTCGCCGGCGCTGGGATTGGCGATTCAGAAATCCCAGCGTGTGCTGTTCCTGGCCCAGCAGGAGGTTGTCTTCAATACTGAGATCGGGCGCCAGATTGAGTTCCTGGTAGATCATGGCCACACCGGCGACTCGACCCTGATGGGGATTCGGCGGTGCGTATGGTTGTCCCGCCAGTTCCATGCGCCCGGCATCGGGACGGTGAGCCCCGCTGAGAACCTTCATGAGCGTACTCTTGCCGGCCCCATTCTCACCGATGAGTGCGAGGACTTCGCCGGCATGCACTTCCAGCGAAACATTCTTCAGGGCCAGGGTCGCGCCGAAGCGTTTGCTGACGCCGTGCATGGAAAGTATAGGTGGCATGAAAGGGTCTCTCCGCCGAGGCGCCTCCGAGGTGAGCGGGCTAGTTGCTGGCGGCTGTCAGGGCCGTAATGGCTCCGCAACTCTCCGTATTAAAAACATGCCGCATTAGAAGCATGCCGCGAGAACCGACCCTCACGTTTTCTTGAGCCGGATCTTCTCCTGCCGATGCTTCTCGGCTGTCTCCAGATTGAAGTGGGGCGTGTCCCCGGCCGGATTAAATTTCAGGTAGCGAGCCCCGCAGCGATAACAGACGAGGACATCGGGCATGAAGGTAAACAGCAACATATCCAGCGCCGCCGATACCATCAAGATGCCGAACGCCCAGATGGGCTCGTGTCTGGCCCAGGCGATGGTGCTCAAGATGGCCGCCAGCGCGGCAATCCCCACCCCCAATTGTTGTGGAAAATTCTTCCGCCGCCAGAGATCCCGACAACCGCAGACCAGGCACGTCTGGGGATGCGTCCGCTGTTGTTCGTCGGTGGGCAGGGGGCGGGTCCAACTGCAGGCCGTACAGTGCAGATCTGCGGACTTTTCCGAGACGGTGGCTCCGTTGGGCTGCTGGCAACTGGGGCAATTGTAATTCACACGCATGAAAGAACGCGATTCTGTAACAAGCTGGCGATCGTGGTGGAGGTTGGGCGTTTGTCCCCGGCGCGATCAGCACGGTCGTCGGGGGCGCTCGCCGGCACATAATTCTCGCCTGTAGTATCCCTGATCCGGTGGGAGTTTGGAAGCAGTCGTGTGCCTGGCGAACGGGGGTATCGTGAGGGTTTCAGACATCGAACTCGCTCGATCTTGCCTTACGGCCGCGTCGTTCGGTCCCGGTTTCGGTCGCGCTTCCGTTTACAGATACGAATTAACTGTCTGGCATGATTGTGATGTTTTCGATCAGGCAATATTCAAGCAATTCGCGGAATCCCGTTGTCTGTCTCACAACGTCAGCTGTATTCTATTGTTTGGGCGACCTCGTTCGAGCCTCTTCCAATATCGGGTCGCAGACTGCAGTTTCTACGGCGAGTTCGCGTCATGACTCCAACCCGGGCCGATCAGTGGCGAGCGTGGGGATCATCGTTGATCCTGCATATCGCCCTGTTATTGAGCCTGACGGCGATCGTCTGGCAGCCGCGTGAGGAAGAATGGCTGCCCGTTATTCAGTCCCGCCTGGATGACGTGCGGCCCGCTGCCGAGCCGTTCACGCCTCCGGTGAATCTGGTCGAATTTCTCAGCCAGAGTGGTGCTCCCGCGATGGGGCCGTTGACTGACGATCTGTTAGTTTCAGCCCCGTTGATCGCCGGAATCAACATGAACGTCTCCGTCGGCACCCTGTCGGGTGAGGGAGGCGCCGGGGCGGGCGGCCAGGGTGGCAAGATCGGCGCGGAAACCGGTGTGGGCTTTTTCGGCGCACGCGGGACGGCGAATTCGGTCGTGTTTGTCGTCGACATGTCGGGCAGTATGGAGAATGGCCGCTTCGTTCGGGCTCAACAGGAATTGATTCGGTCGATTCATAAGTTGCACGTCACGCAGAAGTTCTACGTGATCTTTTTCACCAGCCAGGCCGTGCCGATGTTCTTTCCGACTCCGGCCCCAGGTCTGGTCGCTGCGACACCGCTGATGAAGCGAAAGGTGACGCGCTGGATCACCGAACGCCGGACCGGCCGCGGAACTGACCCCGAAGAAGCCCTGGTGCTCGCCCTGACTCTGAAGCCCGAGGTCATCTACTTTCTGACCGACGGGGAATTCTCTGAACGCTGCCGCGAGATCGTGAAAGAGAAGAACACGTTCGGCGCCGTCGTCAATACGATCGCCCTGCAAAGTCGCGAAGGCGTGCCCCTGTTGCAGGCCATCGCCGGCGACAACAA
>CAZQUW010000033.1:33485-35711 GCA_964596215.1 uncultured Planctomicrobium sp. | reverse complement strand
AAGAAAATGCTGCACGCCGATCTGACCTTCTACCTCCCCAGCGACATGCTGGTCAAAGTCGATCGCATGAGCATGGCGCACGGGCTGGAAGTTCGCGTCCCGTTCCTCGATCACGAACTGGTCGAGTTCTGTGCGACCCTGCCGAGTTCACTCCTGGCACACCTGCCATTTCCCAAGCAAAACAAGTTAATCCTGCGCCGGCATCTCAAAGAGCGGTTGGGAACGAACCTGTCGCGTCGTAAGAAAACTGGCTTCAACGTCCCCATTGAAAAAGCCTTGCGCGGTCCGCTGTGGTCGCGCTTTTATGACGCAGTCTCCGCGACCCGGTTTCGCCAGGAGGGGCCGTTCGAAGTCAACAAACTATTGTCCCACGCGGCGCGGCATGTCACCCATGAAATTGATGCCGGCCACGCCCTGTTCAGTGCGCTGGTCCTGGCCGACTGGTGGGAGCGCTGGCTGCACTAAGTCGCGCGTCCAGCGTCAGCCGGGCGGTTACGATCACCCACAACAACCGTCCTGCTGACTCCGCACGCTCGCCTGATTGACGCTGAAATTCAGTGGTAAAGGTTAGCAGATCATGAGCACAGAAACCCCGCTGGCGGCCGCTGCTGCGACTATCACCAATCCGGCACCTGCAGGAATCTGGCAACAGCTGTCGCGATTCCGGTTGACCCAGGCCACCACCGAGCTGGGCATAACTCTGCAGTCGATCGGCTTGATGATCGCCGCGTTTGCGGTCTCCCGGATGGTCCTCTTTAGCTGGACCAAACTGCCTGAAGAAGCGTACTTCTCACCAAGCATTCTGGGGGCGATGTGCCTGAACTGGCGGAGTGGTTTGGCGCTTCTGGCGGTCAGCGTGTTTGTCTGGCAGGGCTGGTCACGATTGAAGTGGTGCGACCTGGACACAGGCAACGCCCTCCGCTGCTTCATCGGCGTGATCGCCGGTACGCTGGCCTGGACTTTCAGCACGTACGAGTACAACTTGTATTACGATCAGAGTTATTACCTGGAGCGCATGCTGCTGGTGGTGCTGTGGGCCGGTGCCATGTGGAGACCGGTGTTGATTGTGCCCTTCACGGCGCTGGTCTATGGCGTGGTTCACCAATTCGATCAACCCCTTGCCTGCACCTGGACTGACAAGCGCGCATTGTTTGATGTGCTGTCGTTGTTCGTGGCATTTCTGGGGGTGCGACTGTGGAAGGCGCCGTCATGGCGAGCCATTCCGGTGAATGAATTCTTCTACCTGGCTATCGTCCTGCAGGCGGCCAACTATTTCGTGCCGGGGATGGGGAAGTTTCTCCTGGGCTGGCCTTTCGTCGAACGCCTCGACAACTTGTTTGTAGCCAGTTATCTCAACGGCTGGTACGGCTTTCTATCCACCGAGCAAGCCCTGGGCTGGGCCCGATTGATCGCTGACTGGAATCCGTTCCTGGTCTGGTCGTCCCTGATTCTGGAACTGGCGGCGTTATTTTGCCTGTGGAATCGTCGCGGCGGGATGCTGCTGCTGGCGAGCTGCATGGGTCTGCATGCGATGATTTGCCTGACCACCGGTATTCTCTTCTGGAAATGGGTGATTCTTGACGCAGCACTCGTTGGAGTGCTCGCGTTCCGCAATCGCGAAGTGACCGAGATGTTGTTTGCCCCCGGCCGCCGCTGGCTGTCGGTGGGCCTGATCCTCGCCGCGCCCCTGTACTTAGACTCGCACTGGCTGGCATGGTATGACACGGAGCTCAATGAGTGCTATCAC
The DNA here is from genome assembly GCA_964596215.1 of uncultured Planctomicrobium sp. Classification (GTDB taxonomy): domain Bacteria; phylum Planctomycetota; class Planctomycetia; order Planctomycetales; family Planctomycetaceae; genus JAKFVC01. The sequence continues at coordinate 33,964 of CAZQUW010000033.1, read as the reverse complement.
CTGGAGGCGGTCACAACGTCAGGGAAAACCTTCCACATTCCGCGCACGTTCCTGACCCCCTACGAGGTCTACTTCGCCCAGAACAAATTCCATTTCATGAGTGACGAGAAGTTCGTCAACGGGCGGTACGGCACGACCGTTTCCTGGGAAGCGACTCGCCGGTTGGATGGTCGCCCCAGTGCGGCTGTGGCGAATGAAGTCCGCGAAGAGTTGGGCAAGGTTGAATTCCACGATCGGAAGATCGCGGCGTTTGATCGCTTCGTGCAACGCTATTTTCAGAATCTCAACCGTCGCGGGGTGCAGCATGTCGTGCCTGAAATTCTGCAGCCTCCCCAGCACATCTATTCTGTTGTGCCCGAGCCGCGTTATACGGGACAGGAACCAGTCGTCATGGTACGCGTCATCCATGAACGCAGTCTGTATCAGCGGGATCGGATTGAAACGTTGAAGCGGGAAGTTCTCCGAGAGATTCGGATCGA
>CAZQUW010000033.1:16825-33385 GCA_964596215.1 uncultured Planctomicrobium sp. | reverse complement strand
CCAGCGAGTGCCTTTCGTATTCACCGATCACGATGCCCTCACCGGCACTTCGTGTCTGGATTCGAAATTTCACGCGGTCATTCGGCGCAAGTTCATTCCAATCACGCATCAACGTCCATTTGTCTATCGCTACGGACTTGACCTCGTCTACGGGTCTGGGTGAGAATCAATCGTACAAATTGTCATTGATTTCATCCGCGTGACCGGCGAGGTATCGAGCGTGACGTGCATTCGATTGGGTCCGTTGGGGGGAGTGTTGGCGGCTGCGCTGACCTTTTCTCTGACTTCAACTTGTTCAGCTGACGACTTCTTCCGGAGCCAGGTCGCGCCAATTCTCGAGCGACATTGTGTCAGTTGCCACATCGGGGACGATGCGAAAGGCAAACTTTCCCTCGAAACGGCCGCCACGGTGAAGGCGGGTGGCGATAGTGGTCCGCCGATTGTTCCAGGCAACATCGATGACAGTTATTTGCTCGAGGTGGTCTCCGGCGAGAAGCCGCTGATGCCGAAGAACTCGCCGCCGCTCAGCAAAGCCCAGGTGGAAATCTTGCGGCGCTGGATCAAGGAAGGTGCAGTCTGGCCAGAAGGTGTTGAGCTGCAGGATCGCAAGTTTGAAGGTCAGACGTGGTGGTCGCTCGAAAAGTTGGCTCGCCCCAGCGTCCCGACTTTCGCGGAACAGGCCCCCCAGGCCAAATGGGTGCGCAACGCAGTCGATGCCTTCGTCGCCCGCGAGCATCTCAAACAGGGCCTGGAGCCTGCTCCCGAAGCCAGCCGTCGCACGTTAATCCGCCGGTTGTATTTCGATTTGACCGGGCTGCCACCGACACCCGCAGACATCGATGCATTCCTGAACGACCAGGATCCGCGGGCTTATGAACGCCTGGTGGATCGCCTGCTGGATTCACCGAACTACGGTGAGCGATGGGCGCGGCATTGGCTGGATATTGTCCATTACGGGGATACCCATGGCTATGATAAGGATAAACCGCGTCCCAACGCCTGGCCCTATCGGGACTACGTCATTCGCGCGTTGAACAGTGATAAGCCCTACTCGCGCTTCGTGCAGGAGCAAGTTGCGGGGGATGTCCTTTATCCTGGCACATTGGATGGCATCGAGGCTCTTGGGTTTATTGCGGCCGGGCCGTGGGATTTTATCGGACATGCCGAAGTCCCCGAATCGAAGACCGACGGCAAGATTGCCCGGCACCTCGATCGTGACGACATGATCGGCAATACCATTGGCACGTTCAACAGCCTGACCGTCCAATGTGCGCAATGCCATAATCACAAGTTCGACCCGATTCCGCAGGAAGACTATTATCGGCTGCAGGCCGTCTTCTCGGCACTGGACCGGGCCGACAAGATGTACGACGCCGATCCCGCGGTGAGCAAGCAGCGCATCGAACTGCTGGCCCGGCAACGGACGCTGAACGATAAGAAGAAGGAACTCGAAGCCAAGGTGGCCCAACTGGGTGGAACCGAACTGGCGCAGCTCGATCAGCAAATTGCCGCTGCGAACCAGCCGGAGAACTCACCGCTGGCGGCGCAGTTCGGCTACCACAGCAACATCGAACAGACACCGGACAAGCCGAAATGGGTCCAGGTCGACCTGGGTCAACCTGCCGCCATCGATGCCGTCGAAGTCGTGGCCTGCCACGATACGTTCAATAACATCGGGGCCGGGTTCGGTTTTCCGGTCTCGTTCAAAATTGAGCTCTCCGACGATCCGGCATTTCAGACCGGCGTGACGATCATTACCGACCAGTCGCGCCGGGACGTGCCCAATCCCGGGGTCAAACCGCAGCAGTTCCCAGTGGGTGGGAAGTCGGGCCGGTACGTGCGATTTACCGCAACCAAGCTCGCACCGCGCCAGAATGACTATATCCTCGCACTGGCGGAACTCAGTGTACTGGATGCCGGGAAGCGGAACCTGGCCGTAAACGCCAAGGTCACCAGCCTGGATTCGATCGAAGCGGCCCCGCGGTGGCGTGCCATCAATCTGGTCGATGGCTATTACTATGGCATCGGCAAAGGGACCAATGGGTCGCTGGCTGAGTTGCAGCGACAGCGCGACGAACTGCTCGCGGCAAAGGTTGATGCCGACACCCGGAAGGCTCAGACGGAGAATCAACAGGAACTGGCGACAGTCGCTGCGGCCCTCGGACGCTTACCCGCAGGCAAGGTGGTCTATGCCGGAACCGTCCATACGGGTTCGGGGGCATTTACCGGAACTGGCGCCACGGGGGGCCAGCCGCGTCCGATCTATATGCTGCACCGTGGCGATGTCAAACAGCCGCGTCAGGAGGTCAGTCCCGGAGCCTTGCGTGCCATCAAGACCTTGCCGGCCGATTTCGATTTGCCACTCGGGCATGCAGAAGGGGATCGCCGGGCGATGCTCGCGAAGTGGTTGACCTCGACTGAGAATCCGCTGACCTGGCGCAGCATTGTCAATCGCGTGTGGCAGTATCATTTTGGTCGCGGCATTGTGGAAACTCCGAACGATTTCGGTCGCATGGGGGCACTCCCCACACATCCCGAACTGCTCGACTGGCTGGCGGTGGAATTCCGCGATGGCGGCCAATCACTCAAACAGTTGCATCGTATTATCGTGACCAGTGCCACCTACCGGCAGGCGTCCACGGCACCACGCGCTGCCGATTTTGCGGCAGCTGATGCGGACAACAGATTCCTCTGGCGGATGAATCGTCGCAAGCTGGAAGCAGAAGCGATCCACGATGCGGCGCTGGCCGTCAGTGGACACCTCAATCCGCAGATGTATGGGCCAGGGTTTCAAGATTTCGTGATCGAGAAGCCCGAACACTCGCCCCACTATGAATACAACCTGTTCAATCCCGAAGACCCCGGAAGCCACCGGCGCTCAATCTATCGTTTCATCGTGCGCTCGCAGCAGCAGCCCTTCATGACGACCTTAGATTGTGCCGATCCCTCGCAACGCGTCGACAAGCGCAATGAAAGCTTGTCGTCACTGCAGGCGTTGACGCTGTTAAATAACGGGTTCATGGTGACGATGGAACAGTACTTCGCGAAGTCGATCGAAGCTGAAGGTGGCGAGCTTTCAACCCAGGTCGAAAAAGCGTTCCTGAAGGCCCTGGGGCGCCCGGCGACGCCTGCCGAACTGCAGGCCTTGACCGGCTACGCGAAGACACACGGATTGAGCAATTGTTGTCGCTTATTGCTCAATTTGAACGAGTTTGCATTCGTCGATTGAAACCACCCGGACCGGATCGACGAAATTTCAGCGTGCCGGACGGCAGATCCCCGGAACGCCGAACTGAGCTGTTGGCAAGTAGTACTCACTGAGACCGCATGATGAGCAATCTGAATTTCAACGTTCGAAACCTGGCCGCACAAACTTCGCGGCGCGAGTTTCTGTGGCAGGCCGGTGGTGGACTGGGCGGCATTGCCCTCGCGGCCATGCTGGGTGATTCCGGCATGCTATCCGCGGCCACCGGTGAGCAATTGAAGCTGCGGCCCGATGGCGGGCTGCATCATGCCCCGAAAGCCAAACGGGTCGTGCAGATGTTTATGGCGGGTGCGGCCAGCCATGTGGATCTGTTTGATTTCAAGCCGGATCTGATCAAGTACGATGGCAAGCCGTCCGACTTTGGCGAGCCCGTCGAAGCATTTCAAAATGGCCTGGGGCCGTGGAAGAAGCCGGTTTGGGAATTCAAACCGTATGGACAATCGGGCAAGTTATTGAGTGATACCGTGGCCCCCCTGGGCAACGTCGTCGACGACATGGCGTTCGTCCATAATGTGGTGGCGAAAACAGGGGTGCATAGCCAGGCCACGTATCTGCAGGCCACCGGCTTTCAAAATCCCGGCTTTCCGGGGATGGGGAGCTGGGTGAGCTATGGCCTGGGCAGCATGAATGAGAACCTGCCCACGTTTGTCGTACTGCCTGATCACCGCGGATTCGCCTCCAACGGTCCCAAGAACTGGGATGCCGCGTTCCTGCCGTCACAGCATGCCGGGACGATGATCTACCCCGGGACCGAGACACCCATTGCGGACCTTTTCCCCAATAAACGCGGGAAATTCGTCACCACAGCAGCGACAGCCGATGCGCTCGATTTGATGCGGCGGCTGAATCAGGACCATGCGGCCACACGTGCAGGTGACGCCCGGCTGGAATCGCGCATTCGTTCGTACGAACTGGCGGCCAAGATGCAGCTGGCGGCCCCCGAAGCGTTGGACATTTCCAAAGAGCCGGCCCATATCATGAAGCTGTATGGGCTGGATCATGGTGTCACGACTTTCGATAAGGAGATCAACGCCATTGAAGAAACCGATTACTTCTCCCGGAAGTGCCTGGTCGCGCGGCGGATGCTGGAACGGGGCGTCCGGTTCGTGCAGATCTGGTCTGGTAACGACAATGGTTTCCCGCGTCGCAACTGGGACTCGCACGAGGACATCGAACGCGACCACGGTCCGCTGTCGATGGGGATGGCGCGCGGGGCCTCCGCGTTGATTCAGGATTTGAAGCAGCGCGGATTGCTCGAGGATACGATCATCCTGTGGACCACCGAGTTCGGCCGCATGCCGTCAACGCAAGGGGGCAGGGGCCGCGATCACAATCCGTACTGCTTCACGAACTGGATGTGTGGCGGCGGTATCAAGGGGGGCGTGACCTACGGACCGAGCGACCAATGGGGCTATAAGCCCCTCGATCGTGATCACCCCACGACAGTCTATGACATTCACGCCACGATTCTGCATTTGCTGGGGATTGACCATACCCGCTTGACCGTCCGTCACAATGGGATTGATCGCCGTCTGACCGATGTCCATGGGCACTTGATTCAGGATGTGATGGCGTAGTTTTTGACGCTGCCCAACAAACCAGAACAGCCCCGTGCGGTGAGGCTGGAGCGTGCGCTCTGTCAATCTGACAAGTGGAGTGCCATTGCCTCTGCAAGTGCTTTTTTGCAAGTCAAACGACATCCGGAACTGGCAGAGCCAGTGGTACACAATATTTAGGTCAAACCTACCCCGGGGCTTACGCCGCCGGGCTCGCCTGATCATTTTATATGTTCACACGGTGACCAAGTCTGATCGTTTGCTTATCGTTTTTTCTTCTTTGACTTGCCTTTTTTCTTGCTCTTCGGCTGACTATCCCGCTGCTTGCCAAATTTTTGCTGCGGGAACTGTTTGTTGTCTTTCGAGGGTTTGTTTTTCGACGATGGCTTCCGGCGCGGCGTTTCCGGCAGGGGCTCGACCGGTGGCATGACACCCGTTCCGGCCAGGCGAAAATCGAGCTGGCGGCGATCCACATCGACCCGTGCCACGACCACTTTCACGGGACTCCCCAGGCGGTATTCGACTCCCGAGCGGCGGCCGATCAGGCTGTGTGCGGTCTCGTCGAAGTAATAGTAATCGTCACTGAGTGAAGTCACATGGACCATCCCTTCGGCGGGGATTTTTGTCCCCTGGCAGAAGAAACCAAAGTCCTGGACTCCGGTGATGATCGTATCGAGTTCCTCACCGATCCGCTCGGACATGTAGGTCAACAGTTTGACTTTGACCAGCTCGCGTTCCGCCGAGGCGGCACGACGTTCCATGGCCGAACAATGCTTGGCCAGAGTCGCCAGCACGACGATGTCCGGCTTGGGTAATTTGCCCTTCTTGTGATTGGCGATCGCTCCGACCAGACGGTGGATCGTCAGATCGGGATAGCGTCGAATGGGGCTGGTGAAGTGGCAATACTGCTCTTCAGCGAGGGCATAATGCCCCATCTCCTCGATGCTGTACTCGGCCTGCTTCATGCTGCGGAGCAATGCGTAGTTAACAGACTGGCGAATGGGCTTGTCTTCCACTTCGTCCAGCAACTGCTGCAACGCGTGGCGACTTTGAAAACTGGTCAGTGTCAGCCCCAGTGTCGCCGCGAATTCTGAGAATTTGCGGAGTTTGACTTCATCGGGATCACCATGAACGCGACGCATGAACGGAAACTTCTGATCGTCCAGGGCAGTCGCCACGGCGATATTCGCCGCCAGCATGAACTCTTCGATGATTTCATGGCTGGCATCGTGCGGAGCCGTGTGGGCACCAATCACTTTATGATCATCATTAAAATCAATCTTCACTTCCGGCAGCGAAAGCTCCAGTGCGCCGTGCTTAAACCGCCGCTTGCGAAGCAACATGGCAAACTGGTACATGCGTTGCAGCAAGTCGCTGACGACCGGGGAAACTTCGTCCCGATGCAGTTCCGGTTGCTTGATGATCGGCATGACTTGCTCGTAAGCAAAGCGCTGGACGACCTTGATCGCGGAGTTCGCAAACTTGGTGTGAATCGGAACCCCGTCGCCAGAGAACTCCATGATCGCTGATTTCGTGAAACGGACGTGGCCCATCTGGAGACTGGCGAGACCATTCGAGATGATCTCGGGAAGCATGGGCAATACCCGATCTGGCAGATACACGCTGGTGCTGCGTTTCTGCGCTTCACGATCCAGTGCCGAACCGACCGGGACAAAATGTGACACGTCGGCAATATGCACGCCGAGATGCCAGTGTCCGTCGGACGATCGATGGAGTGAGATCGCGTCATCGAAATCACGGGCGTCGACCGGATCAATGGTGATGATCGTCTCACCGGTGAGATCCAGGCGGCCTTCCAGGTTCGTATCGTCGAACTGGCTGGCCTGCAGCCGGGCTTCTGCGAGGACCTCTTCGGGAAACTCGTCCGGCAAACCGAATTCGTGGATGATGCTGAGCGTATCGACCCCGGGCTGCCCATGCTGGCCGAGAACCTGCGTCAGAACGGCTTCGCCCACCTGGCTGTGGCTGGGAAACCGTAACATTTCGATGACCACTTTGTCCTGCGGTTTGGCCCCTTTCGCTCCCGGATCTCCGACTGAAATCGGATCGGTAAAGACGGTGCCGTCAACGCGAACAAACCCGCCCCCCGCCTGCTCGAAGTAAGTCCCGACGAAGACGTGGGTATCACGCTGCAGAACTTCGACCACCCGACCACGCGGCTTGCCATCGCGCCGATCCGAGGGGATCAGCTGGATCATGACCTCATCACCGCTCTGGGCGTCTTTGAGATCCTCCTTAGAAATATAGATGTCGCGGCTGCGGTCGTTGGGAGCATCCGTGGGAGTCAAGAATCCGAAACCGGCCGCAGCCCGGCGAACGATGCCAGCGACCAGCCCCTTGGCAGCCCGACGCCGCAGGATGCCGTTCTCCTGCTTGCGAACCAGGCCGGCTTCGATCAGCTCCTCAAGCGCTTCTTTGAATTCGGCCACCTGTTGTTTAGTGACGCCAAGCTGCTTGGCGACTTGTGATGTTTTGGAAGGGTGGTATTCCGGTGAATCCAGAAGACCGAGAATTTGCGTACCAAATTGAGACATAATGTTTTTTCGTCGTGGATCGCGAAAGGGAATTGGTGAGCAAATGCCTTGAACCGGCATATTGTCGCCACTTGCGAGCCGGCGGGATAGCGACCCGCGGGGTGAGAATGCAGTCGTCAGTTGAATTGCCTGATCGATCAGCGGAATCAAAAGTCTCGCTCGTAGCGGACAATTCCTGCTGAGATGGCTGACGGACTGCAAAGTGAATTGGTTCGCGGCTGTTCCTCGCCGCGGATGATTTTCGAATCATTACAGGAGTTAAGACGCCGGGCGGGTGATCAAGGTTCGCGCGGAAATGGGACATGGTTGCGAGATTCTGACAGGACGACGCTCACCAGTGCCGTTCTTCTCGCGACCGGCCCCTGCCATTCGCCATCGGAGTTGATTCTCCTCAACCACTTAACCTGTAATGAATTACGTGAGTCACTTCAACTCCATGTCAAACTTTACGGGTCAGGAAATCTGGGGGAAATAACTTCGGTGGAATGATCGCTACACGCGATGCAACCGGCAAAGTCGATAAAGACCGATTAAAGACAATAAGTCCGCGATGCTCTCTGGCCGAAGGATTAGTCAGCGAACGGTTGACTCTGGTTGGGAGGGGAAACTCGGTCTGGGGATGTCGTGCAGTCTGCACATCCGTCGGGACGCACAGCGTTCCGCAATGTTTGTGATTTGCGACTCGTCCCAGGCCGAATCCAGCCAGTCCGTTTCCGGCCAGGTTCCAGATGGAGCCTCATAACCATGCAAGGATGCGACCATGTCCACAGAGGAATTCCAGATTTTAGAGAATGTGAGTCTGCCGGTGGGGCCACTCGATCTGCCTCACGCGATGGCAGCGACTCCCGTTGGTGATTCAGTGGTGGAACTGATCCAGGAAGCCGCGGATTCGATTCGGGAGCTGATGTCCCCTTGTCTCACCAATCACAGTCTGAACGACGCTCGCTTCACAATTATGCGTGCCATCCGCAGCAGCCCGTTGGGTGAATGCTCACAGTCGGAACTCGCACGCTGTCTGAAGCAATCGGAAGCCAACGTCAGCACATTGCTCGACCGCATGCGCGGCGATGGCCTGGTCTCGCGTGAGAAATCGCCGCTGGATCGCCGTCGCAGTGTGGTGCGTCTGACCGAACGTGGCGCAGTGCTGCTATCCCAGGCCGAGCACGAATACTCGTTCCGCGCTCAGGAAGTCTTGCGGAGTTTCGCCGTATACGAAGTCCAGGCGTTCCGCGAGCAATTGCGAAATTTCATCGCGATTTGCGAAACCGAATTCGAACACACGGAAGCCGATCGTGCCGTTGCCGGACGAATTGGCGAACTGGTTCCCAATACGAAGTGTGCTGCCGATGACTCGGAGACTCGACATGCTCAGGCCGGTTAGTCAAGTACGTTCGCCATCTGGTTCACGCGGAGTACCAAGCCACTGGTCTTGGTGCCTGACGGGATTGGTGTGCGGATCGATGCTCATCATGTCGGGGTGTTCGCGTTCTTTCTGGAGACAGAATGCCGACAAGAACACCTACGCCATTCTGGAGGACAAGTCGGCGGATCCACGCTGGGACCCGCCGCGCCTGGACCTGCAGCCCGATGCGCAAAGCCGCTTTTTTGATCCCTACGATCCCGATTGCGAACCGCTGCCCCCCGATGATCCGACTGCCCATGGCTATATGCACTGGATGGGTCGCAATATGAACATCGGGGTCGCCAAGGTGGACCAGGCCTGGACAGGCGGTGTTCTGCCCCCCTGGCTGTACCCGCAGAAACCGATCCGGGGCTGGAAGTCCTGGCATAAGTTTGGCGACACGCTGACCGTGGAAAATCCGCAGTGGCTCGAGCCCTTCGGATTGACTGCAGAGCAGATTGAAGAGCAGAAGAAGAGCGGAGCGGGGGCCGGGCCGGGGATTCCCGATTTGACCCTGGCGGACGCCATTCAACTGTCCTACATCCACAGTCGCGAATTCCAGCTGAGCCTGGAAAACCTCTATACCACTTCGCTGGCGTTAACTTTCCAGCGGTTTCAGTTTGACGTGCGCTATCTGGGCTTCGGCGGACGCAAGCCAAGTGCGTCCCTGGTACGTAGCGACGACAGCAATGTGGAATCCGCGTTGCTCAGTCCCAGCGCGGGCATCAGTCAGGTTCTGCCGACCGGCGGTCAATGGATCGTCGAAATGGCCAACAATACGCTGTGGCTGTTTACGGGGGGCAATCAGTCGAGCACGGCCACGACCCTGTCCTATTCACTGGTTCAACCACTGTTGCTGGGGGCGGGTCGGCAGGTGGTGCTGGAAGCGCTGACCCAGGCAGAACGCAGCGCACTCTACACGATGCGGGACTTTGCTCGGTTCCGTCAGACGTTCTTCGTGGCGACGGTCGCGGGAAACACGGCCAGCCCGATTGGTTTTGGAACTGCCAACTCGATTGGCGTCACCAGCGGCGGGAACGCTGGCGGGTTCTACGGGCTCCTCAACAGCTATCAGGGAGTTCTGAATGCTCGCTACAACATCAAGCTGTTGACGCAGCAGGTCGAACGCCGCAGGGCATTGGCCTCGGAGACGCTGGACGAACTGAAGTTGCCACTGGATGTCGTTCCGGAAGGGGCGATCCAGTTGCCGCCGCTGGGTAAATATGCCGACCGGCTCTCCTATGAGGCTAATCTCAACGAACTCCGCTGGAAGCAGGGGCAGGGGGAGATGACTCTCGAGGAGTTGAACGAGTTACGAGCGCTGATTCCCAATCCCATTCTCCAGAATGCCCTGGCCGAACTCTATGCCATGTCGGCAGCCAGTAACGCATTGAGCCTGGAAGTGGCGCAGTTGTTGACGCAACTGGCGACCAGTCGCAGCCAGTTGCTCTCCAGTGAAGTGAATTTTCAGAATGCCCTGGATAGTTACAAGATTCAACTGGGTTTGCCGCCAGACTTATGGGTGTCACTGGATATTGGCCAATTACGGCCATTCCAGCTGATCAGTCCGGAACTGCTGCAACTGGAAGAAGATTTGACCAGCTTCGTGCTCCGCACCCAGACACTGGAAGAAGGCCAGTTGCAGTCGGACGAACTCCTGAAGGTCACGGACGAGTTAACGGAATTAACCCAGAAGGTCCTGGCTCAGGGGGTCGGGTTGCTGGATGAGGATTGGGATAAGGTTCAGAAGAACCAGGAATTTCGCCTCGCCAATCTGCCGATCTCGATCAATTCTGATGAATTCGATCCCGATGACATCCTGGATGATTATGAACGGGACCAGCGACTGATCGGTATTGTTCGTCAGGAACTCGACTTGTCGCTGAGACGGCTGGCGGATTTGAAGAAGGTGATGTTGGGCCGCATTGCGAAAGCCAAAGCGGATGCGAAAAATCCGAAGGGACCGAAAGTCAACGACCAGGCCAAACCAGTCCCTGAAGTTCGCGTCGATCCCACCAAAGAGCTGACCGACGTTCGCGGGCGGGTGCTGAAGGTCGTGCAGAACATGGAGGTGGTCCAGATCAATTTGCGGGTGGAACTCATCAGCCTGGTGAAATTCGACATGCAGATGGAGGAGTCCGTGCAAACAGGCCTCGAAAATCGCGTCGATCTGATGAACCAGCGGGCGTTGGTGATGGATGCTCGGCGGCGTATTGAAGTGCTGGCCAACACGCTCCGCTCGCAGCTGGATATCACCGCGGCTGGTGACATCAGCACAATGCCGTTGGGAGCGGGGAACACGTCCCCGTTCGAATTTCGTAAAGATCAGAGCAGCTTCCGGTTAGGTCTAGCGTTTACGGCCCCCCTGGACCAGGTACAGCAGCGTAATGCCTATCGCCAGGGATTGATTGCGTACCAGCAGGCGCGACGAGCCTACATGCTGGCGGAGGATAATGTCAAAATCACGATTCGCAACGAGTGGCGTCAACTGAACGCTCTGCGCTACCAATTTGAAATTGCTCGCCGAAATATTCGCCTGGCGGCGATGCAATACGATCAAGCGGTCGAGGCCTCACTGGCTCCCACCACAGCCGGACAAGGTAGTGGAGGATCATCACAAAACGGTCTGAACTTGCTGAACGCGTTGAATGCGGTACTGAACGCGCAGAACAGCTTAATTGGAAATTGGGTGAATTACGAAACGAATCGCCTTAACATCCACCGTGATATGGGTATAATGCAGATTGACGAACGTGGTGTGTGGCTCGACGACTATTACCAGCAGCAATTCGTGCCTTTGTCTGTAACCGACGGGGGCGCGAATCGCACCGAGGGACTAGAGGTCCCTACGGTACCGGAGGTCGCTGAACCCTCATCACTCCCGCCCGCACCGCCTGCCACGCCCTAAACGGGAGACGCTATGCTCCACCAAATTCAAACTCATTGTTCGCCGCAGTATGCCCGCCGGAATTCCCAGGGGTTCATCAAAGTTCGCACCTTAGTCATCCTGGTCGGCTTGCTGATCGTCGGTGGTGGAACCAGTTGGGCCGTCATGACCGGCCGGATCTCCATGGGGCAATCGAAGCGGATCAGCTACATCACCGATAAAGTGAAGCGTGGGCCGCTGGAAGTCTCGATCACTGAACGCGGCAGTTTGGATAGCGCCGCGAACGTCAGCCTGATCAGCAAGGTTGAGGGTTCGACCACGATTATCCGCATTGTCGAAGAGGGGACCAGCGCCAAAGAAGGGGAAGTTCTGGTCGAGCTCGATTCGTCCAAATGGCGCGACTCGGAAACGCAGCAGCGTATCGTCGTCGAGCAGGCTGAGGCGTCACTGAAGCAAAAACTTGAAGCGTTAGAGATTCAAAAGACTCAGAATGACAGCGACATCGCAGCCGCAGAATTGAAATCGGAACTCGCGATCCTCGATTTGGAACAATACAAAGAAGGCGACTACAAAAAGGATCTCGATAGCGCCGAGGGGCAGAAGACGCTGGCAGAAGAAGAGCTCAAACGGGCCGAGGAAAGCTACGAGTTCTCTAAGGAAAACGCTAAGAAGGGCTACGTATCACAAAGCGCGTTGGAAGCCGCGCGAATCTCGAAGGTTCAAAAACAGTTCGCGCGAGATGCTGCAAAGAAGACCGTTGAGGTTCTGGAAACCTACATTAATAAGCGTCAAATCCGCGAAAAAGAGGCTAACGCCGAGGAGTTTGTGCGTGAACTGAGTCGCGTTAAGCGCAAAGCGTCCGCGGCGATGGCACAGGCCGAGGCAAACCTCTCTGCTGCCAAGCTGACCGCGGAAGTTGAGAAGTCAAAACTCGAAAAATTACGAGTTCAGATTGCCGCTTGTACGATGCGGGCTCCGCAGGATGGCGAAGTCGTTTACGCGAACAGTTCGTCTGATCGTCGCGGTGGCGGTTCAGACGCAGCGGCCATCGCGGAAGGTGCCCAGGTCCGTGAGCGGCAGAATATCATCAATCTACCCGATTTCACCCGCATGCAGGTGAATGCCAAAGTGCACGAATCACGAATTGGTTTCGTCCGGGAGGGGCTCCGTTGTGTGGTCCGGACCGAAGCGAATCACGGCGAAGACTTCAACGGAATCATTCAAAGCGTGTCGTCGGTCCCGTTGTCCGGGAACTGGCCGAATCGCGATTTGAAGGAATATGCCACGGTCGTACGTCTGACCGATCCGGTCGAAAAAGTCCGCAAGTTGAAGCCCGGGCTGTCAGCCGAAGTCATTATCAAAGTGGATTACATTCCCAACTGCCTGTACGTGCCAGTGCAAGCGGTCGTAACGATTGGCTCGAAACAGTACGCGTTTCCCATCATCAACGGCGAACTGAAAACCCAGGAAGTCAAGGTGGGAACCACCAATGACATTAACCTGGAGATCAAGAGCGGGCTGAAAGAAGGCGACGACGTGGTGATGAACCCGCGCACGGTCGCATCAGTTGAAATTGGTAAGCTCGAAGATCTGGTCAAGATTGAAGAGGAAAAATTCAAAGCCGAAGAAGCCAGGACGCGCAAGGCGGATGTGCTCCCATCGCCTGGCGGCCCAACGGGCGGACCGCGGACAGGTGGCCCGAATGCCGGAGGTCAGGTCGCGGGCGGTCCTGAAGGTCGCGGCCGGGGACCGGGCGGTCCCGGTCAAGGGGCCGGCCCGGGTGGCACACCGGGAGCAGGTGCCCCCGGCGGAACTGGATTTGATCCGATGGCCATGTTCACCAAGAACGATCAAGACGGCGACGGAAAGCTGACCGGCACCGAGATTTCCGATCGCCTGCGTGACCGCCTGGCGGACATCGACACCGACGGGGATCAATCGATTTCGAAGGACGAATTCATGGCCAGCATGGCCAAACGCCGTGCAGCCAGCGGGGGCGGTGGTGGGGGCGGTCCACGAGGAGTGGCTCCGGCAGCGGGAGGTGCTCCGTGAGTGACATGGCCGCCGAGGTCATTGATCTCCAGAAACGCTACTACCTGGGCCCGGTCATCGTAGACGCCCTGCGCGGTGTCTCACTGCAGTTCCCCAAGGGTGACTTTGTCGCCATCATGGGGACTTCCGGTAGTGGCAAGAGTACGCTCCTCAACCTGTTGGGATGTCTCGATCGCCCCACCGGCGGTGCCTATATTCTGGGGGGGCAAGACGTCGCCAAGCTGAATGACGATGAGCTGTCAGCAATCCGTAACAAATTGCTCGGATTCATCTTTCAGTCATACAACTTGATCGCTCAGTACACCGTGCTGGAGAACATCGAAGTCCCTTTGCACTACCGCACAGGCTATCCACCAATCTCCGCCGCTGATCGCGAGCACTGCGAGGCACTGGCCGAGAAAGTGGGCCTGGCCGGACGCCTCGATCATCGTCCGTTTCAGCTGTCGGGCGGTCAGCAGCAACGTGTGGCCATTGCCCGCGCGCTCGTCAATAACCCAGAGATCATTCTTGCCGACGAGCCTACCGGTAATCTCGATTCCGCGACTGGCGAAGAGATCATGCAGATGCTGGAAGCCCTGAATCGTGAGGGGCGCACGATTGTCATGGTGACCCATGAAAACGATATCGCCCTGCGTGCCAAGCGGCAGATCCACATGAAGGACGGGCGCGTCGCCGGTGAGGGAATTTTCAAGGGCTGAGCCGGACTTAGGGCAAACTTCGTTCGGACTGCTGATATTTTGACGCGGGCGTCGTCGCAGTGCCCCAGCTCGCATCGCAGGCGAGTCTCGAATCGGGAATATATCCCCGATTTTCATGGTGTGAGGTTTTCGCTATGATGCGCCAGAGTACTGGGCCAACTTCGTCTGACCGCTTTCCCACATCTGCCATTCATGGAACATGCATTCCGAGTCACGATCTTCGAGGGCATCCGGCTTGTCTTTGAGCGCGAGATCGTGGGATCGATCGAGTTGGGGCGGCAGCGCAAGGATGAGCCAGGGCCCCTCTCCACACAGCAGATCGGTGATGGCGTCCGCATCGTCGTTGCCGAATTGACCGAAACATCGGTTTCGCGCCAGCAAGTGCGGATTGAAGCGCGTGTCGACGGGCACTTCCTGGTCCGCAATCTGGGAACCAATAGCCCCATCCAGCTAAAGCCACCGCGCACGCTCGAACCAGGACAATCTTGGGTCTGCGTGGGAACGACGCGAATTCAGCTCGGTTCGCGACTGGTCTGCGTCGAAATGGTGCCAATTATTCCTCAGGAAACTGAGGTCACTGGCAACAGCGACATGCTCAGCCTGCAATCGGCCACGATCTTGCCGGGTGCGAAGTTCGGATTTGATTCGCAGATGATCAAATCGGTCCGCTCGGCCCCCATCGCCGACCAGTTCGAGCCGATGATTCGAAATCTGCAGGCGGCGATCGACGTCTTTCAAAGCGCCAACAGCTCGGCCGACTTCTATCGCCATGCTGTGCAGTCGGTCGTCGATCTGGTTGGACTGGATACCGGCCGCGTCCTGTTGTGGCAGGGGGACCGCTGGCAGCTGGTTGCCAAGGCGACGGATGACAAACTCGAAGATCAGACGGTCATTCCCTACAGCAATTTTGTCCTGAATAAGGTTCGCGAGCAAAAACGAACCCTCTGGCAAATCGATGGTAATCAGGACGTTTCGGCCAGCCTGATCAATGTGCAATCGGTGGTGGCTTCACCGATTCTGGACAGTCGTGGCGAATTGATCGGCGTCTTATATGGCGATCGTGGCTACGGGGGATTGACGGCAGAGCGTGAAATCACACGATTTGAAGCCATGCTGGTCGAATTGCTCGCCTGCAGCGTGGCGTCGGGACTGTTGCGTGTCAAACAGGAAGAAGCCTTGCAGGCCCAGCGACTCAGGTTCGAGCAGTTTCAATCGCGCAAACTTGCCGAGCAACTGGAAAGCCAGCCCGACCTCCTGGTGGGGCGGGAAGTTGATGTTTCGGTGCTGTTTGTCGACATCCGCAAATTCAGCAAGATCAGCGAAGCGTTAGGGGCAGCGACAACGTTTGAATGGATCAACGATGTCATGTCAGCACTTTCCGAATGCGTCAGTGAAACAGATGGCATCATTGTCGACTTTGTTGGCGATGAAATCATGGCGATGTGGGGCGCCCCTGATTGCCAGCCTGACCATGCAGCACGGGCTTGTCGAGCTGCCTTGCGCATGTTCGAACAGATTCCGATCATCCATGCCAAATGGAGATCCGCATTACCCGAGCCGTTTGCGATTGGCATCGGCATCAATACGGGACCGGCGCGGGCGGGAAACATTGGCTCACATCGCAAGTTCAAGTACGGCCCCATCGGCAACACCGTAAATCTCGCGAGCCGGATGCAGGGCTGTACCAAATATCTGCGCTGCCCATGTGTGATCAGCGCGACAACGCGTGATGCCCTGGGCCCCGAGTGGTTTACTCGCCGCCTGTGCGACGTCCGGGTCGTCAATATCACCCAGCCAGTCCCGTTATTCGAATTGACGAATGGACTGTCGGCCAATTGGGGACCGCTGCGCGAGAATTATGAAGCCGCGCTGAACGCGTTCCAGCAGCGGGAGTTTCGCAAAGCGGCCGCGCTGCTGGGAGCTTTGCTGGAACGCTATCCGGATGACGGCCCCAGCCTCGTGTTGATGTCGCGAGCGGTCCAGTCATTACTGGAGGCTTCGGATAATTTCGATCCCGTGTGGAATTTGCCGGGGAAATAACACTCGGACATTACGGACTGCGTTAACTGAACGCAGGACACGCGGTATGTTACAGGAAGTCCATCCGTGTGTACCTGTAGCAGGAGCCGTGTTGCGAAATCGCAT
>CAZQUW010000033.1:0-16725 GCA_964596215.1 uncultured Planctomicrobium sp. | reverse complement strand
TACAGGAAGTCCATCCGTGTGTACCTGTAGCAGGAGCCGTGTTGCGAAATCGCATCTGTTTTCCGCGACAGCAGCGAGGTTCTGGCATAGTCCGCGAAACATGGAACGTTCCATAACCCCGATTAGTATCTCCTGGATACAGGTAATTGCATTGCCCCAGGCTTTCAATGAATTCTGGTCGACTTTCTGACAGCGCTACCAATGCGGACTGCTGCGAGCACCTGGACTTTGAAACTGCTCGGCCACGGTCTCGACAAGCCTCCAACCCACATCTAACATGAGCCAGATGAATCCACGGAAATTAGACACCGCAGAGCCCCAGCACGTGCGGCGATTTGACTCGCTGGCTCAAGAGGCCTTTCTCGTCCTCTGGCGGACCTATGATCGCCTGCGGATTCTGGAAGATGACCTGTTTCAACGTTTCGACATTACGGCTCAGCAATACAATGTGCTAAGACTGCTGCGCGGTGAACATCCCGGGCGATTGCCGACGCTCGCCCTGGCTTCGCGGCTCGTTTCGCGTGCCCCCGATATTACCCGCATGCTGGATAAGCTGGCCGAACGCAAGTTTATCGAACGCGAACGACTGCCCGAAAATCGACGCGTGGTTCAGGTGGGTATCACCGCCAACGGCCTGATGTTGCTGAAGGAACTCGACGACCAGGTCCGGGCGTGCCATCAAACACAACTGGGGCATATGTCGGAAGCCGAACTGCAGCAGCTGATTGGCCTGTTGAACCAGGCCCGCCAACCGCATGAGGACGGCCAAAGCGTCTGGAAATGACGCGAACCGACTTCTTGCAGAGAACGGCATCGCCGGCACTTGCCACGATTCTTCCACATCACACCGTCGAAATTCCGGTCTCACAACCAGTACCAGACTCGAGCGGCTGTTGCCCCGTACGAGCTACCTCCACAGAGCTGCTGGAATGAGCCCCATGGACTGCCTCACGTAACAAGTGGGGGGCGCTGGCTGTCCCATTGCTTTGGGCGAGTCAAATCACCTCAGGCGCAGGCCCAGCGAAGGCACCCCACCGTGAAAAGCAATCTATGACAACGCATTAGCCTGCAAAGGCTCGCGGCTCGGCTGCGACGACGTTGGTCGTGCGGGCCAGATCTTTCGCAGCTTTCACGATCCCGGCCACATCCAGCCCCAAATCGGCGAGTTGTTCATTGCGTTCGCCATGCTCGATGAAGCGGTCGGGAACTCCCAGGCGGCGGATGTGACTGGTATTCACGCCGTGGTCACTGGCTAATTCCAGCACGGCGGAGCCAAATCCCCCCACCAAAGTGCTCTCTTCAATCGTCAGGACAAACGCGGCCTCGCGAATGGCCCGCAGCAATGTTGTTTCATCGAGCGGCTTGATGAAACGCGCATTGATGACGCCAATATCGAGCCCCTGCTTGCGAAGTTCCGCGGCGGCCTTCACGCAATTGCTGAACAGTGTGCCGCAGGCAATCAGCATCCCGTCGCGCCCCCAGTTCAGGACCTCGGCTTTGCCCAGTTCCACCCGCTGTGCTGGCCGTTCAATGGATTCTACGTTGCACTTGGGATAGCGAATCGACACCGGGCCGTCATAGGTGAGGGCAAAGTCGAGCATCGGAGCCACGTCGGTTTCGTCGCCCGGTGCGACGAGGACCATGTTGGGGAAGACCCGCATATAGCTGTTGTCAAATGTGCCATGATGAGTCGGCCCGTCGGGGCCACACAATCCCGCTCGATCGAGACAGAAGGTGACGGGCAGGTTTTGCAGCGCGGCTTCCTGAAAAATCTGGTCAAAGCTGCGTTGTAAGAATGTACTGTAGATGTCCACAATCGGTCGCATACCGGCCTTGGCCATGCCACCGGCGAAAGCGACCCCGTGACCTTCGCAGATTCCGACATCGAAAAAGCGGGATGGAAACTCGTTCCGCACATGATTCAGCTTATTGCCTTCGCACATGGCCGCAGTGATAACCGCGACTTTGGGATCCCGCGTCATGGCGCTGTGGATGGCATCGCTGACGGCATCGGTATAGGCCCGATTCGAGCTCTTCTTGATTGAGACGACTTCTTCGTCGTGGCGCTCAAATGGCGGGGGAGCATGGAACAGAACGGGATCTTCGCAGGCCGGCGCGAAGCCGTGCCCCTTCTCGGTAAAGACGTGCAACAGCACCGGACCTTCCAGATCCTTTACCATTTCCAGATATTTCCGTAAGGACTTCAAGTCGTGTCCGTCGACTGGTCCGATGTAGCGGAAACCGAGTTCCTCAAACAGCATGCCGCCGTGCAAATACAGCTTCATGGCGTCCTTCAGCTGCGACAGCCCGCGCTGCATCGAATCACCCACGAACGGAATCTGACGCAGGACCTTCGACAGATCACGTTTGAAGTTCGAATAGCTGGGGGTCAGGCGGGCATGATCCAGATACTTGGCCACCCCGCCCACTCGTGGGCAAATCCCCATCTTGTTGTCATTGAGAATGACCAGCAGGTCTTTATTGAGACCGGCAGCATTGTTGAACGCCTCGAACACAATGCCAGAAGGGAGGGCGCCGTCACCGATCACTGCCACCGAGCGACGCTTCCGCGGCGATACCAGATCATCCGCCGCCTTCAAGCCCAGGACAGTGGAAACGCTGCTGCCGGCGTGGCCCGTCATGAACAGGTCGTAGGGACTCTCGTCGGGATTGGGGTAACCCATCAGGCCCCCTTTTTGCCGCATGGTCGCAAATTCGTGATAGCGACCGGTGACCAGCTTATGGGGATAAATCTGGTGGCCGGTATCCCAGATCAGGCGATCATTCGAAAAGTCAAACACCAGGTGCAGAGCGATGCAGAGCTCCACAACTCCCAGATTGCTGGCAAAATGGGCCGAACGCAGACTGACGAGATTGCACAGCGTGTCACGAATCTCTCCGGAGAGTTGCTCCAACTCTGCTTCGCTGAGCGTCCGTAGATCGAACGGAGAAGCAATGCGTGGCAGGATCTGAGGTTCTCTGATTTCGGACATGATCTCGTGAATCCTATTCTTTGCTGCGTGGGTGGTCGTGGTCCTCGTCAGCCTTCACTTGGTGCCTGCCCGCCAAAGGCAATCGGACCTGGCCGGAACTGCATTGCCTGTGCGACTTCTCTAATGATCTCGATGCAGGATGAACTGTGCCAGATCGCGTAGCGGTAGGGCACGTGCCCCCATTGGCTCCAGTAACGCGCAAGCCTCGTCAATGAGGACTGCGGCCCGTTGTTCGCTGGCCTCCACACCCAACATGGAAGGGTAGGTCAACTTTCCGAGCGCCGCATCTTTGTTGACACCCTTGCCGATTTTTTCGGCGTTACCGCGGACATCAAGCAGATCATCAGTGATCTGAAATGCCAAGCCAATTCTTAAACCGTACTCCCGCAGGCGACTTAACGTATCGCCGTCAGCCTGTGCAATTCGGGCCCCCATGGTGAGTGCCGAGCAGAGCAGCCGTCCTGTCTTCCGCCGGTGAATTCCTTCAAGAATTTCCAGCGACGCCACTCCCGAGGTTTCCGCTTCCAGATCGGCAACCTGACCAGCCACCATCCCGACGGCCCCTGCGGAGTTGGCCAGATCGGCACAGCACGCAGCGGCCACGTGAGGCGGCTGGACGTCTCGAGCGACCAGTTCAAATGCCAGGGTCAATAGCGCGTCTCCAGCCAGAATTGCCAGAGCCTCGCCATAGACCTTGTGATTCGTCGGACGTCCACGTCGCAAATCGTCGTCATCCATGGCGGGCAGGTCGTCATGAATCAACGAGTAGGTATGGACCATTTCGAGGGCACAGGCTGCCGGCAAGGCGGTTTCGGGATCACCACCGCATGCTTCACAAGCCAGCAGTACCAACACCGGCCGCAAGCGTTTTCCGCCTGCGAGCAGGCTGTACGACATGGCCGATTGAAGTTGCGATGGACAGTCCGTTCCCTGAAGTACGTATTTTTCGAGCGCCGCGTTGATTCGGCTCCGAAAAGCTTCCCAGGTTGTCTCAAGTCCACCCACCGCATCCTCCGTGATGTCGGGTCGCATCGCATCGGGTTGAGTACGATCGAGACCTCCGGAGAGACCTCAACCATCAAAATTGCGATCCGCGTCCAGCGATCGTGCTTGAGGCGCAAATCGGGGCACGCTAAGCCCATGCGGCAGATTTTAAGCCAGAAACTCGCCAGAGAGAAGATTGAACCCCATTTTCCCCAATGTTTGTTGGGAAAAATGAGGTTCAAAGGGGTCGAGTTGAGCTGCTGCAGGAGGAACCTGCCCGGGGATTCATTCAAGCTGGCGAACAATCGCCGATCCTAGCGGCGGATGATCTCACCCAGGATAGGGCGATCCGAACCGTGCTGGAACTGCACCCGGCCGTTCCAATCGCCGCTCAGCAGGGTTTGACCGTCCGTACTGCAGGCCAGCGACCGGACGATTGCTCCCTGCACGACAGGCACTCCGATGCGGTCTCCGGTGGCGACATCCCAAGTCACCACCACACCACCTTCGCTCCCCGCAACGAATCGAGTCTCATCGGAACTCAGGATGCCAGATCGCAGACCTTTGACGCTACCCGAGAAATGTCGGATGCAGGCTCCCGTTTCGCTGCTCCAGATGGCGACGCCATCATTACGCGTGGCGCTGATGAAGTTGATTCCATCAGCCAGAAATCCCACCGTCTCCACGGCGGCTTCAGGCCGCTGGTACTGGGCGGCGACTCGATGAGTTCGCAACATCTTACGCGATTCCAAATCCCAGATCTGAACCAGGCCGGAGTGTGTCCCGGCAATGACTTGCTTACCGTCACGAGAAATTCCCAGGCTGCGCACAGATTCCTGAGTTTCCGAGGAGATCAAGGTATCTACTTGCTCCAGCGTCCGGGGGTTCCACAGCACAATCTTGCCGTCTTCGCCCGAGGTCAGCAGAATCTTGCCACCGGGAACAAACAGGCAATCCGAAACTTCGTGCAGCAGCGGGTCGTCAGTGACAACGGGAGTCTCCGGGTGCTCAAGATCCCAGATTTCCAGCTTACCCATGGCAGAGCCCACAGCCAGCAAGCGCTGCTCTGAAGTGTAGTCCGCACAGCGAACTTCGCTCAGATGACTCTGCATCTCGCCCAGCATGACCGATTTCTTCAGATCCCAGATCCGGAGCTGGCCTTGCCCCTGCACGGTCAACACGGAGTCGTTCTCCATCGTCACCGCGTCGTAGACAGGATTCACCGTCAGCAGGTGATCTTTAGTCGGACCGGCTAACAGGCTCTTCTTGAGTTCCGAATCGAAGATCGCCCACATCATCAGACAGAAGCAGGGGACGAGAACGATCAACACAACTTCTGTGAAGGCGCGGCCTGCGCGGGATTTCGAGCCGTGACCTGAGAGGAACGTTATCGAGGCGGAGCGGGGTTGCTCGAGGCGGGAAGTTTGGCGGGGTGTCTTGCGAGTTCGAAACATGTTACCTCATACTCCACGACTTGAATGTGGTCTCACTCAACAGACTGCAAACACGTCATCTGAAAACTGAATTCCCAGAGGCAGTCGAGCGCCCACTGCAGGGCCGTGGCAGACGGAAGCTTCGTTAGTTGTGCCGAGATTCTGATGAACCCGCGGCGAAAATCAGATGAATCAAAACATCAATCAGTTGCTGAGGTATTGATTGGTTAGATGGTCCAGGCGCACCACGAGACAATCGGTGACCGCACTCCGAGTACGGCATCGTGATTTCAAGAGGGAGATCAGCAAGGATTACAGGTTACGGCCGCTAGGGATTGGAGCGCGGCCCAAGGCGGGAATCAGGCATCGTTATTTTTCGTTATTGCAATCCTTTGCCAGGGCTGAGTGTGACACATGACCTGCACTTCACAGGCGAGTTCATCGCGAACCTCGAAACTTCACAACCAGTCTTCCATCATGTCTTGGGATTAAAGCAGTTCACGTGCCAGCGAACATGAAAGATGTCTTAACAGGGAACCGGTCTCACAATACAAGCCTTTACGCAGCATGTTGTTACGGAACTTTAATTCATGCCGGCAGGTTTGCCATGCACGAACACCAAGATAAGAAAAGCAGCAGGAGTGCTGTTTGAATGCGCGAATTCCGTCAGATTCCGCCAAACTCAAGCGGGAAGTTGAGCGTTCCGCCGCGGACGCCAACGGCAACGAATGAGGCATTCTCAATACGACGTGACATGAACTTCGATTCAATCCGATCGTGCCCCGTTCACGGTGCCTGCCACCGCATCAAGTCGGACGGACGAATCTGATAGATTAAGATCGAAGCGCCAATACGCTTCGAGGGCTCAAAGCCACGCAGATAGCCATACTCATCGAGGCCCACCGGCTGGGGACGCCCTTGTTCATCAAATACGACGTGCGGGCGACCTTGGACGTAATTGACGCTGACGGCATACGAACCAGGTTGTGGCTGGCGGCTGGGTGGCAGGTCGTATTTCAACCCGACTTCACCCGGCGGAACACTGCCGAAGTAGGCGATAGCCCACCGTCGATCGGCCTGCTTTTCGACGTACGTTTTTAATTCCAGCAGATCTTGCCCCCAGTCCAGATTCGAATCGAGCAGATGGGCCGCGCCACCCACGGGGCCGCCAGCCAGTTCATTGAAATACGCGAGATGTTCGGGTTGGAATCTCAATGACCAGGGGGCGAGCAGTACGACCACGATCATCAGCCGTTGCTGCCACCGGCCAGGGGGCAGCCCAGCCGCAGCTGCGAAGCACGATCCTGCCAGCAAGCAGAGAAATGGAAAGACCGGCAGAATGTAGCGGACGCCCAATTGCATCCCCGATAAACTCGCCGTTCCGAACAGCACCACTGCGGGAATGAGGATAAACCCGAGTTGATTCCGAAATGACCGGTCGCCCCACCGCAACCCGCCTCCGACGATTCCCCACAGACAGACTATCTGCCAGATGTGTGGCAGTTTATATAACAGGGCCCATACAAAATAAAATCGAAATCCTGTGACAGACCAGGCACCATCCAGATACACCGGATGCTGCGATTCCATCACGTGCTTCTGCGCATCCAGGCCGACCAGATAGGCCTGGGGAAAGGGGAGCGGAAGTTGTCCCAGCAACGGCCACCGCGCGAGCCACCCGGTGACCGTGGCACTACGCGGCTGCACCCGGTTCAGCGTCGAAAAAACTCCTTCGAAGCCATATCCCAGATCCAGTACAAATAGAGCGACCAACAGGATCACTCCCAGCTGACTGCCCAGCCGCAAGCCAGATTTCCCCTGCTGCCGCCCGTGCCACACATACCAGGCCAGCCAGACAATACAGACCAGTGGTCCCAGGATGACGGCGGTATATTTCGTCAGTTGAGCCAACCCCAGCACGCTGCCGCAGACGACTGCCAGCGACATTCCGGGCCTGCGAAAATAGCACCACAGTGCATACCACAACGCCACAGTCAGGCAAGTCAGCCCCGCGTCAGGAGTGATCAGGCCCGAATGGGCCAGGACGGTCGGTTCGGTGCACCACAGAAGTGTCGTCATGCAGGCTGCGCACCGCCCCCACCACTGCCAGCTCCAGGCTGCCAGAATGCAGCCGGCGCCCAGCGCGAATAACGCATTGGCCGCTCGCCCCCAGATGTAATACTGCTGATGCCGGGGGCCTGTCAGACGGAGAAATTTCAAGCCGTAGCTCGTGGGGTCCGCCGACAGCTCAACAGGTCCCTGGTAGCAATCCGGCATGGCCATCGAAGTTGCCGCAGCCGCGACCAGGCGCGTCAGCGGCGGGTTCAGCGGTTCATAGTCGAACCTCCAGGTCCGCAAGTTCAGAATCCCGACCGGCAAATGCCAGTATTCATCGTGAGTGACTGACAGGACACGTGCCGCGGAGATTGCAAATAACAGGTTTGCGATCAACATGGCAGCAATCACACACAGCGCCACTCGGTCGCGCACGCGAGAACGACCGGGATCGAGGAGCTCGGATCGGACTGCCGACATAAAACTGCTTTCGGGAGGCATGGGGCTCGTCACCGCGACTTACGCTGGAACACAGAGACTACTACTTCTCCAGGCCGATGGCGAGAGGTCGGCTCCGGGGGCGTTGCCGAAACTCCACAGCGGCAACATCGCGTGGTGTCTCTCGGCAAGATCAGAGGCAACAATCGCTTACATCGAAATCGCCCAGTTCTGACCGCATGTGGTGTGGTGATTCGGCACCATCTGTCACCTGCAGCGTTTCTGCAACCCAACGTTTCTGACTTCACCCGCATAACTCGCAAGTCATTTTCAAGTAATGACTTACAGCACTCCGATTATCAGGCTGTTGGGTTTTCTTTACAGTCTGACTCATTTGGCACGCAGGGTGCTTAGCAGTCTATACACAGCAGCTGTTAACAACCGCCACCAAACACAGACACATTTTCGACGACCAACGGCCATAGATTGCCCAGGAGCATCCCACCATGTTGCAGATTACTCGCACTTTCTTGAATGATGACGCCGGCTTCATTGTCTCTGCCGAACTCGTGTTAATTGCCACGATCGGCGTCTTGTCCCTGGTCGTTGGTATTTCCGAAGTGGCCTACGGCGTGAATCAGGAACTGGAAGACGTCGGCGCCGCTTTCGGATCCGTCAATCAAGCCTACGCCTACAACGGTGTCACCGGCCACAAGGGCTCAGCCGCTGGCAGCCACTTCCACGACACCAAGGACTACTGCGACAGCGAAGCCGACATTGTTTGCAACGTCTACCCAACGGGCGAAGCTCCGGCCTGGAACTACTAAAACATCGAAGTGAAAAGTTGACAACAATCTCCCAACACCACTCGCTCCCAGGTCGGAGCAAGTGGTGTTTGTTTTTGAGTTCAGAACTCTTATTGTCACCGCACCGGTTCGAACGCCTCGGATTTTCTCCTGCAGATGTCTTGGAACTGACGCAAAAGTCGTTTCGATAGTAGCTCGGAATGTCAACGAGCGGGGTGTGTGATATTGCCCCGGCGCGATCGTGAGACCAGTAGTCAGTGGCCGTGAGACTCTGCTGAGAACCCGTACTGATTGGCAGTAACCGTTAGCGGTAACGGCAGTGGAACATGCGAGTGCGGACCGCTTTTACGCCCGCGCACAACTCTCGATTATTATTGCATTTCTGATGATTCGCGATTACTGTAAGGAGAAGCGGGGTCGTCTAAGCGCTCGTACACGCCGTGGCAGAAGTCGGTTCACATTCACCTGCAGATCTTGACCATTTCAAGCTGTCCGGAAGCAGTGGCTGGTTCCCAACGCCGACGTGTAAAACTCTGGACGGATTGCTGCAGATATCGATTACTTGGGTTGGAATTTCTGAGTTGGAGCTCAAAAACATGAGATCTCGGCCGTGCACTGAATCCCCGTCACGCATCACAACGGCAGGCGCTCGGCGTGGGTTCACCCTCATCGAGTTGCTCGTCGTGATTGCGATCATTGCTCTGTTGATCGCGTTGCTGGTTCCCGCAGTACAACAGGCACGCGAGGCTGCCCGCCGTACTGAATGCCTCAATAATATGAAGCAACTCGGCTTGGCCGCCCATAACTACTTGTCCTCGAATCGGTGTTTTCCGTCCGGCTGGATTTGCCTCACGGGGGCAGCCGACTGCCAGCCCGCTGCTCCTGCCGCTTCGACAACTTTGGCTGTTCCAATTGTCGAGCCCCAGACGATCGAATCGAAGTCGATGCCCCCCTATATTATGGGCCCGCCGAACATCACAAATTTGACGATTTCCGACCAATGGGGCTGGCATGCACTGATCTTGTCCCAGATGGACGCGAACGTTCTGACGATCAATTTCAGTTTGCCGAAAGCCCAGAATAACCCGAATTGGACCGCAATTCAGAATACGATCAAGTCCTACTCCTGTCCCTCCGCTCCGTTAGCCGGCGCACGACCCGGCAACCTGGGCTACTCGACGTACAAGACTTGCATGGGCTCAGGAATTCTCCCGGGATCAAATCCCCCCACGGGCAACTCGCAAAACGGCATTGGCAATATGAACAGCGCTGTTTCTGATCGTGATATCCGCGATGGCACCACCACGACCATCCTCTACGGTGAGTCCCAATACGGTTTGTGGGGCGATGCATTAAGCTGCTGTGCTCGAATTTACGATCCCTCTGAAAATCGTCCGGCGTTCGACTACTACCAGGCGGTTGGATCGAATTACGTGATTTTTGGATTCGGCAGCTGGCACGCAGATTTGGCCAATTTCACGATGGCCGACGGTTCGGCACGCAGTATCAGCAAGAACATCGATCTGCGGATTCTGAACGCGCTGGGCAGCAAAGCGGGACACGAGCAAATCAGCAACGACTTCTAATTGCCTCACCAGCGGATTGCAGAATCTCGCACATCACAAGATTTCAACAGCCCGGCTTCCCAATGAGCCGGGCTGTTTTTTTGAATGGAAATGTCGCGGTCTTCCGCGCGCATCAGCAGTGATCAGGCTGCTGGGACTCAGCGAATCGAGTCCGCGATTCGGTCGGTCAGTTCAGCCTACACCCACAGGCTGCAACGGCGACATGGCCGCAACATAGGTTTCCGACTGTCCGGACTCGAACTGGACGGTGACGGTGCGACGCGATCCAATCCCGACATCGGTCACCTGGCCGTAGCCTTGCTGTGGATGCCGGACTCGCATGCCCACCGCAAATTTACAGGGAATGGAGGCTGCTTCTTTCGAGCCATTCAGCAGGCTGGCACCAGTCATCAGCAGCGGCATCTTGCTGGCCAATTGCGTCGCCAGCTGCTCGCGCAATCGAGCCTTGTGACGTTCAAGCAACTCTTCGGTATTAGAAGTCATCGACAGCGAGGGCCCAGTCGGCTCCGCATCGCGATGGAGCGCCAGTTCCCGCAAAAAGAGACTGGGAATCGTCGTCTCCATGCGTCCCCGGATCTCGCGCTGTACCGATCGGGTAAGTACCAGTTCCTGTTTGGCACGCGTGACCCCGACGAACAGCAGCCGGCGTTCTTCTTCCAGTTCACGATAGTTGTTATCTCGCAAGGCTCGCTCGTGCGGCAAGATGTTTTCTTCCAGACCGATGATCACCACCACCGGGAACTCCAGGCCTTTGGCGGAATGCAGCGTGAGCAACGACACCTTACCGGATAGTGGATCAAGGCTGTCCAGATCGGCCACGAGCGTCGACTCTTCGAGAAATCCCTCCAGCGAGGATTCTCCGTCCACGCCGTGATCGTACGCAGCGGCCGCCGCGATCAATTCGTTGACATTCGCCAGACGCTGCACATCGTCTTCCGCAGCGTGGGTATTGTCCCAACCGTAGGTATATCGCGTCTTCTCCACGACCTTCCGCAGCAAACCTTCCACCGAGCCCGTATCCGCAAGCGAAAACTCGGCCATCATGCGGGCGAACATTTTCGCTCCTACTGCGCCACGCTTCGCCAGCCCCGTGATTCGATCGGCCTGCTGACAGGTTTCCAGCAGATCCAGGCCTTCACATTGCGACCACCGCAGGATCTTGTTCTGCGTTTGTTTGCCGATGCCCCGCACTGGTGTATTGATAATTCGCCGGAAGGCGGCAACATCATGGGGGTTGACTATCAGTCGCAGGTAGGCCAGCAAGTCCTTGATCTCGGCCCGTTCGTAAAACGCGACCCCCGAGGCCACCTGATGGGGAATGCGGTGCCGCACACAGGCCCGTTCCAGTCGGCGCGACAGCGAGTTCACGCGGAATAACAGCGCGAAGTCGCCCCAGTTACGGCGTCCCGCTTCGACCTCTTCGATGATGAACCTGGCAATCCCATCCGCCTCGGCATCGGCGTCATCAAATTCCCAATAGCGAACGGGAATGCCCGCAGCATTATTGGTCAGCAACTGCTTGTGCTTGCGCAGGGTGTTGTGCTGAATCAACCGATCCGCGACCGTCAGGATGTTCTGCGTGCTGCGGAAATTGTGCTCCAGTCGCACTTGCCGCGTGCCCGGGAAATCATTCTCGAAACGCAGGATGTTTTCGATCTCGGCACCGCGCCAGCCATAGATTGACTGGTCCGGATCTCCCGTCGCACACAGATTCGGGAAGTCCGCCGACAAGGCACGCACGATCTGATATTGAACCAGATTGGTGTCCTGGAATTCGTCAACCAGGATGAACTCATAACGCCGATCGAGACGTTCCCGCAGATCCGGCTGTTCCTGCAGCAGGACAGCCACATGCGTTAACAGGTCATCAAAATCAACGCTATTCGCTTCCAGCAGTGCTTTTTGATAAGCCGCATAGACTTTGGCAGTGGTCGCTTCCAATGGATCCGCGTAGCTGTCCTCCAGCGCCGAATTGAGGTCTTCGGGCCTTTGCAGCCGATTCTTCGCGCGGCCAATCTGTGAGGCAATCACTCCCGGAGGATACTTGACGATATCATGTTCCAGATCCCCCATAATCTGCTTGAGGAACTGGGTTTGATCGGACTGATCGAGAATCGTGAAGTTCGGCTGCAGACCAACTTGAGAAGCATTGCGGCGGAGGATATGAGCGCAGAAACGGTGAAAGGTACTCACCCAGACGCGGGTGCCCGGCAACAGCTGTGAAACCCGGTCGGCCATTTCATTGGCCGCCTTGTTGGTGAACGTGATGGCGAGAATTCCACGCGGATCCACGCCACGTTCGACCAGCCGCGCAATCCGCCGGGTGATGACGCGAGTCTTACCCGAGCCCGGTCCAGCCAGGACCAGCAGCGGTCCTTCAAAATGCTCAACCGCTTGCCATTGCTCACCTGTCAGATCACCCGGTTTGCCCACCGTCGGTCACTCCTTTGATGCACTTGCCGAATGAGGCCCAAATAGATGAGCCGGGGACATACGCCACCCGGCTCACTCTGCGTCATCCTCTGATTGCATCTTACCAATAACCGCGAGGCCGCAAAACTCTGACGTGCGTTTCGCAACGCGTGAAGCGGGTCACGAAACGTACGCCAGGTGTGAGTCTACTTTCCTTCATCCGGGGCGGCAGCTGGCGGGGGTGCCGGTGCGGTCGTCTCCCTGGCCTGGAAGAGCTGGGCCGTTTTGCTTCCCGCTTGCGGTGCCCGGAACTCGGAGTGAGAACCCGCGGGCAGGGTGAAGTACTCAACCCTTCCTTCAGCCGTCGTGCGACGGAACAACATCGGATAGGCGATGTCGTAAGAGTCGTAATCACCGGCCTTCAACGTATAAGGCTGACTCCAGTCACTGTAGGGCCCCTTGGTCTCGTAGACCACAGACTCGCTCGAGAGATTCGTAATTCGAATCCCCGGCTTGCCAAACACCGCGGCCAGATTGGGAGCAGACCACGTCACACCCTTCAATCGCAGCTTCGTATAACCGAGATCAATATCCGGCACAGCGACTCGCGCTGAAGTACCGCTGTGGGTCCATTCCTTCCAGCCCGTCTGGAATAACTCTTCCAATTTGGCTGTATTGATTTCCGGATTCTCGGCCGTGTACTCCGGAGCAAAGCGGGCGGTGGCTTTCACTGTGGGCTGCTCGTTCCAGGCCATTTCGATCGCGCGGGTTGTCTGTGTTGTACTATACACCTGCGGCGCAGCGGGCTGGTTGATGTCATACCGAATTTCGGCGTAAGGTTGCCATTCTTTGGCTTCCTTGTTGGGCTTCACGGCCACGGAAATCACCACTCCCGGCATGTTGAACTGCATCTTGCCGTCTGCATCCACCACATCCAGCGGCTCCGACAAGACGAGTTCGGCCCACAATTCGGCGCTATCTCCAAACTTCTTCAGATCGGGGATGTACTCCGCGAGAGCCTTGGCATCGGCAAAGGCTTTCAAAGCGTCGATCGGCATATCGAGAACGTTGACGCGTGCCATCTGCTTCTCAACCAGCATGGCCACGATGGGCTTCAGGGTTGCGGGTGCCAGGCCCACCGTAAGAGCGGTAGTCTTGGGAATATCCGCGAGCCCCTTGCCGACAGCTGGCGCCCACTTCGGCGTCTTGGGAGCGGTCTCTGCCGAAATCGCCGCGACGGTTGCTCCCATCACCAGCGTCACACCCTTGTCGTCCGTGGAGATTTCCTGCGGCCAGATCCGAACACGAGGCTGATACACCGGAATCGGCCAGATGGTAGACACCACCTGATTGATTTCTGACAGCGACATCTTCTGCTCAAGCTGCGCGATGATGTTAGGAACGACACCGCGGACTTCGGCTTCAATGCGGTACTTCTGGCCATACAGTCCCTCGATTAACCCGCTGGACACTCGCTCGGCAGTCATGCCCAGGCCTCGCGTCGAAATGCCGGCAGGGTTGGTGACGTACCAGTTGTCGTAGGGAATATCGAACCGCGTTTCCACCAACTGCAATCGGATCCGCCCCTCAAGAATGACAGGCTTGACGTCAAAGCTCAGCCAAACCGGTCGGTTGTGTCCGATGACAATTGAAATGGGGCCGGTGAAGGCCGATTTTCCAGCACCTTGTACCGACGTGGAATTAATCGTCAGAGTCAGATTGGAAAGACC
Source organism: uncultured Planctomicrobium sp. (assembly GCA_964596215.1). Lineage (GTDB taxonomy): Bacteria > Planctomycetota > Planctomycetia > Planctomycetales > Planctomycetaceae > JAKFVC01. The sequence continues at coordinate 2,288 of CAZQUW010000033.1, read as the reverse complement.
GAGCTGAAAGTTCAACCGATCTTTTGCATAGGCCTTCACGGCTGCCCGATAGAGCTGTCCCGAGTAGCTGATTCCCTGGAACCACACATTAAAGCTGCGGCCTTCGGCCTGAAATGACTGTCCGATATCGGCAATCCCGCCATACATCATCTCGGCCGGCACGATGCGCGGGATCGAATCTCCCAGGCTCTGCAGCATGTCATTGCCCAGGCGCACGTAAGCCGCACGTGGGATGTGGACCGCGGGAATAAATGGTGCGTTGGCCGGCGGAGGAGCGAACTTCGTCCCGGGATGCACCAGCAGCGGAGGCTCGGCCGTGATCTTGGGGTTCAGTAACCAGCTGTAAAACTCGGGGCGATCGAATGCCGCCTTGTAAGACTCGTGATCGAGATCTTCGACTTCAGTGTAAATCGGCTTCCCACCGGCGGCCTTCAACGCATCGACGATTTTCCGGGATTCGGTCACTTTGACGGCGGTATCTTTCCCACCATGAAAAGCCCAGAAGGGAGTGTCTTTCAACTTCACAACTTCTTCGGGATCGCCGCCGCCCGACAGCGTGACGACCGAACTCCAGTGGGCCGGATCGGTGGCTCCCAGCGCGACGGCGCCGTAGCCACCCATCGACCAGCCAACCAGCGAACGGTGTTTCGGGTCAACTTTATATTGCTTTTCCACTTCCGCCAGAATCTTGAGTGCACGCTGGCCATCCGGTTGATCGGGGCGCCACCGCATCAGGATGCGACCGCGGGTATCCTCGCATTGAGGAAACACGACCAGGAAAGGAAACGAATCGGGCTGCTTCGTCAGGTAGGGGCCCAGTCCAATAGTGGTCTGCAGAGTGCCATCCTTGCCACATTCCCCGGCCCCGTGCAAAAACAAAATCACGGGAGCGTTCTTATCGGGCGAATAGGCTTTCGGTACGAACACGACGTATTTATGGTCGCCATCATCGTCGTGGAACACTTTGTTGACGAAACCTCGCGGAATGTCCTGTCCGAAGATCGGCTGCACGATCAGCAACGTGATCCACAGTACGGAACATGTGGCGATTCGCCGCTTGAACGACACCTGAGGACTCGGGGGGCTTAGATGAAGCATTCCTTGGTTCCTGTAAGTACTGTGATCGGCGTGCCACCCAACATCGTCGTCGGATCAGCCTGGCACGATATGGTTCGCCGCATCGCCCGCGCTAAGCAGGCTTTACTCGAAAGTAGACCGGTTAATGGTGGATTATATTGCCGTACAGGAAGTGTCAACAATTCGAAGCAAAAATTCGTCGGAATTCCTAATTCCTGGTAAGATGAAGCTGAGCAGACTGTGCAGGGACTTCAAATTGTTTGCCGCAAGCATCAATGGAATTGGATATTGGGTCGTTCAATAATTGACACTGGCACGAACTTCCGAGCCACTTGGTTACGGAACTGGTTTTCGACATAGGGAAGTCCCCCTGGCCTCTCAAATGACGTGCTGCAAACCGTATATTCGTCATGAATGGAACTGTTTGACAGGCGACTCTGCGGTCTAGGCAAATTTCGTATTCTGGGGCTACTCTTACGAGTGAACCCTAGACGATGTACGTGGCACTGACGTCGGAAAACAATCCCTGCCGCAGTCAGCCAGCAGTGTCCTTCACAGAGCTTGCCACTCCATTGGACACACTGGTTGGTGTGAATGCAGGACGGTGATGAGTTCGAGTGCGGTGCTGCCATAACTCCGAACACAGAACTAGATCACCGGTTGTCCGCGTCGTGCAGTCCAGAGCTTACATCTCCCAGGTTGATCAGGGACTCATCAACCCCGTGGAGGGTGGCGGCGAGGAAGGGAGGCGACTCGGCCTTGGTTCAACCAGGACGAACTACGCCGAGTGAGACCGTCGGACAAAATTGAGGAGATCAGCACGACGCGGAGAACCAGAACGAGTGCAGCGTCCCCGCGGCTGTCAGCTGACTTGGCAAGTTGCCAGTTGAGCGACGGCCGGCGAAGTAGAGATTGACAACGTGACGACAGAAAAACGGATTGATTTGCTTATTCCCCTAACACGATCCAGGATTGAAATCTGTTACGGATAGCGGCCAGCGGGCCGGACCGATGATGGAGTTCCTGGAGAAACTGAGGAGCCACACGATGCTTGTACTGTCGAGACAACGCGACGAAAGCATCATCATCGGTGATAACATCGTCATCACCGTGGTGGACATTCGCGGCGATAAAGTACGCCTAGGAATTAATGCCCCCACGGAGATACCGGTCCACCGACAGGAGGTCTATGAAGCCATTCAGCGCGAAAA
>CAZQUW010000032.1:12429-35732 GCA_964596215.1 uncultured Planctomicrobium sp. | reverse complement strand
GGATTGTCTTCGACCAGCAAGATCTTCATGTTGTCCTCCTGCAGTAACGTCCCAGATTTGAGCTGGGAGGCCTGGTTCGAAGATCGTAGTGTTTAGTTTACACAGTGTGGCCACTAAGTCAAACCTCGGACGGGCGCGAAGTTGTGCCCGTGGCGTGACCGGACGTCTTGAATTTGGCGGGACTATGAATACCAGCAGTCAAGTGCTAGAGTCGTCGTACGTTCTGCGGAGTGATACCTGAATAACGCGGTGTTAGTACACTAAAGAGACGTGGGCCGCTTCGGTTTCGGGTGACAATGTACCGCGTCCGACAGATATTCGTAACTTGATGGGAACCCTGGCGTCCATCCGGCACCGAGTCGCGGAAACTCACTCGCTGGAGGGATTTTGCCGGGCCATTCGGGCTGTATCCGCCGACTGACTGAATGGAACGAAAGTGCCGCGATGCCCCGGTCGAGCCGGAAATGACAATTGCCCCCTTGGCTCTACGTGAGACAGTTTGCAGGACGCTCGGCAGGGAAAGCCCAGAGAACTAATCGATTTTCGTCAAACTGCTCGGTACAATTGATTGAGACGAGCTGCGCTGGACCGGGGTTCCTGGGAACAGGCAGCATGCAGCTTCACTGTCCGCGAGTCGTTCGGCTCATTTCGGGAAGAGGATTATGGCTCGGCCCAGAAACTTTGTCGCATGGACAGTGAACGGCTCGCTGTTGGCCTTGGCCCTGCCCACGTTGGGGACAATCATTTCGGAAGTGCTCTTTCCGGAATTTCGGCTGACGCACCTTCCATTGCATTCATTAATCGAGGGGGCCGGTGGGTTGATTGCGCTGGCCATTGCCGGCATTCTGCTCACGGAATCTACCCATAAGCAGAATACAGAGCACTATCCGTGGATGGCTTGCGGGTACTTGAGCATGGGGACGCTCGACCTGTTTCACGCGGCTGCGACGCCTGGGAACCATTTCGTCTGGTTACGCAGCACAGCGACATTTGCTGGTGGTGTCTTTTTTGGCCTGGTGTGGTTCAGCAAACGGATGACTAAGCCGACTGGCCAATTGGCACTGCCGCTGGTGGTCGCACTGCTGTCCGTCGGGTTTGGTGCGTTGTCAGTCATGGGGGCGGGGCTGTTGCCCCCCATGTGGAACTCGGACGGGGGTTTCTCGCGGACCGCAATGTTCCTGAATTTCACGAGTTGTATTGGATTCTTCACGTCGACCGTGTTCTTCATACGCCGCTTTTTTGCGACGGGCCAGACTGAGGACTGGCTATTCGGAATCCAGACGGCGCTGTTTGGCACGTCAGGGGTGTTGATCGCGTTTTCTGTTCCGTGGGACGGGGACTGGTGGTTGTCGCACGTCCTGCGACTGGTCGCGTATGTGGGGGCCCTGTCGTATGGTTTACGGACCTTTCGCGAAGCCGAACGCGATCTCAGGGAAGTCAATCTGCAGCTCAGCCGGACAAATCGGGCATTGGATCAGACTGTCGAGGAACGCACGGCCAAGTTGCGGGCGATTGAGGAGCGTTTTGAACTGGCGGTACGCGGTTCGACGGATGGGATCTGGGACTGGAACGTTTTCACGGACGATGTCTACTACTCCGTCAGACTGAAAGAACTGCTCGGTTATGAGGACGACGAGATCGTGAACGTGTTTTCGTCGTTCACCGAGCACCTGCATCCGGACGACCATGATTGGGTGCTGAACGAGTTGAATGAGCATCTGACGACCCGCAAACCGTATGACGTTGAATATCGACTACGCACCAAGTCCGGGGCATACCGGTGGTATCGGGCTCGCGGGCAGGCGCTATGGAATGACGCCGGACAAGCTTATCGGATGGCTGGTTCGATTACTGATGTCACGGAAGAGCACCGTTTGCGCGAGCGTTTTCGATTGGCCGTGGAGGCGTCCCCGGCTGCTTTGTTGATGGTGCATCCCGACGGGCGGATTGTCATGGCCAATTCGCGCAGCCTGCAGTTGTTCGGCTACAGCCAAGCCGAACTTGTCGGGCAATCGATCGAAATCCTGGTGCCGGAGCCCCTCCAATCTGATCTACACGGTGAGCGAGACCAGTTCTTCCTCGGCCCGGCCCTGCGCGGGATGAAGGGAGAGCGGGAACTGATTGGCATCCGGAAAGATGGTTCCGAGTTCCCGATGAAGGTTGAGTTGAGCCCGGTGGAGACCAACGAGGGGCAAACCATAATCTGCGGTGTGCTGGACATCACGGATCAGAAGAAGTCACTGGAAGTGATGCGGCAGGCGAAGGACGCTGCCGAATCGGCCAGTCTCGCGAAGAGTTCGTTCCTTGCTAACATGAGCCACGAGATTCGTACCCCCATGAACGGCATCATCGGGATGGCCCAGTTGCTGGGACAGACCGAGTTACGCTCGCACCAGCGCGATTACCTGGCGACGATCGAGGAATCGGCCCACATCCTGTTGCGGCTGCTGAATGACATCCTGGACTTTTCCAAGATTGAGGCGGGCAAGCTGGAATTGGAATGCGTCGATTTTCGCGTTTCGGAATGTGTGGCGCGCGCTTCGCAGATGCTGGTATTGCGGGCAGTGGAGAAAGGCCTGGAGATTGCGTGCCGCATCGCGCCGGAGATCCCGGACCATTTGCGCGGCGACCCCGGTCGCCTGCAGCAGGTGCTGGTCAATCTGATCGGCAATGCCGTGAAGTTTACCGAAGTGGGCGAGATCTTCGTGAATGTCAACGCGGAATCGATCACCGCGGATCGTGTGCGGCTGCGGTTCTCGATCAGCGACACGGGGATTGGCATTCCTGCTGACAAGCAGGATCAGATTTTTCGCCCGTTTGAACAGGCCGAAACGTCCACGACGCGGCGGTTTGGAGGGACGGGACTGGGGCTGACAATCTCGCGGCAACTGGTCGAGATGATGCATGGCACGATGTGGATTGAAAGCGAAGTGGGCCGCGGCTCGACGGTGCATTGTACCGCGGAATTTGGAATTTCTGCCGATCAGCATCTGCACGAACCGGCGGAAATCAACTCGCTGCGGGACCTGCGCGTGCTGGTCGTCGATGACAACCTGACGAATCGCCGGATCCTGAGTGAGATGCTGCAACATTGGCATATGCAGCCGGTGCTGGCTGATTCGGCAGATGCTGCCCGGGCGGCCATGCAGGCGGCGGAGCAATCTCAGCACCAGATCCGGTTGATTCTCCTCGATCATCATATGCCTGGTGAGGACGGGCTGCATCTGGCGAAGAGCCTGCACGAGTCGTTCCATCACGCGCAGTGCCCGATCATCATGATTTCGTCCGGATCGTCACCCAACGACGCAGACCTGGCTCAGAAGTATGGGATCGGTCGCTTCATGACCAAACCGGTCATTGCCTCCGAATTGCTGAACGAAGTGCTGCGGCAGTTCGGACGCTATACGACGGTCAAGCTGGATCAACCGGCATCCGCGGCCGACAATGCCCACGTCGAGCCGCGGCGCATCTTGCTGGTCGAGGACAACGAGATCAATCGCCGCGTGGCCGTGGGTTTACTGCATTCGCGCGGGCATCATGTTGTCATTGCCGAGAACGGCCAGGAAGCCGTCGACATGTTGGCCGACGATGAGTTCGATGTGGTGTTGATGGACATGCAGATGCCGGTGATGGACGGATACGAGGCGACCGCCGCCATCCGGACTCGCGAGTTGCAGACAGGGGGGCATATTCCGATTGTCGCCATGACGGCGGAGGCGCTGAAGGGGGACCGCGAACGTTGCCTGGAGACAGGCATGGATGACTATGTCTCCAAGCCGCTGGTGCCTGCGGATATGTATCGTGCCATTGAACGCTTCCCGGCACTCTGCCTGCAAGCTGCCGCACGCGCTGGAATTGGTTCTGACGGCAAGCATCTCCATGTGGCGCGGCATGCAAACAAACGCGACAGGAAAGTCGATCGAGAGCAAGCTGCCGCACAGAAGCGATCTACGGAGCCTGGGTTACCACAGCGGCCGGCGGTCGACTGGGCTGTCGCGCGGGAGCTGTGCAGTGGCGGGGGCGATATGCTGCATGAACTGACTGGCGTACTGAAGTCGCAAACGCCGACATTGGTGGCCGATGCACGCCGGGCGATCGAAACCCACGACTCCAAGCTATTACGACGTTCGGCCCACACCATTAAGGGGTCGGTCAGCTATTTCGGGGCCGAGCCCCTGATTCAGGCGGCACTCGAGCTGGAAGAGCTTGGACGCGAAGAGTCGTTCGAAGGAAGTGCCTCAAAACTGGCAACTCTAGAAAAGGAAGTGGAGCGAGTCTTAGAGGCCCTGGAGGCCGGACCGCCTGAGCTGAAACCGTAGGGGACACTGATATGATGCGAGGCGGACGTCTTGCTGCGGGCGCAGCAATCTGCAGGTCCGGCAGTTACGTGAACGCCCTTGTTTTGTTTCAATTCAGGACGAATTCGGAGAATAATCACGCGACCTCCGTGGCACTGCTCTGCCCACCCGCAGATTGATTATGATAAGAGTGCTGCCGGAGTCAGGGGGCAGACAACGCGAGACTGTGTTCCACTTTGCGTGCGGCACGCTGGAGAATGCTTATGAAAGTGCTGGTTGCGGATGATGATTCGGTTTCGCGCCGTCTGCTGGAAAACTACCTCCAGAAGTGGGGCTATGATGTGACCGTGGCGGCGAATGGTGCCGAAGCCTGGCGTCTGTTCGAGCAGGATGAGTTTCCGATCGTCCTGAGCGACTGGATGATGCCGGAACTCGACGGTCCCGAACTGATCCAGCGTATTCGCGCCAGCGCGCGGTCCAATTATGTCTATACCATCCTGCTGACCGTCAGATCGCAAAAAGAGGATCTGGTCAAGGGAATGGAAGCGGGCGCGGATGAATTCATCAGTAAGCCGTTCGACAAGGATGAACTGCGAGTCCGCATTCGAGCGGGCGAGCGAATCATCAGACTGGAAATGGCGCTCAAGGAGCAGAATCGGGCGCTCCGTGAGGCTCAAGCCGGACTTCCGCCTCAGGCGGACATCGCCGGGTCGTGACACAGAAACCGCCGCAGGCAACTTGAATGCCGGGGGAGAACTTGATGGCCACTTTCGTACCTGGCCCGCAACAGGCTGTTCTCGAAACGCGTGACAAGGCGTTACGGATCAACCTCGATCTGCGCCGTTACGGCACGTTTGCCGAAATTGGTGCGGGGCAGGAAGTGGTCCGCTGGTTCTTCCGGGTGGGCGGCGCCGCGGGAACAATTGCGAAAAGCATCTCTGCCTATGATATGGCCGTCAGCGACGCCTATTACGGCGCGTGCGAACGCTACGTCTGCCAGCAGCGGCTGCAGAGCATGCTCGATTATGAATACGAGCACGACATCGCCCAGCTGCGCGAAACGCGCGGCGATACCACGGCGTTCTTTGCCTTTGCCGACACGGTTTCCGCGAGGAATTTTAAGGGCACCAACGAGTGTCACGGCTGGATGGGAGTCAAGTTTCAGGCTCATCCGCGAGATCAGGCCAGCCAGCTGATCATTCATGTGCGGATGCTGGATACCGATAATGCGCTGCAGCAGGAAGCGCTCGGTATTGTTGGTGTGAATCTGCTGTACGGCACCTGCTTCCTGCACCATGAACCCGAGCAGTTGCTCGAATCGCTGTTGGACGGACTGAGCCTTCAACGTCTCGAGATCGACATGATTGAGTTCTCGGGGATTGCCTTTCGGCATGTCGACAATCGCATCATGAGCCTGATGCTGGTCCACCTGGGACTCAGTAACGCGGCGATGTTTGCGGCGAATGGGACGATGTTGCAGCCATCGGAAGTGCTGTATAAGAAACCGATCCTGGTCGAACGGGGCAGCTTTCGTCCGGTGTCGAATGTGAATATCGATATTCTCCGTTGCGCGCAGGAGAAGTTCTCACAGGAACCCGGCATCCAGGCGGACTCGGTGGTCCAGCTGTTTGAGATTACGATGAATAATCTGCTGGCCAGCGGTGAGCTCGATTATCGTGATTTCCTGGCTCGCGTGGATCTGCTGGCGGCCGTGGGAAAGACGGTGCTGATCTCGAATTACTTCGAATACTACCGCCTGGCCGCCTACCTGGCCCGTTATACAAAGAACCGCATCGGGATCACGATGGGAGCGGCCAGCCTCCGCGAGCTGTTCGATGAGAAGTACTACACCCATCTCGAAGGGGGCATCCTGGAATCGTTCGGCCGTCTCTTTAAGAACGACCTGAAGCTCTACATTTACCCCTACCTGGACCCGGAGACTGGAGATCTGACGGCTGTTCAGAACTTCGAAGTCATACCGAAGCTGCGTAAATTATATGGCTATCTTGTCGATCGCGGCTGCATTGAGCAATTGAACAATTTCGACGAGAGTTGCCTCCCAATTTTCTCGCGCGACGTGTTCCTGAAAATCCGGGGTGGCGATCCTTCCTGGGAAGCCATGGTACCACCTGCTGTCGTCGAGATCATTAAGGCCCGTGGCTATTTCGGGTACCGCGGCAGCGTGGTCAAGGAGTCAGGTTAGCGGCAGCGCGTGGATGCGCAGCCGCGATTCCAAACACTGGCCCGAATGTCGCCTGGACCTCGGGGCACACGCTGCTCAACTGGCTGTCTCAGCGAGAACAGGGTGCGAGTTGCACATTTGCATGGGCACCTATTTCCCTTTTACATCAAAATCGTGAGTCGCCACGTCCTCCGGCTGGTCGACCTGGTCGCGATATTCTGCGAACAGGGGCTTACCGTGCGGCTGAGTTCCACCACCCGGGGGGGGCTTACCGTCGTAGCCGCTGATCCGGACGCGAAGTGCGCCGGCGACGACTCCCTTTTCTTTCTCTGTGGCATAAACCCCGTTCTCGATGACGGCCCGTGCCGCCGGGCCAGAATTCCCTTTGGAATCATCTGGTTCAAACATGATCTCGCCATAGGGAACTGGACTGCCGTTGTACTTCACTTCACCGGTGACGTCATAGCGGGTGGGACCACTCTCACCCACGCAGCCTGTCAAACAGAGCACGGGCATGCATGCCAGGAGCAGGAACACTTGCCGCGCGACCGAACGCCGAGTCACATTCATAATGCCTACCGAGTAATCAAAGGTCAGACGAAAGGATAGAGTCGCACACCAAATAGAACAGCGAGAAAACTCGATGCAGAACCGAATTTCCTCGCTGTCGTTATGCGATCAACGGTGTACCGTATGAGCGGTGTCATCGGACCATCACGCAGCAGCGCGATACTCCGGCCCGCCTTGCGGATTACGGAGCGAAGCCGCTGGAACCATCCGCCTTGCGGCCCAAACCGCGGTAGACGGTGATGTCGATGTTCTCGCTGATAAAGTGGCTCGAGCCATCCGCCATCGTATGATGTGCCCCGCCGACGTGGCGGCTCCCCAGGGTATTGGGGTGAACTTCGTGAGTGGGGCTGCTCCCCGACTTACCTGGATCGAGCAGCGAGCTGTTGATCTGGTTCACGCACGCGGCGACCGTCTGGGTGTTGACGTCGGTGGCCTGCTGGTAGTAGCCGCTGGCCCACGTGGCATAGTAACCCGGATTCGTCGCCTTCAAGACAAGATATTTGGTCTCGCCGAGCAGGAACGTATTTGTCGTGCCGTCCGTGACGTCGCGAATCGAAGTTCGCGAGTCATTGTACATAATGCCGTTGTTCGATTGGTAACGGGCCGTCGAGGTGGCACAGCAGCCGCTGTCAGTGGTACTGGCGCAGCCACCGGAGATGCCCATGTAGTTGGTCGTGGAATTCTCGCCGCCGGCATTGGGGTCAGAGGGGCATTCGAAGACGACGTTACGCTGGATCTGCTTGGCCGACTCGGAGCGTGAGCTTTCAATCGGATAGAGGCCGAAATAGGTCCCGGTTGAGGTGTTGAACGAGGCGTACAAAGGAGCCTGGTCGATGTAGGGCAGGACCATGATGGTCCACGGTGCCCCCAGCGCCGTAGCGCTGATGCCAGTCTGGCAGATACCCGGCTTGTCGGTGACCACACCGGGGGGAAACGCCCCGAATGTGTCATGGTAATTGTGCAGGGCCAATCCCAGCTGCTTCATCTTGTTCTTGCATTGAGCCCGTCGAGCGGCTTCACGTGCCTGCTGAACTGCCGGCAGAAGCAACGCAATCAAGACCGCGATGATCGCGATGACCACCAGTAATTCGATCAGTGTAAAACCTTGCTTTCGGACGGAGCGCGTCGGTCGTCTGGCCATGTTGAACCTCAAAAAGATCAGTGAAGAACGAAATGTGAACTGGGGCCTTACACGATTTGAATGTCAGGGGCGCCACCACGGGGAATGGGGTGGGTGCAGCCTGTCGCCGGGCGGTATGATCCCAATATCATATATGTTAATCAGATAATCAGTGACTGTCAATTGGTGTGCAAGTGGGCAAAATTTCACAATGACACGGGTATTGCACAATATACGGTCGGTGTCGGGTTGCCCAGTTCGATCGGTAAGCAGGCTGCCGCCGGGTGCTTGACCTGGCAGGGCAGAATTTCGTTCGTGGCTCGTTGCCAGCATGACGGAGTCAAAGCAGGCCTCAGGTCGGTGGGCCACATGCTTCAATTCACGGCCTGTGCCTGGGACCGCTCAGATTGAGACTGGTCGGATGGCCTGCGTCTCATTCCCCAAATGTCCTGCTGGAAGGGCCGCGAATCCCGGTTCAGCCGGCGAAAATGCTGTGTGTAACGAGGAGCTTCGGTGTCGTGTCGAAAGACACCCGATCCGCTATTTATGAAACTGACGCTGCGTCTGATCCTTGGTTTTTCTGCCGCCAAATGCTGCGCAGTCGATCACTTTGGGGCCCAAAGTGTTAAAATAGCAGGCGACGATTAACCCGAGTTGGTTCTGTAACCTGAGATACAGACGTCGCATCGCGCACTCCCTGCCTTCCTTGTTTGTAACACTCCCCACCGCCCCGTTCATCCCACCCTGCTTGTTCCGCACAGTTCAAAAAATCATCCGCTAAGCTATGCATGGCAACGTGCTGGCTGGTCCGCACTCACCTGAGCTGGAGATTTGCAATGACGTCACGAACCATCACCAAAGTCGCAGCCGGTATTGGCGCCGCCTGGTTACTCTGCCTGACCTTTACTTCCCACGCTGAACAGCCGGGGCAGTCACAGGCCAAGCCCGCATCGGGAGCGAAGCCGCAAGTCGACGCGAAAGATCGCGTACCTGTCGCCGTTGCCCGCGATCGAGCCATCTTGATGCACGACCTGTATGAGTCGACGTTGCATGCGATGCACCGCCACTATTTCCGCAGTGAGCGGGCCACGCTGCCGGCGCGGGCGATGGAAGATATTTTTGATGAGATGGACAGCCGCACGAAAGCTGATGCCCGGTGGATCTCGGTGAATACCCGGGCCATGAGTATCAACCACGAACCCGGGACCGATATCGAAAAGCAGGCGGCGAATGAAATTGCCGCCGGTAAGGATCATTTTGAGGTTGTCCAGGATGGTTACTATCACCGGGCTACGCCGATTCCCCTGGGGGCTGGTTGCGTCGGATGCCATAACGGCCTGCTGGCACCCGTTCCCAAGACTCCCCGTTTCGCCGGGCTGGTCATCAGCATCCCGGTCCAGGACGAGTGACCAGACCTCGTCCTATTTCAACGCTCCTAAAACCTCTGCGTCAGTTCAGAATCGCTTATCACGACGCGTTCTCAACCTTGCACAATCGGTTTTGTTGCGGGGACTCATCTTTTTACAGACGCAGCTCGTAACGACTCGGGCTGTGACAGCGACTTGGAGTTTCTATGCAGAAGCCGTTTTCGTGGCCCCTGGCTGGGATTATCGTAATTGTCAGTCTGCTGCTGGTGGTCATTGGTGTCGACGCGATGCAGCCTGACACAACCAAGGCGGCTACCAATCCAGCGGGACAAGCCGCTGATGCTCAGAAAACACTGGCCGCCACAGTGGACGAAGCCCGTGAGCGAGCCCGCTTGCTGCACGAAACCTTCCACGCGACGCTGCAATTTGTGCACCACGAGTATTATCGGCCAGATCAGAAGCTGGCGATCCCGGCGACGACGCTTAAACGAGTCTTTGACGAACTTGCGACAAGTCGAAATGTTAAATTGAGGTGGCTGGCCGTGAACGCGCAGGCCATGAACGTCGACCATATTGCCGAGGATGAGTTCGAGAAGTCCGCTGTTGCGGCGCTGACCAAAGGGCAGGAGGAATTCTCGCAAGTGGAAGACGGCGTTTATCGACATGCCGGCGCCATAACGTTGACGTCCGAATGCCTGAAGTGCCACCTGCCGCGGCGGACCAGCACCAAGGACCGCACCGCAGCTTTGGTGATTTCGATTCCGCTGCTCAAGAAGTCGAACTTACCATGATGGTGACGGCAACGCGGCTGTCGAATCGCCTGACTTCGAATTTGGGTGTGAGGGGGGCGGACCTGTCGGGCCTTGTCTGCACTTGATATCAGGGTTTCTTTCAAACGCTTACTGCTGCCAGAATTGTTAAGCGGACGTGGTTTGCTCGCTGGTCGTCAGCAGGAACAGCACCGTCGCCGCGATCGACGTTCCCATCGCGAAGGCGAACGTCCAGGCCGGTCCCAAGGCCCACAGTGCCCCTGCGATCAGTGACGCTGGTAAGTAGACCAGCCCGGTGACAAACCCGTAGATTCCGATCGCAGTGGCACGTGTCTCGTCTACCGATAAGTCCGCCAGGTAGGCCTTCGACTGCCCCTCATTGATGGCATAGAACACTCCATAAACCAGAAACAGCAGCGTCACGGAGGCCTGCGATTCGGCCAGCATGAAGCCAGCCGACATGCCTGCGTAAATCAAGTAGGAAGCCATCACCAGTACACGCCTGCCGAGGCGATCTCCGATCCAGCCGACTGGGATGGAGACGACGGTAAACACGAGATTAAACATCCCGTACAGCAATGCCTGGTCCTGGGCCGCGAAGCCGACGGTCTGGGCCTTCAGCAGCAGGAACGCAAAGCTGAAATATCCCAGCGAGAAGACGGCAGTGGCTGCGAGGTATCGCTTGTAGGCCGGCTTCAGGGTGTGCCAGGTTTCGCGAATGCTGCGGCGTTGTCGGACCGTGACCGTGCGATCCTTCGCGCAGGTGCCCAGCACGGCCACCGCGATCACGGCTGGGATCAACGCGATCCAGAACATCACGTAGAAAGTGCCGGGGCTTGAGCCAAATCTTGCCAGTACCAGGTAGGCCAGGAAGGGGCCGATGACTGCGCCGGCCTTATCGAGAGCTTTGTGCAGGCCAAATGAGACGCCTCGCTTCTTACTTGGTGCAATTGCCGCCAACATCGCATCCCGCGGCGCCCCACGAATGGACTTGCCGAGTCGTTCGATGACCCGAAAAGCAATGACGCCGGCAGCCGAGGTGACGATCACCAGCATTGATTTCGCAATTGTCGACAGGGTGTAACCCGAGAAGGCAATCCATTTCCGTTTGCCCGTCCGATCCGAGACATACCCTGAAGCCAGATCGAGCGAAGAAGCGGCGAAGTCGGCCAGCCCTTCCATGACCCCCAGGACGAACGCTGATCCGCCGATGATGCTGATGAAATAGATCGGCAAGACGGCAAAAATCGTCTCCGAACTCAGATCGGTCAGAAAGCTGACGATCCCCAGCGCAACGACTCCGAAGGGAATGGGGCCGTTTGCTGGCGGATCCTGCGGCTGGGGTAACTGCGGTGTCTCCGACATGCTGCACCTCGATCAGTTGCGAATAGTGAGATGCGGTCGTATCGCGGTTGAGGTGAATTTATCTTGAATGAAAACGGGATTGCGCCACACAAAAACAGTGGCGGTCAGTTCGGAACCGCCGTCTTGCAGGCGGTTCTGAACTGACGCCGAAGTTATGTTACCGCGGAATTGCGGTCTTAAACGAGTGTCCGGTTTTCAGCCCGGCGACGAACATCACCAGCGTGACCGCTCCGAGGAAGAAAATTGTATCGCCCGGAACCCGCATCCAGCGCAGGTTCTGCATCAGCGGCGTTTGCAGGAACTCGCTGCTGCGGGCATACCAGTAGCCGTGCTCCACGGATGCCCAGGTCTGCATCAACCCCACCGGCAGCAGGCTCAACACGCACATCGTCATCAGTCCCACGTTCAACGACCAGAATGAGAATCGCAACAGGCCGTCTTTCCATTCCACGCCTGGCACGAGAACTCGCAAACAGACCAGCATCAGGCCGATCCCCAGCATTCCGTACACCCCGAATAGCGCCGCGTGTCCGTGCAGGGGTGTCGTATTCAGGCCCTGCATGTAATACAGGGCGATCGGTGGGTTAATCATGAATCCAAACAGCCCGGCACCGACCATGTTCCAGAATGCAACGGCCACGAAAAAGTAGATCGGCCACTTGTAACGTTGAACCCACGGCGATGTTCGCGACCGCCGCAGGTCCTCCATCGCATCAAATCCGACGAGCACCAGCGGAACGACTTCCAGAGCACTGAAGACCGAGCCCCACGCCAGCGCCAATGGTGGTGTTCCCGTAAAATAGAGGTGGTGACAGGTGCCGATGATGCCACCTGACAGAAAGATGGTGGCAGACAGCAGCGCAGCGGCCGCTGCAATCCCTGGCCGAATCAGGTTCAGACGCATAAAGATGAAGGCGATGATCGTCGTGGCGAAAACTTCGAAGAAGCCTTCGACCCAGAGGTGAATGACCCACCACCGCCAGTATTCGACCATCGACAAATTCGTATGCCGTCCCCAGGTGAGTCCCGCGCCGTAGAAGAGCGCAATGGCTCCGGTGGAAACGGTCAACAGCGCGACCAGCTGTTTCTGCTCCCCCCCTCGGCGTAACGCAGGTAGCAGAACGCGAATCATTAAGAAGAGCCACAATAGCAGGCCGGCGAAGAGTGCAATCTGCCAGACACGGCCCAGATCGACGTACTCGTATCCCTGATGTCCGAAGTAAAACGACACCACATCCGACATTTTGTTGTGAATGCTCAGCCATTCCCCGGTCAATGACCCCCCCACGACCAGCAGCAAGGCTCCAAACAACACATTGACCCCCAGACGCTGTCCCGTCGGTTCCTGCTCGCTGACCAGCGGACCGATGAATAGACCGGCGGCCAGCCATGCGGTAGCAATCCAGAACAGCCCCAATTGAATGTGCCAGGTCCGCGCCACGCTGTACGGCAGCCACTTCGACAGCGGGAAGCCGTAGAAACCATCCCCTTCGACTCCGTAATGGGCCACGATGACCCCCAGCAACATCTGCAACAGAATCAAAGCCGAGACCACCCAGAAGTATTTGACTGTGGCCCTCTGAGACGGAGTGGCTTGCCAACGGCCCAGCGGATCCGCTTCGGGCGGGACCGGTTCCGGTTCATCTTCGCGGCGCGACGCATACCACCACGCCATCGCGGATACCCCGGCCAGCAGCATGATGATGCTTACGCCAGTCCAGACGACGGCGTCGCCCGTGGGGCGATTGGCCACCAGGGGCTCGTGCGGCCAGTTGTTCGTATAGCTGATCGTGTCGTGCGGTCGATTGGTCGCCGCGGCCCAGGCGGTCCAGAAGTAAAATGCGGACAGCTGCCGCAATCGCCTGGTATCGGTCACCGCGCCGGCCGGAATGGCATAGTCCGTCTGCCCTTTGGAAAAGACTTCCGCGTAGTGGGCCAGGTTCGATTCAAATGCCGCCGCACGTTCCGGCGCAACCGTAATCGTCCGTGTGGCTGAATCGTAGGTATTGGTTCTCATCAGCGTGGTCAGACGGCCGCTCAACTGGGCCTGTTGCTCGCCATTCAGGGTTGCATAGCCTCCACCGAAATCGCGAGTGGCCCACTGGTCCAGGATGAACAGGGCTTCGCGATGCAACCAATCCGCGGTCCAGTCTGGCGCGACATAGCTGCCATGCCCCCACACCGAGCCCACTTCCATTCCGCCGAGTGTTTGCCAGACGTTCTGGCCAGCCTGGATCTCACCGGTGTCAATGACGATCTTCCCTGCGGTGGTCACCACTTTATTGGGGATCGGCGGCGCTTCCTGATAGATGCGGGCGCCGATCCAGCCGAGCACGCTGAAGGATAAAATGAGAACGAACGCGAATGTAATCCAGAGGTGTTTGATGATTGTCGCGCCTTCGTCTAAACCTGTTGCAGATCTGTGAGCACCAGCAGAAACCTGCCAAGCCGCAATGATAGGGCGGTATGAGGCAATATGATACCCGAGGATGACTGTTGGAACACCGTCCATGATCGGGGGGTAACACGTGCAGGCAGCACGGTCCGCCTGGAACTCCAGGTAACTCCGGTTCTGAACTGCTGCCGGGGCCTGGGGCGTGATTGTGAGCTGACGTTGAAAAGTCGCCCTTCCGGAACGAGGGACTCGGTCGACCAGACACCATGGGGGTTTGACGCTAACATGGTGCCAGCGGCAGACGTGATGCTAAGAACGCAGCAGCAGAGGAGTGCGATGACTCAACAGCAAAGGAATTCGGCGGGAGCCCTCAAGACGATGGGATTGGGCGGGCTCCTGTTCTTGGTGCCGATCGTCGTGATTGGCGTGGCGCTCGCCTATATGTATGGCATTGCGGTGAGCAGCTATCACCATCTGCGACCGTGGATCCCGTTTGATTCGGCGACAGGCATTGCGCTGGTATTCTCGGTGGCGGTCGTGGCCCTGTTCCTGGCGTGCTTTATCGCCGGGTTCATCGCCCAGCGTGCCATCGGACGTCACTTTTCGAGGACGCTCGAGCAGCAGTTGATCAAAGTCTACCCGAAGTATGCCATTTATAAGGACCTGCTGGCCGGGCATCTGGGTGGCGATCAGCATGGCCCGTCGCTGCGGCCCGTGCTCGTGAGGTGCGGCGGGCTGATTCACCCCGCGTTCGAGGCCGATCGACTGGCCAATGGACTGGTTGTCATCTACTTCCCCGGAGCCCCGGATACATGGAACGGCTCCGTCGCCCTGATCGAAGCCGAGCACGTACAACCGAGTGATGTTTCATTTTCAAAACTGCTGGGGATCTGCGAACGGCTTGGACGCCAGTCGGGCGAGCTGTTCGACGGAACCAAGTTACCTTCACTTCCTGCTTGACGATCGCCAACGACACGGGCTGCCTCAACAGATTTCGCGAGGTCGTCTGTGCGCTCCTGCACCGCACGGAGCGCGCGATGATCTCAGTCGGGGTGGATAGGACGCGAACGGTTGGGCGGTCCAGTCGCAGTACCTACACCTGTGCCGCCTGGCGAGACTTGCGGTAGGCCATCGTGGCACCGATCTTTTCGGGTGTGAAGGGGGTGTTTAATCCATACAGACTTTCTGCGGCGCCGATGATCAGTAGACCACCCGGTGAGAGCAGTTGATGAAATTGATCACAGAGCTGCTGGCGGGTCGGCGGGTCGAAGTAGATCAGCACATTGCGACAGAAGATGACCTCGAATGGACCAAGGTTCGACAACCGGTCGATCAGGTTCAATCGCCGGAACTCTATCATCTGGCGAAGTTCATCGTTGGCGGTCCAGTGTTCGCCGTGTTGTCTGAAGTATCGCTGCCGGAGTTCCGGCGGCAAGCCCCGGTCGAGCTGATAGGCCGGGTAACGCCCCTCGCGGGCGGTGGTTAACGAGCGATTCGATACATCGGTGGCCAGGATGGGGAAGTGCTCCGGCCGCAGATTCAGCTGTGGACTGCCCGCCAAGAAGTCGAGCACGGCCATTGCCAGGCTGTAAGGTTCCTGTCCCGTGGAGCAGCCTGCTGACCACAGCCGCGCCAGTGGTACCGGGTAGCGGGCTTCGCGACGCAGCTTAATGGTTTCCGCCAGCGCGGGCAGAATCCGGCGGCGGAACTCCTCGAACGGATGGCCATCTCGATTGAAGGACGTCTCGCCGGTCGTCAGCGCCTCGACCAGTTCATCACGCATCCGGACCGAATGCAATTCCTGCACACGGCCGAGGTAGTCGGTAAACTTTGTGAAGCCGTGCGCGGCAACGACCTGCTCTAATCTTGAACTGACGAGGTAAGTCTTATCGTCAGTGAGCACGAGCCCGCACAACCGGCGGACCAGCGTCTGCACGTCGCGGAAATCTTGAGGCGATATCTCCATCTGCTCAGCCTCCGATTCCCAGGTGGGACAGTAGTGCCGGGCTAATTTCATGGAGCGGCAAGACTTCGTCGGCGGCACCCGCGGCAACGGTGCTGCCGGGCATTCCCCACACGACCGAGCTGGCCTCATTCTGCACGATAATGTGCGCCCCCGCGCGTTTCAGCACGGCGGCACCCTTGGCGCCATCGCTGCCCATGCCGGTCAATACCACCCCCAGGACTTGCCCGGAGTATGCAGTCGCGGCGGAGCGAAACAGGACATCTGCGGCAGGGCGGCAACCGTTTTCGGGCGGTGTCTCGTTCTGTCCGATCATCACGCACCCCGCCTGGTAACTCAGGACCATGTGCTTCCCGCTGGGGGCCACATAGACCACTCCCGCCTCGGCAACCGTTCCATCGGCCGCTTCAATGACGCGGCTGCCGCAGCGACGGGCCAGGCTGTGGGCGAAGTATTGCGTGAAGTCGGGTGGCAGATGCTGGACCAGGAAGATCGGCACAGGACAGACTGGTGCCAGCGTGGGCAACATGCGGGACAGGGCTTCCGGTCCCCCGGTCGATGCGGCGATGACCACGGCGCGATAGCGTGATTTTCGACCCGTTACCAGTCCTCGACTGGCCAGGGGGGCCTGGGGCGCCGTCGGCCACACCCGGTATTGCAGGCTGGAACGGAAGGCGTCGATCTTCTCGTAGAGCTGATCTCGCAGCGCGGCCGCGTTGGCTTGTGCGTCGGGGCTGTCCGGTTTGGTGATGAAATCGAACGCCCCTTCCTGCAGGCCTTCAATCGTCACCGCAGCTCCGCGGCGCGTGTACGAACTAATGAGCAGCACGCCGACCGGCTGTTTCAGGCTGACAGTCAGTTCGCGCAATGCCTTCAACGTTTCCAGGCCGCCCAGCCCCGGCATTTCGATGTCGAGGGTGATTAAGTCGGGCAATGCCTGGCGACAGACCTCCAGGGCCTTTTCACCATTCCAGACCGAGCCCACAATCCGCACATCACTGCGTGCCGCGAGCGCTTCTTCGATGACGCTCCGAAATATGCGAGAGTCATCGACAATCAGCACTCGCAAAGGATTGGCGTTCATACTGCAGAGGATTCTTCCGTGTTGACCTTAAACCGCCCGACCAGCTTGCGGAGTTCCTTACCGATCCGATCGAGTTCCTCGGCCGAGTTGTGGACCTGCGTGGCCGATTCGCTGGTGGAACGCGAGGAACTGCTGACACCGTGGATACTGGAGGAAATTCCCCCGGCTGCCTTGGCCGCTTCGCCGACGTTCCGCGAGACGTCTGTCGCCCCCCGAGCCGCCTCGGCCACGTTGCGCGACATGTCCCCTGCCGCCTTGGCAACTTCGGAGATCGAACGGGCAATATCGCCGACCCCTTTGTTTGCCTCCCCGACATTCTGTGAGATCATAGTCGCGGCCCGCGTTTGTTTCTCCACCGAAGCGGAAATTCGGTCGGCCGAGGAATTGATATCCTTGATCACCTGCGACACATTCTGGATCACTTCCACCGCTCGACGGGTGTCTTTCTGGACCCCTTCGATCTTACGGGCGATGTCTTCCGCCGCCTTGGCACTTTGATTGGCCAGTTCCTTGATTTCATGGGCGACGACGGCGAACCCCTTGCCGGCTTCGCCGGCCGATGTGGCTTCGATGGTGGCATTCAATGCCAGCAAATTCGTCTGCAGGGCAATCATTTTGATCGTCTCGGTGACCTTGCTGATTTCCGCACCGGACTGATTGAGGAGCTGAATGGTTTCGGTCGCGGAGTCGGCCATCCGGCGAGCCTCTCCGGCAATTTGCGAGCCTTCCCGGACGTCACTCAGCACATCCGCGAACGAGTTCGAGATCTCGCCGACTGCAGTCGACACAACATTGACATTCGTTGATGTTTGCTCGGCCGCCGATGAGATCGTGCCGACATTCATGCTCATTTCTTCGCTCGCCGAACTGATCGACGCCACATTGACACTCATTTGTTCCGCGGCGGCAGCCATGGTGCTGATATTGGATGACAGCTGTTCGGCCGCACTGGCGACATTGGTCGCCTGCAGCGATGTATGCTCGCTCTGCGACAGCAGCTGGTTCGAGACGCCCGTCAGATCGTCTGCAGAACTGCCCAGCCCCTGCGAGACTTTTTGAATCTCGGTAACGATCCGCGTCAATGATTCGGCCAGCGAGTTCGTGGCGTCAGACAGTTGCCCGACTTCGTCCTGTTGGTTGAGTTCGAGGCGTTGCCGCAGATCGCCACCCGCCATGGCCTGGGCCAGATTGCGCAGCTCGAACACCGGTTTGGTGACAGAGCGGGTCACGAATGCCGCGACGCCATTGCCCAGGATCAGTCCAATCAGCGTCATCGCTACGATCCACCAGCGGGCACTCGTGTAGGCGGCCTCGCTATCGGCCTTGCCCGCGCCGGCTTCTTCTGTCAGCAGTTTGTCGACTTCCGCAATCCGCTTGGCACATTCGTCTCCGGCATCTTTAGATGCGTTCAAGGAGAGGTTCGTCGAACGATTGTTGGTATCCAGTCGCGAAAGTTGAAACAGCTTGGTGAATTGAGTTTTCATATCAGTCAGGATCGATCGAGAATCGAACTGGCTGGCGGCATCTCCCCCGGACGCGATTGTTAATCCGCGGAGAATCAGTTCCTGGGATTCGGCGATCGTTCGTTCCTGCAGCGACATGTCTTCTTCGCTGGAAGATTCGATGTGCTTGATCGCGTTGCCGGGCAATTCCAGCAGGCTGCGCAGCATCTCGTAAGTCAACTTCAGCCGCGCGATGTCAGCAGGTTCCAGTGTCGGCTTGGACGTCACCTGTTCGGCCCACGATTGAAATCGTGCGGCGAGGGTATCGATCTGTTTTTGTATTTCGCCGGAGAGCAGTGCGCGTGCCTTCAAATTGGAATTCTGCACGGACAGATCAAGTGTCTCGTTATTGAGTTTCTCGACGACGTCAAAGGCTTTGGTCAGCGACTCGACGGCAGCCACCTGCCCTTCCGTACGGTCCGCCGTCACCATTTCCTTCAACTTGTCCAGCGAAGTTCGCGCAGCAGCGATGAAATCTCGCGACACTGCCGCATTCTGTCTGGATTGCTCATCGTCTGGAGACAGTATCGAGTTCTTCTGCCCGCGAACGCTGGCCAGGAAATTCGCCTGCATGTCAGAGAGCAGGTACCCTTTCTGCATGGTGCGGTCTACGAGCCGTTGCACCTGTGTGTTGACCACTGCCAGGCGATTGAATGCCACGTAGCCGATCGCCAGCATTGATGCCATTAAAAGAAACGCCAGGACGGCCATCTTCTGAGCGAGTTTAAGATTCTTCACGCCGGTACCTTCGAGATAAGTCAGGGACAATTGTTTCTGGGAATAGGAATCAGGCGCTGGCCGCCAGGTCCTGTTCGACAACAGTTAAAAAGCGACGTGGATTCAGGACGACAAGCAGTTCGTCATTCAATTTGCAGACCGCATCAATCAAATCGACGCGACGGAGATTGGTAACCGCGAGCAACTGGTCGTGCCTCGAAAATGCTTCAATGTGAGTCGGTGCCGCTGACTCGATGTCACCGATCTCATCGACAACCACGCCAAACGCAATTCCCACCGCCGGCTTGAACAACACCAGCCGGCTGCTACCCGTAACGGACGTTCCGGCCATCCCGAGCAGCCGCCGCAAGTCCAGGGCGAGATAAATATGCCCGCGAATATTGACCAGTCCGCGCACTTCTTCCGGAGTGTGGGCGATCCGCGTCGAGGTGGTTTCGGTGGTCACCTCTTTCACGTCGAGGATATCGACGCCAAACAGGCGACCGCCGACGCGGAACGTGCAGAATAATCGTGAATTTTCCATGGGCGAGTCTCTGGTTCAACTGGGGGTCTGCCTGGATAGCAGCGCCCCCACCTTGCGCAGCAGCCGGCTATGATCCAGCTTGGTTTCGTAACTGTCGAAGCCGCATTCGCGCGCTTTTGCTTCGTAGTGCACTCCGCTCAGCGACGTGAGCGCCAGCATGGGGGTCTGCACCCCGCGGCGTCTGGCTTCGCGAGCAAACTCCCAGCCATCCATGACCGGCATTTCAATGTCGGAAACAATCAAATCAAATTGCTGACCCGCCGCAATCTTCGCCAATCCGTCTTCCCCGTGGATCGCGGTGTCGACTTCCATGCCTTCGGCGACCAGGTACCGCTTGACGACCTCGCGGAAGAATGCCGTGTCATCAATCAACAGCAGTCGCTTGGCCTGCCGGCCGGTGTCCAACGATAAGACCGGTGCATCAGGAGCTTTCCCGAACAACTTCTCGGTCAGTCGGTGCATATCGAGAAACAGCGTAATCCGACCGCGAACAACCGCAGACCCCAGAATCCCCGGGTCCTGTTCGGGGTGCTGCTGGAGGTCGATGGCCAGTGATTCGGTGTCGACGATCCGCGATACAAGCAGCCCGACCGGCTGCGGTACGAACTTTGGCAGGATCAGTGACATCTGCGCGGCCGAAGTCCCGGGGGCGGATTCCAGTGCCGAAGTGCCAAGCAGCTTGTCGAGGCGCAATATGCGAGTCGAAACGCCATCGACAGTTACATATTCCAGGTCGCCAACCCGCTCGACCCGACTGTTGTCGATCAGTTCGATCCGGCGAATCTGCAGCAAAGGCAGTGCGAACTGCTCCTCCGGTCCATACTCAAACAGCAGGACGCGGTGTGTCTGTGCGGCATCGCGTGCGCTCGACTTCAGCGTGTTATCAATCGTCGCGTCAAAGCTGAGCCGCGCATGTTCCACGATCCCTTCCACATCGGTGATCAGGGCCACGCGGCCATCCCCCATGATGGTGGCTCCCGTGAAGATCCCCACCCGCTTCATCGAGCCGTGCATCGGTTTCACGACAATTTCTTCCGTGCCGTGCACTTCATCAATCACCAGTCCGAATCGCCGGCCAGCAAGCTTCAAGACCAGGATGTATTCAATTTGCGTGCGCGGTCCCTCGGTCGCGTGTGCGGCAAGGATCTCGGCCTTGGTTTCCGCGGTAAACGGCTGCCGCCGTGCCAGCACATCGCTCAGCCGAACGATCGGCAGCAGGCGGTCGCGCAGGCGGTAGACCTCGGTGTCGAAGGCCTGCTCGATGCGGCCCGGTGCTTGCGGATGCAGGCAGACGACCTCTTCCAGTTCCCGCTGCGGCACCGCGAAACGCTCTCCGTCGACGGTCACAATCAGGCACGGGATGATGGCCAGTGTCAGGGGCAGCCGCAGTATCATCGAACATCCCAGTCCGACGACCGAATCGATGCTCAAGGTCCCTTCCAGCTGCTCGATGTTGGTTTTGACGACATCCATGCCGACGCCGCGGCCCGACACTTCGGTGACTTTCGTCGCGGTCGAGAATCCCGGCAGCAGGATCAGTGAGAACAGCTCGCGCGGTGTCATCCGCGCGAGTTCTGCTTCAGTTTTCAGGCGTAGGGTCAGGGCCTTGGTTTTCACCGCTTCCGCATCGATGCCTTTACCGTCATCGGCGATCTCGATGTGGACCTGGCCATCTTCGTGAGTTGCGGACAGGATGATTTTTCCGGCAGGGTGCTTGCCCTTGGCGATACGCTCATCAGGCAGTTCGATGCCGTGATCAACACTGTTGCGAACCAGGTGCGTCAGCGGATCGCTGAGCTGTTCGAGAATCGTCTTGTCCATCTCGACTTCGCGGCCGCGCAGTTCGATCTCGACTTGCTTGCCCAGTTGCCGCGCGAGATCGCGGACCATTCGCGGGAACTTGTTGAACAGGTTGCCGACCGGCTGCATCCGTGCCCGCAATGTGGCGTCCTGCAGTTCCGAAGTGACCGAGTTCAGCCGCTGAATAATGGCCCGCTGGGCACCATCTTCGTTGGCAAACGCGATCAGCGACTGGTTGCGGACCAGTGTCAATTCGCCGACCAGGGTCATCAGGCGATCAAGCAACTCGACCTGAATCCGAAGTGTGCTGGACTTCTCGCTGTCCGCTGACGTCGCCGCCGCGACAGGCTTAACAGGGGGGACAATGGCCGAACTGCTTGCCGGCATTGTGGTTAATGGGGCCACTACCGATAAGTTCGCAGTCGGTTCTGCGAGGGGGCCGGAGCAGGCGAATCTCCGGGTCAGCTGGTCTTGAGTCAAGTACGTTTCGCACTGGCCACTCCAGAGAACCGGTGCGCCCGGCAACGCGGTTCGCAAGTCGGTTTCCGGGAAGGTCAATTGACCCGAGAGGATGCGCCCGTCCTGGGAAAGTTTCCGGAACAGGCTGACCAGTCCCGTGTTCTGTTGCGACCAGTTGGACAAGTTGATCTGGAATGCCTGGAGTTGCGTCGCGGGAGCGGGGGCATCAAGTCCAACGGCCGTCAACAGGTCATTTTGCGTACGAGCAGTCTGGACAAGTGCCATCCAGCGGACGGGGCCGTGCGGTAGCCCGGTTCGCAGGTCGCACTCCGGAATCTCCAGCTGTCCGTCGCGAATGATGCCCTCCGCTGCGATCCGCTCCATCAGGACCCTGAGACCACCCGGATGGGCCTGATTCCAGGCGGCGAGGTCAACGTCCAGTAAGACCGATTCCGGGAGTCGATCAGTTCCCGCAGTCTGCAACCGGTCCAGGATGTCGTCGATGTCGGCCAGATGACTGTTGGCTGCATCGTCGACCAGGACCGCCAGGCGGTCCCGAGCGATCAGCATCGTCTCGATGGCTCGCAGTGCGGTTTGTCCGCGTATGCTGTCGAGTGACGTTTCCATGGCATGCGCCAAGTCACGAATCTGCTGTAAACCAAGGAAGCCCGCATCTCCTTTGATGGAATGAATCGATCGAAAGCAGCGATCGATACGCGCTTCCTGCCCTGCAGTGTCGGGAGTTTTCTCGAGGGCGAGGAGCGACTCTTCGATGACCGTCAGGTGCTCGCGCGCTTCGACAATGAAGTCATTGATGCGATCGGACATGGTGTCTCAGCGTGCCCCCGCTGAGTACAGCTGCTGAATGCCAGTGGCCTGCAGAACCATCTGCAGTTCGGGGCATGCTCCTGACAGGGTGACCCGAGTCGTTGCAGGTACAAACCTGGGAATTGCCGCGAGCAGTGCCAGGCCAGTCGCATCCAGATCCGCAGTTAATGCGAGATCAAGCTTGATGATCGGTGGGTTGGAATCGAGCCCGGCGATGAAGGCACGTCGGGCTGTCTCCGCGGCGATCGCATCCAGCAACTGGGGCAAGGCGATCGTGATTTCGGACTCGGGCACAGCCATGGCGGGCGTCGGAGTCGGAACAGGCTCCAGTGGTTTCGC
>CAZQUW010000032.1:5959-12329 GCA_964596215.1 uncultured Planctomicrobium sp. | reverse complement strand
CCGTTGGCGACGCGGCCGAGCATGTCGACACCACGCAGCAGCACATCGACATGTGCCGGACGCAGGGTCAGCTTGCCGTTCTGGGCAGCAATGAAACCGTCTTCCATCACGTGTGCGACGCGGACTGCCGGCTCGATGCCGACAATTCGAGCCGCTCCCTTGACGGAGTGAGCTGCCCGCATCATTTCGTCGATGTGGCTGGTGTCGCCGGGGTCCCGTTCCAGTGCCAGCAGTCCGGCGGTCAGCGATTCCACGTGGGTCTCGACTTCTGCTCGGAAGATCTCCATCATCGCGGAGTCGGAAAATACTTCGCTGTTCATGACCAGCCTTAGGAAGTGGAGCTTGCGATGGACGGAAGAAGAGACGTATTCATCTACCTGCCAATCTGCGGTGAGTCAAATTTTCGCAGGCTGCGGGGACCTTTCCGGACATGATGATTTTTTGCAGCACGGCAGTGGCCCGAAAATCGACGTACTCCGCAAAATCCCTATCCCGAATAGAATCATCAGGACCCCGACGCTTTGAGCTCGATGTTGCTAAAGTGCATCGAGCCCGACGCCGTAGCCGGTAAAAGTAGGGTACTGCTTTCAGAGCACCACTTGAGATCAATCACTATGCCAGCGCCCACTCCTACCGAACATAACATCACCGTCCTCCTGGTCGACGACCAGCCGATTGTTGCCGAAGCGATTCGCCGCATGCTGGATGCCGAGACGGACATCGTCTTCCACTATTGCCCCGATCCCGCACGTGCCTTGACGATGGCCCGGGAACTGTCGCCGACGATCATCCTGCAAGATCTGGTCATGCCGGAGATCGATGGTTTGCTGCTGTTGAAATTCTACCGGGCGAATGCCGAAACGCGGGATATTCCGGTGATCGTCCTGTCGTCACAGGAAGAACCGGTCACGAAAGCCAAGGCTTTTGAACTGGGGGCCAGCGACTATCTTGTCAAGCTGCCCAACCGTGTCGAACTGATTGCACGAGTCCGGCATCACTCGCGCGGCTACATTCACCTGCTGCAGCGCAACGAAGCATTCAAAGAGCTGCGCAAAAGTCAGGAAGCCCTGGCGGAAGACGTCGCGCAGGCCGAGAAATACGTGATTTCCCTGCTGCCGGAGATGATTGCAACCGACAGCGTCGTGACCGACTGGCGATTCATCCCGTCGGCATTCCTGGGGGGCGATTCGTTCGGCTACCACTGGATCGACGATGACCACTTTGCCTGCTACCTGCTGGATGTCTGCGGTCATGGAGTGAAATCGGCGCTGATGTCGGTCTCGGCCATGAATGTCCTGCGTGCTCAAAGCCTGCCCGACTGTGATTTCCGCGATGCCAGCCAGGTGCTCTGCAAGCTGAATAACGCCTTCCTGATGGATAAGCACAATCAGATGTACTTTACGATCTGGTACGGCGTGTATAACCGGGTCACCCGCGAACTGAATTACTCAGGGGCCGGTCACCCCCCTGCTCTACTGATTTCCGGCCCAGTGGACGCGCCGACCAGTTGCGAGCAGCTGGAGAGCCAGGGGCCGATGAATGGCGTGATGGAAGACATGCCGTATGAAGGAGTTCGCGTGACTGTCGAACCCAATGCACGCCTGTATGTTTATAGTGATGGGGTGTGCGAATTGCACAAGGTGGATGGTTCGATGTGGGCGAACAGCGAGTTCATTGACACCATGTCACAGCCTCTGGCAATTGGCGAATCGGCGCTGGACCGTATCCAGGCCGTCGGTCGGCGAGTCCAGGGGGACCAGCCGTTCCTCGACGATTTTTCTATTCTGGAAGTACGGTTCCGTTAAACGTACAGGCCTGATTGCGTCGAACGCTGGGCATCGTCCCCGTGCGACTCCAATCGGCCGACAAGGCAAGAAATCTGACGGATTGGGGGCGGGCGGATCGGGTCGCGATGTATAGAATCTATGATCGGAGACACGATCATGACCAATTCCACCGCCGCACAGCTCATCGTCGTCCTGCTCGCCATCGGACTTATCCCCTCGGCGGTAGTGGGCCAGGAGCGGCCATCTGCCGCGGCGCCGATTGTCCGCACCGGCAATTACACACGCCAGCTGCAGGTAGGGGGACAGCAGCGGACGTACCTGATCTATGTCCCCAGGAACTATGATCCCCGGAAAGCCACGCCGGTGGTCCTCGCCCTGCATGGAGTTGCCATGAACGGGCCCATGATGGTGTTGTTCTCGGGATTGAACAAGAAGGCGGACGAAGCCGGATTTATCGTTGTCTATCCCAGCGGCACGGGGGTCGGGCCCCTATTGAGGTGGAATGCGGGCGGGCTGCGGGGAAATCCGGCTGAAAGCCAGGTCGATGATGTCGCCTTCCTGCGACAACTACTGGATGAGCTTCCAGAGCGTGTTAACGTCGACCGGCGGCGAATTTATGCGACCGGACTGAGCAACGGGGGCATGATGTGCTATCGGCTGGCCGCGGAACTGTCCGACCGGATTGCCGCAATCGCACCAGTCGCGGGGACCATGGCGATCGACGAATGCAAACCGGGCCGGCCCGTGTCGCTCATTCACTTTCACGGTCTGAAAGACACCATCGTTCCGTTCCAGAGGGGAGCCGGCAAGGGGAAGGCCATCGTCCGCTTGAAAGGAGTCGAGGAGTCAATCCAGATCTGGGTGAAGCTGAATGAATGCGCTCAAGCACCACAGTCCGATACTCTGTCCAAGCCGGACGATGAAATGCATGTGGCTCGCCAGCGTTATACTGGTGGCCGGGATGGGGCCGAAGTGATTCTGATCACGATCGACGAGGGGGGACACACCTGGCCCGGTCAAGAGCCTCCGGTGGGTTTCATCGGGAAGTCGACCAAGAGTATCTCTGCGAACGATCTGATGTGGGAATTCTTCGAGCAACACCCGCTGAAGTGAGCTCCAGCCGTCAGCGCATTGCCCACAGGTGCGCCGTGTGGATCTCGCATTTCGCGGCTGTGTGCTGCCAGTTCAATCTGCGCAAAGTCCGCAGTCCCAAGTCACACATTCCGGAATGGGACTCGCCGTAAAATCCCGGCGGCAACTTATGTCGTGCGAAGCGTTGATCGGAATTGACAATCTGCCCTGCTCTCCCCGACAATCAGTCTTTCCGATCGACGTGACGGCACTTTTGTGTACGTGATCACGCGGTCCAGGAGAGGGCCTGGTTCAATAGAGACGGTTCCTGTCGGTGCTGCGTGCGACTCGAATCTCCGGCGACGGCATATCGTCCGAAAGATGTTTGCTATGTTCCGTGACAACTGGCCGCTGGGAATCGCGGCCTGCCTGATCGGTCTGGTTGGCGTGGCGTGGAGCGCCGAAGCGACGTCTCGCCCCCAGCGGCAAGTGGTGGCTGGTTTCCAGTTGACCGACTCGGCCGGAACCGTGACCGCAGTTGCGGCACAAGTTCAACAACAACTGACTGTCGTCTGCTTTCTGGGAACGGAATGCCCGCTGGCCCGGCAGTATGGACCGCGGTTAAACGCCCTGGCAACTGATTTTGCCGCGCCGCGTGTCCGGTTTATCGGGGTGAATAGTAACTCGCAGGACTCGCCGGCCGAGGTTGCGGCGTTTGTCAAAGAGTATGGGATCACATTTCCAGTCCTGAAGGACCCCGGCAACAAAGTGGCGGACCAGTTTGGTGCGCGGCACATGGCGGAAGTTTTTGTCCTGGATGAAACGCTGGCGATCCGCTATCGCGGCCGAGTCGATGATCAATTCCAGCCAGGGATCACCCGGGGACAGGCAACGCGGCAGGACCTGCGGGTGGCACTGGAAGAACTGCTCGCCGGCAAGGCGGTCAGCGTCGCCCGGACCGAGACGACGGGCTGTGCGATCGGGCGCATCAAGACGCCGGTCCTTGAGCCCGGGGCCAATCCCGCAGTCACTTTCTGTAAGCAGGTCTCGCGGGTCCTTAACCAACATTGTGTCGAATGTCATCGTCCGGGGGAAATCGGCCCATTCTCATTAACGGATTACGACGAAGTCATCGGTTGGGGGGAAACGATCCTCGAAACGATCGATTCCGGACGCATGCCACCGTGGAACGCGAATCCCAAGTATGGCCACTTTCGGAACTCGCGGCAGATGCCCGAGTCCGATAAGCAAATACTACGGGACTGGCTGAAAGCCGGCATGCCGTATGGCGAGAAGTCCGACTTGCCGGCGCCACAGGTGTATGCCTCGGGCTGGCAGTTGCCGCGTGCGCCCGATCTGGTGCTCAAGATGCGCGACCGGCCGTTCCGTGTGCCGGCAACGGGGACGGTCGAATATCAGTACTTTGTCGTCGATCCGCACCTGGAACAGGACACCTGGGTATCCGCCGCGCAGGTGATTCCCGGCAATCGGCAGACTGTCCATCATTGCATTATCTTTGTGCGACCGCCCGATGGTGCGGACGTCCGCGGAGTCGGCTATTTGACGGGCTATGTGCCCGGCCAGCGCAGCTTCAGCCTGCCACCCGGACATGCCCGACGCATTCCCGCGGGGTCGAAGTTTGTCTTTCAGATGCATTACACCCCCAATGGCACAGAGCAGGATGATCTGACCCAGGTCGGGATGACATTCGTCCCCGAGTCCGAAGTGACGCATGAGGCCTTTACGCTGCTGGGAATTGATCAGGAGTTCGAGATCCCGCCACATGTGGCGGACTTCCCGGTCCACGGTAATGTCGGCTGGTTCCCGAAACGGGCGGAATTGCTGGCGATCGTGCCGCATATGCACGTGCGGGGGAAAGCCTTCCAGGCGACCAGCCGCCGCGGCGACCAGACCGAGATCCTGCTGGAAGTCCCCCGCTACGACTTCAACTGGCAGCATGTGTATGAACTGGCGCAGCCACTCAAGCTGAGCGACATCGATAAGCTGGAATTTACAGCCCGGTTTGATAACTCGGAGAAAAATCCCGCCAACCCCGACCCTTCGCAAACCGTCACCTGGGGCGATCAGACCTGGGAAGAAATGGCGGTTGCGTTTTTTGAAGTCTCAGAACCGCGCGATGCCGCGGCCGAACCCGAGCCTGTGCGCAATAAACAAAAGCTGATCGTCAAGGTGGGGGCCGAGAAGTCCGAAACCGAGTCGGTCGAGAAGTTCGTGGCCGACTTTTTCCAGCGATTCGACAAGAACGCCGACTCTGTCGTGGAAACCCATGAAACCCCGCTCGTCTTCCGTAAGTATGGATTCAGAGAATTCGATCGCGATGCAGACGGAAAACTGACCCGCGACGAAATTCAAGCTGCCGCGCAACGCAAACGGAAACGCTAGCCACGGCTCGGTGAACACGCCTTCGCACCGGCTGGCATGTTCTTGATGGCTGACTGTTTGGATGTGTTTTTGAACAGAAGGGCACGAAGGACACAAAGGTGCGCTGTCGCCCGTGAATCATTACGGCTTGTGTCGGAATTTCCATACGATCAAGGACGGGCATGCATGTCCATCCACTCTTTGTCTATGAGGCCCCGTTGTCGATTTCTCATCACTTTGGACGCTCTACTGCCTGGATTGTAGATCGTCCCTTCTGGGCCTACCTGTTCCTGATCATCATGACCTCTGTGGCATCCGTGGGGTATATTGCCCCCGAGCGTGTCCGGCAGTACCTCCAGCCGCCCCCGCCGCCGGCTGCTGCCCCTGCTCCACCCGTGGCAGCTGCGGCCCCGGCTGTCTCTGCGGTGCCCCAGCCCGCGAAAAAGCCGCGGCCGGATGTCGAAGCCCTCGACCTGACCCGCTCCGACGCGATCCTGGTGATCGAGTCTGACGACATCTTTACGCCTGCCGGTGCCCAGGCGCTGCGGCACATGGTCACCGAGCTGGAAGCGCTCCCCTATATCCGCAGCGTTCTGTGGATGGATCGCGTCCCGGTCCTGAATATTTTCGGCCTGCGTGAGCCGCTGTTCCCCAAATCACAGGCCTCACCGGCCCGTTTCCTGGCGGCGCGCGAGCAGGCGCTGCGTCATCCCCTGGTGAAAGGCCAGCTGTTATCGCCCGACGGCCGGACGCTGATTGTGCTGGTCAATTTCGACTGGCTCTTTATCACCAGCGACGATGATTGTGGCCGCAATCTGCGCGAAGCCGCGGAGGCCGCACTCGCGAAATATCCCGGTGCCAAGTTCACGGTCGGTGTCACCGGCCAGGTTCCCATCCGCCTCACCATGATGCAGACTCACGAGCGAAACAACGTGAAGTTCCGCATCATCGGTTACGGTGTCGTGCTGATCATGTCGGCTATTCTCTTTCGTGGTGTCGTCTCGGTGATCATTGTCTCCCTGGGGCCCGCCCTGGGAATCTTTTGGACATTGGGCTTTCTGAACTTTTTTCAGCTGCAGGACAATCCCTTCAATGATGTGGTGCTGCCGGTCATGCTGAGCCTGGTCGGC
>CAZQUW010000032.1:0-5859 GCA_964596215.1 uncultured Planctomicrobium sp. | reverse complement strand
GCAGGACAATCCCTTCAATGATGTGGTGCTGCCGGTCATGCTGAGCCTGGTCGGCCTGGCTGACGGTGTGCATATGATGGTCCAGATCCGCAGGTTTCATGCCTCGGGAATGCCAGAGCGGGACGCCGCGCGGGCCGGCCTGCAGGAAGTGGGCCTGGCCTGTTTTCTAACGGCGATCACTACGAGTATCGGCTTCTGGTCCCTTTCACTGGCCCAGCACGAAATCGTGCGCGAATTTGGGTGGAGCTGTGTGCTGGGGGTGGGGTTGACGGTGCTCGCCATCCTGACCGTGATACCGCTGGCTTACTTTTCGAAGCCGGCCAAGATCTTGCGCAAGCTGCTGAGTCGCAAGTTCCTGGGCGTGCGCCTCGAGCCGGTACAACAGCACGAGGGACTGATCGAACGGCATCTGCATCGCGTGACTTACTTTGTGGATCTGATACTGCGGCGGCCCCGGCCTGTGGCCTGGGTGGGCATCGGCGTGACCCTGGTTTGTGCGGCCATTGCCTTACAGTTGCGGCCCGATGAGCGGCGTTCGAGTTTCTTACCTGAAAGTGCCGAAGCGACACGGGCGCTGCACCAGATGGACCGCGCCCTGGGGGGGCTGGAGTTCTCGGAAGTTCAGATTCGCTGGTCGGACAAAGTCCCTTCAGACTCGGCGGAAGTCTTGCAGGTGGTGGCCCGGGTCGATGATCTCTTGAAGACAGAGCCGTTGATCGGCACGCCAATCTCGTTGCGCAGTCTGCTGGATGCACTTCCCGGTGACAGCCCGACCGAAGAGCGGGGGTCGATGATTGAACTGCTGCCGCCGCCTCTGAAACGTGCGTTCTACAAACCTGAGGATCACTCCGCTACGGTGACTTTCCGCGTGCTGGATATTGGGATCGCGCAATACAGCACGGTCTTTCAACGCGTTGAAACAGGGCTGAATCAGATTGTCACGCAACATCCCGAGTTCAGCCTCAAGCTGGCCGGTTCAGCCATTCATCGCTGGCGGGACCTTTATCGGATTGTCGTGGATCTCGGCTCCAGTCTGGGAAGCGAGACGCTCATTATTATCTGTGTCCTGGCAATCGTCTTTCGCTCGGTACGCCTGGGCCTGATAGCCATGATCCCGAATGTCTTTCCCCTCGTGCTGTGCGCGACGTGGATGGTCTTCACCGGGCAGGCCCTGGAGATCGTCACGGTCTGCTGCTTTACAATCTGCCTGGGCATCGCGGTGGATGACACCATCCATTTCCTGACCCGGTTTCAGGAAGAGCTGCCGCGCGCGATCAGCCGAAACGAGGCCATTCGCCGCACGTTTGAGGCCGTGGGGACATCGATGTTGATGACGACGATGGTGCTGGTGGTGGGGTTCGCCACGGTGACCTTCAGCGACATGCGCGACCAGCGAATTTTTGCCAGCATGGGGGTGTTGACCATGCTTTCCGCAATGATCGGCGATCTGGTCATCCTGCCGGCGCTGCTGGCGGTGTTTGCGTTGCCGGCGCCCGGTGAGAGTTCCCTTGTAACTTCGCAGGACGAGAACCCGGTGCAGGACCGAATTGGAACCTGAGTCGCGCCGGTCATCGCAATTGGCGATTGGCACGAGGCGGGTTCAGCTACCCTGTCGGTGATGCCCAATTCGAGCTATCCTGCTGGCCTTGGCACTCGGCTGAAATCTCCGGGGAATTGATTCACCGGTTCGCCGTAAGTGGAAATCTTGAGGTGTGCGTATGCTTTGCCTGGGGCTCGATGTCGGTTCGACCACCGTAAAGGGCGCAGTCCTGGACCTCGATCGCGGTGAGGTGCGTTCCATCCTGAAGGAACCGTTTCCCGCCCCACTTGCTGGATTGCCCGCCGGGTATTGTGAAATCTCGCCTGCGGAAATCGTGGCCGTGGTCAGCAGCCTGATCTCGCGGTTATTGCAGGTGGCGCCGGATGCCAGGTCGCTGTTTTGCTCGGGGCAGATGGGCGGTTTGATACTGGTTGATCAGAACGGCCGAGCGTTGACGAACTACTTGTCCTGGAGGGATCAGCGAACGCTGCAGTCGCCAACAGCTGCGGGAACGCTGCTCGACGCGATCAAGTCCACCTGGCGCGGTGAGGAATTCCGCGAACTCGGCCAGGAACTGCAACCCGGTTCGGCCTCCTCATTGCTCTACTGGCTGGCGCGGCACGATCGTCTTCCCGCCGATGCGCTGCCAGCGACTGTCGCGGACTATGTGCTGGGCCAATTATGTGGGGAACTGCCATCGATGGACCCCACTCACGCCATCGGGTTGCTCGATCTGCGGGCGGGGACCTGGCATCGCGGTGCGTTCGATGCCTTGGGGCTCGAGCAAGTCCACTGGCCGCAGCTGGCAGATCAACGGACGCCGCTCGGCGATTTTACAATGGCCGGACAGCAGGTCCGTTGCTACCCATCGTTTGGCGATCAGCAATGCGCATTGCGCGGCGTCGGGCTGACGCGTGACGAGCTATCGCTGAATGTCTCCACAGGATCGCAAGTCAGTCGCCGGACCGGACAATTCGAGCCCGGGCCTTACCAGACTCGGAAATACTTTCACGGAGACTACCTCAACACGATCACGCACCTCCCCGCCGGCCGGTCGCTAAACGTGTTGTTCGAGCTGCTGACCGAACTTGCCCGGGCAGAGGGCGTCACGTTAAGCCACCCGTGGGAAACGATCGCACAGCAAGCCGCGCAAAGTGATGGCGGCGGTTTGCGAGTCGACCTGGCCTTTTTCGCTGGTCCCCTGGGAGCGCAGGGCCACATTCAGGGCCTGACGACCGAGAACCTGACAATTGGCAATCTGTTCCACGCGTCATTCCGCAGTATGGCCGATAACTATGCCTTGTGTGCAGGCCGAGTCTGCCCGGAGTTGAACGTCGCCAGCATTGCGGTATCAGGCGGGCTGACACGTTCGGTGCCCGTGCTGAAGCAGCTCATTCAGGAACGCTTCGCGATGCCGATTCGCGAGTCGACTGAAGCGGAAGAGACGCTGGTGGGCTTGTTGGAGATCGCTCGGGACCTGGAAACCTGGCGATAGGAACACGCGAGATCATTCTGGCTTGGCCTGAATTTGGTGCTCTGTGATGCGTTAGACAAGCAGCAATGTTGTACGTGGCGAGTAAGGTCCCGGAGTTCGCGGTTCACGGACATGACGACCGGCAGATCTACAATGAACGCGCCGTCAGCACCGGAACCGGCGCTCCAGAACCGTCCACAAAGAGTAACTACTTCGCCTCGATCACGATTCCGCTGGATGTTTTTAGATGCAGTCAAAACAGGACTGCAACAGGGTGTTGACGGGGCGGTGGTCCGTGCCATAATTACAGATGGCAGATGCAGCTTGCGATCGCACCCGAAAGGCATTCCAGGTTGAGACAAAAGTCAGGTACGAAACTACGAATCTGCGTTGTCAAGACGCGCCGTGCGTTTTTGCCGCAAGTCGCACCGCGATTGTCACGTTGTTCGTGATGTGAACAAATTGCACTGTATACCACATCGCTCGCCCCTTCGACGGATTCGTCTTGAACCTCGGGCATTAATCTTCACTCAATCAAGAAGGTTTCCGATATCAGCGTAGTCTGCCCGGTTTGCCGCGGCGCCAGAGATGCAAATGAATATCACGGGAACAAATAGACCGGCAGTTCACGTCTAAGCGACGGCCAGCCTGTCGATTGCAAGGATTGTAGCGGCAGGCGTTTGCGGCAACCAAGTGCCGCTCGATCGTGTTGCCGGAGATGTGGATCAACCTTACCAGACGTCACGTCAGTCAGAACTGCCACAACCAGCATGGCACGCGGACCCCGCTCGCGGTCCGCGGCGAGCTCTGATTCTCGAGTTTTGCAGCCACTGAGTTTTATCAATTGTCGGATGTCAGCCGCTGGCCCAGGCCAGCGGGTTAAATCGGAGTCACTGGTCCATGTTTGCATTTTCCCGTTCGAGTCGGTGGCTGAAGACCAAGTGGGTTCGTGACTGGTGCACAAAACTGTTTGGACGACGATGGCAGCGGCCGGCGAAGATACGCACAAGCTACTTTCTGCCGCACATGGAACGGCTGGAAGATCGCACCCTGCTGTCGGTGACGTTCAATATTTCCGGCGATGAGATCTCCATTACCGGTGATAACTCGGAGAATATCTATCTGGAGGCGCTGGGCGGCAGCCTGACCTACAGCACTGACAACGTAACGTTTACTCCGACGAACTTTGTCATCGATAGTTCCACGACGGTCAGCGTTACCACGGATGGCACGCTCTATATTGAAGACATCACCCAAGCGGGGGGGACGTTTACTGCCAAGGGTGCGATTGTCATCTCCGACAGTGTGTTTACCGCTGGTGATCTCTTTTCAGTCCAGGGCCGCACTGTCACGGTGGGCAATCCGGTGCTGGGGAACTCCGGCACGCTGCAGGCGGCCGGCGGTTCCAGTTTTTCGGTCACGGCGGACGACAGCGGAACGCAAGCGGTCACCCTTGCGGCCCCCAGCGGCAGCTCAGGCCTGATTGAAGGTCAGGTATTGACGTTTACGGGAACTTCGGGGACAGCTCCCTACTCACTGCAGAACAATCAGACGTATACAGTCCACATTATCGACCAGAGCGACCTGAGCCAGATCCAGGTTCAGCTCTACCCCACCACGGCGCCAGCCGTCACGATTTCCACGTCGAGCAGTTCCGGTGCTGCGGGCAATCTGCAGCTCACTGCCCAGGCCCGCGGGCTGGAAGAGACTCGCGCGGTCATCATTGCGCCGCACAGCGAACTCCTGGCACAAGGCGTCAGCACGGCCGGCAACGGCGCGATCAGCCTGACTGCGTCGCGAGTCACCGACGATCAGACCGGCCTCAGCCTGGTCTCGCAGCTGGAAGATTTCTTCCTGCACAACTTCGTTGCAGCCGTCTCAGTGGGCCAATACGTCACGATAAATGGCGGCGATATTTCGCTGACCGCGACATCGGGAGACGATGGCCTGTTTGCGAACCTGCAGTCGGCGGCCAACGATGTCGCAGCCGGATTGCTGGATCCCATTATCAGCTACCTGGACCAGTTCCTGTCGCTGCCGATCTCGGTGTTGATCACGCAAGCCACGGCGCGGGCGGAAGTGGCGCAGAACTCGAACCTGACCAGTTCCGGGGCGGTGACCATCACCGGCACGGCCACGGCCAATTCCACCGGTGAGGCCGCCTACTGGTATCAAAGTTTGTTTGGCGTGCTCGCGGGGAGTTTTGCGTTTTCCAAGGCGACCTCAACCGCCGAGGCACTGGTCGATCAGAACTCGACCATCACCGCGCAAGGCAACGTGACAATCGCGTCGTCGACGACAACCACGACGAACTCCACATCGTTAGTCACGCAGGGAACCGGCCTCTTCCCGGACAATGCCAACAATGTGCAACTCTCCGGGGCCTACAACAAGCTGACTACCACGTCCCACGCCATCGTTGCCCAGGGGGCGACGA
The DNA here is from genome assembly GCA_964596215.1 of uncultured Planctomicrobium sp. Lineage (GTDB taxonomy): Bacteria > Planctomycetota > Planctomycetia > Planctomycetales > Planctomycetaceae > JAKFVC01. The sequence continues at coordinate 408 of CAZQUW010000032.1, read as the reverse complement.
TCACGACTCCGCAAAGCGTGATGGTTTCCGCGAATGCCAAAAATACCAACAGCATTAATGTTCAGGCTGCCTCGTATCACGACGGCTTTGTCGGATTGACCGGTGCCGGGGCCGATGTGAACTCGGACGTGCAGGCGCTGGTCGACGGTACCATCCAGGCTGGCGGAGGTACGGCGCGCGATCCACAAGTCATCAACCCGTATCTCGATACGGCGTCGAGCCTCTTTCAAAATCAGTTCACCACACTCAATCGGATCGACCTGGCCAACAGCCGTTTCGTGTTTAATTCGGATCCTGGGTATGTAACGGGCGAGGGAATTCGTTACACGACGGGGGGCGGTGGGGCCATCCCAGGACTGAGCGACAACACGATCTATCACGCGATTGTCTCCCACAATTCGGGCAGTA
>CAZQUW010000031.1:33600-35852 GCA_964596215.1 uncultured Planctomicrobium sp. | reverse complement strand
TGCCATAAACCATGGTGTAGCCCAATGCAATCAGCGCATAGAGGCTGCCGATTGCCAGGGCGGTCATCAAGGTTTGAACAAAGTCAGCCATAGGTAGGATTCAAACACCAGATTGGTCAACGGCGCCGAAAACACTTCTTGCAGGGGCACAGGCTTAGGTTGCAGGACGGAATCCCGCACGGCCCCCACTTATTTGTCCGGTTGAATCGTACTGACAAATTCCGGCTTGCCGTTCTTCATCTGCAGCATGACCGCGGGCTTGACGGCGTTGCGATCCTTGTCGATGGAGATCTTCCCGGTGACGCCGTCGAAGTCCTGTGTCTTGGCGAGTTCCGCAGCGATGTCGGCTCCCGACAAACTCTTGGCCCGCTTCATCGCTTCGAACAGAATTCGGGCGGCATCATAGCCCAAGGCCGCCAGACCGTCGGGAGTTCCCTGGTATTTGGCCGAGTACTTCTTGATATAGTCTTGAACCCGCGGATTCGGGTCTTCGTGCGAATAGTGGTTGGAATAGAAGCAACCATCAATGGCCTTGCCGGCGACTTCACCCAGCTTGGATGAATCCCAGCCGTCCCCACCGAGCATTGGGGTCTGAATCCCCAGTTTTCGAGCCTGCAACGCAATATTGCCGACATCAGTATAATATCCCGGGACGAAAATCACGTCTGGCTCACTTCCACGGATGGCGGTTAATTGGGCGGAAAAATCCTGATCGCCCCCCTGGTACGTCTGCTTGGTGGTGATGGTGCCCCCCAGCGCGACAAATGCCTTTTCAAACTCTTCCTGCAGCCCGACTGAATACGGCGAGCCTTGATCGGTCAGAATAGCGGCTTTGGAGGCATGCAGCTCTTCGCTGCTGCGTGCAAACTTGGCACACACCGATCCCTGGAAAGGATCGATAAAACAGACGCGGAAGATCATATCGCCGATCTTGGTGACCTTGGGATTGGTGGAAGACGGGCTGATCATGGGCACGCCATTTTCCTGACAAATCGGCGCCCCAGCGAGCGAGAGTCCCGAGGCGACTTCACCCAGGACGGCAGTAACTTTATCGCTGGTGACCAATCGGGTCACGGCAGTGCCGGCTTCCCGAGCGTCCCCCTTATCATCGTAAGTGATCAGTCGCACCTTCTTGCCGTTAATACCACCGGCGGCGTTGATTTCTTCAATGGCCAGCTTGATACCATTGTCTGTCGACTGGCCAAAAGTCGCTTCAGAACCACTCATCGATCCAAAATGGCCGATGACGATTTCATTGGCATTCGAAGCGTTGGAATTGCAGCCGGTCAGGGTCGACCCCATCAGGGCGATCACCAAAAAGTGGGGCAGAAACGAACCAAATCCGGTAAATCGGTGTCCCGAAACGGAGGGGCGGCAGTGCATGTACGCTCTCTTCTCGAACGTGGGATGGAAGGCTCTGGACGACGAACTTGGGCACTCAGTCTGGATTCCCCTGAGCGCACTGACGCGGACCGTCTGATCCGGACCGCGGGGAACTCCTCGCTTTTCCCGCAACCATCGGATAAATCCATGGTTGCGGAGCGGTGTGAGTATATCGGACGTCTTGAATGAATCTCAAGAGTGTTAACGACATCGGTTGACTCAACTTGTCGCAAAGCGGCCGTCCGCGTAGCACCAAGCCTATCTCAATTTTACGATGCATCTCAGGCGAACGGGCAGCAATGAGGAACTATCTGACGCTGGAGTCTTCCGTCAAAACGGACTGCCGAGCCATCACATCTGTGCGTCGGCATTCGAGGACCTCCGAGTTGACGCCGGAGTGGTATGAGACGCACCCGGCAATGGCTGGGGCCGGCATTCCGGGGAAACTCAACCATTTGTCGATCTTGGCTTTGCGTCAGATCGCTGATCAGGTATACTACATTCGTCACAAGGTTTTGTGACAAGCAGAGACAAAATGCAAGTGTGACACCCTACGGGTCGATCTTCTCGCCCGCCCCAACCTGCGTGGCCCTGCCTTCTCCGGAAGTCTGGCCTTCGATCTTGTGGCTATCTGTTGCCGAGCGGCGGGGCGTGAATGGGTATTGTTGCCACTTCAAGGTTCCGCCCTTCAAGTTTTTTGAGCGGAGTGCAGCAATGCCACAGGGAACTATCAAGAAGTTGGTCAGCGGTAAGGGTTTCGGATTCATTAAGTGCGATGGTGACGATTTGTTCTTCCATTCCTCGGAAGTTAAAGGCACCACCTTCGAACAACTGCAGGAAGGTCAAGCGGTGGAATACGATGTAGGGCG
>CAZQUW010000031.1:14909-33500 GCA_964596215.1 uncultured Planctomicrobium sp. | reverse complement strand
TATGATTCGTGACTGTTCCAGTTGGGGAGCGACCTGTTTCCTGTTGGTGATCATGTCGGGACTGGCCTTCGGCGATGAGGTCCCGCAGCCGCTGGCTAAGACGACTTACGTTTACAAGCAGGTGGGCGACGTCCAGGTCGAGGCCGATGTCTATCGACCGGCAGGCATTGAGCCGCGGCCTGTCGTGGTGTGGATTCATGGGGGAGCCCTGATCGTCGGCAGTCGTACGCAGGTGCCCAGAGACATTCTGGAATTGTGCACCAAAGAACGGTTGATCCTAGTCTCGATTGACTACCGGCTGGCTCCCGAGGTCAAGCTGCCGGAGATTGTTACGGATTTGAAAGACGCATTCCGCTGGCTGCATGAGCAGGGGCCGAAGCTCTTTCAGGCGGATACCGGGCACATCGTGGTCGCGGGTGGTTCTGCCGGCGGATTCTTGACGATGCTGTCCGGCGCGATCATCCAGCCCAAGCCACAGGCCCTCGTGGCGTATTGGGGCTATGGTGACATCGATAACAAATGGACGATGAGTGCTTCGACTCATCATGGAATGAATACGCCTGAGGACAACAAGTTGGGGCTGGCAGCCGTTAACCAGGGTAAGGTCTTGACCAACTCAGACGATCCTGTCGTCCAGAAGGGGCGTGGCTTGTATTACCGCGGTCTGCGTCAGACCGGTGCCTGGTCACGCGAAGTCACAGGCATCGACGCAGCCAGGGAACCAGGCAAGCTTGATCCCTATTGCCCGGTGAAACTGATCACCAAGCACTATCCACCGATTTTGATGATCCACGGGACCGCCGACACGGACGTCCCGTACTCGTGCTCGAGTGATATGGCTCGAGAGCTGAGAAAGCATGAGGTGTTCCACGAACTCATCACGGTTCCGAATGCCGAGCACGGCTTGCGAGACGGCGATCCGCAACTCGTCGCCATCGCCAATGCACGGGCTCTGCAATTCATCCTGGACCATGCCACGGCGCGGATTCCGTCCGCGAATGCTGCGGTCGATCCGTCGGTGCAGTCCCTGCTGGCGGCGATTGCCAAGGCTGGTCCGCAAGGCGCGGGATCGGAACACGCTCGGGCCGCACAAGTTGAACTGTCCAAACGCGGAGTGGAGATCTTGCCGGAACTACTCGTCGCGATGGATACGCAGAACGTCGTGGCGGCGAATTGGTATCGGATTGTGTACGAGCAAATTGTGGCACGGGAGAAACCGCGTTCCAATGTTGTGTGGCCGATCGCGTTCTTGAAAGAGTATGTCAGCGATGCCAGTCGAACTGGCCGTCCACGCCGGCTGGTCCTGGCATTGCTCGATGGATTCGAGCCCAATTTTTCGAAAGATTGGTTTCCGACCCGCCTGACTGATCCGGCGTTTCGGCACGAGGCTGTCGCACGGGCTCTGCAGGCTGGCGAACAGGCCTTGAAGTCGAAGGATAACGATTTGGCAAAGGCGGAATTTTCCAAGGCGTTTGAGAACGCTCGGGATAGTTCTCAGGTGGTACAGGCCGCGGAGAAGTTGCGTTCGCTGGGAGAAACACCGGACGTGATCGGCCACCTGGGCCTGGTCGTTGACTGGTGGCTGGTAGGGCCATTTGATGCTCCCGGGAAAACGGGTTTCAATAAAGTCTTTGAGCCGGAAAACAAGGTCGATCTGCAAGCGAAGTACCAGGGCCAGGGGGGCAGCGAGATCGCCTGGATTAAACATCACTCCACCGACATACTCGGGCAGGTGAATCTGATCAGCGCGATCAGCACGACGCGTGAGGCCGTGGCTTACGCGTACACGGAGCTCGACGTCCCACAAGCGGTGGCGGCGCAGCTGGGCTGTGGAGCCGACGACAATTGCACGGTCTGGCTGAATGGTCAGAAGGTACTGGCTCGCGAACAATGGTTGAACGGAACGCGATTTGACCGCTTCGTTACGCCCATCAAGCTGGTGGCGGGCCGTAACACGCTCCTGGTAAAGATCTGCCAGGGACCGCAGCATAAAGATCCGGAAGTCTCCAACAACTGGTCATTGCAGTTGCGACTGTGTGACAACCAGGGACAGGGGATCAAATTTGCGGCGATGAAATAAAGCGGAATCCGTGGGGCAGGACTCCCGGCCCGTCCGTCCCCCGGTTATCTCGTCGCGCCGCTTGACACGGCTTAAGTTCCTACGCCGGACTGATGGGATCGATCACCCGTCCCCTGTTTCTGTGTCACTACTTTGAAAAACTCAGGATGCAGCGAGATATGTTATTACAGATCAATCGTATTTGGCTCACTCGCATCTGGCTGTCGTGCCTGCTGATCGTCTGGGCTGCCATCTCCCCCGCGGCCGCTGAAAACTGGCCCGGCTGGCGCGGCCCGCAACGCACGGGAGTCACGACTGATACAGGTGTCGTGGCAAAGTGGTCGGCGACCGAAAATGTCCTCTGGAAGGCTCCATTGCCTGGCTCGGGCATTTCGAATCCGGTCGTCTGGGGAGACCGTATCTTCGTGACGGCCTCCGAAGGGCGTGATCAAGGCGAACTGCACATCATCTGCCTGGATCGCCAGAAGGGAACTGAGCGCTGGCATCAACAGTTGTGGGGCACGGCTCCCACGCTGTTCTATTATCCGCAAAGCGGAATGGCCAGTCCGTCGCCTGTCACTGACGGGCAGCATCTCTGGACCTTCTTCGGCACCGGCGACGTCTTCTGCTTCGACATGGACGGGGGTCTGGTCTGGCATCGAGCCCTGGCGGACGAGTATGGCGCATTCGAGAATCGGTTTGCCGCCTCCAGTTCGCCCCTGCTGTTTGAAGGATCCCTGATTCTGCAGTGCGATCATTACGGGGCTTCGTATGTCATCGCCCTGGATCAAAGGACGGGCGCGAATCGCTGGAAGGCAGATCGGCCGGAAGTGTGGCTTTCCTGGTCGTCGCCCATGATCGTACTTGTGGCGGAGCGCTTTGAACTGGTGGTGCTGGGGTCCGAAAAGATGGATGGCTATGACCCGCGTTCCGGCAGTCGGCTGTGGACTGTCCGCGGGCTGTCGCGAGAATGTGTGCCGACGCCCATTCTGGGCAATGGATTGCTGCTGGCGGTAAGTGGCCCCAATGGGACTCACATGGCGATCAAGCCCGGGGGGACGGGCGATGTGACGGAATCACATGTGGCCTGGCGGAATGAACGCGGCACGTCATTCGTTCCGTCCGGGATTGTGTTGCATGACCGCTACTATCTCGCGGATGACAAGGGGGTCGCCTCCTGTCTGGATGTGGCCACGGGCAAGATTTTGTGGCGAAAGCGACTGGGCGGCAAGTTCACCGCGTCCCCCGTTTCCGCCGACGACAAGCTGTTTTTTACCGACGAATCGGGCAGCACGCTGGTCCTGGATGGCAGTCAGCCCGCATATGCAGAACTGGGCCGCAACGAGCTTGGCGAAGATATTCTGTCGTCCGCAGCGATTTCCAATGGCCGGATTTATCTAAGAACGACAAGGCATTTGTTTTGCCTGGGGACAACCGACAAGAAATGAGGGTGTCGCAGTTCGGAGCGTCTTATGTCCGAATTCGGTTGATCCGATGTTCGCAGTATCTCTTTCAGGTAAGCTTCCTACCAGCGGAGTGCACCATCGCGGGAGTGCTTGACTAACCATTCGAAAATCGCATCGACATCGCGTTCGGCACGTTCGGAAACCCGAACCTGCAGGCTCATGTCACTTCCTAAATGTTGGGTGCCCCAAGCTTCGCGTCACCGTGTGTTGCCAAGCCGTTGCACCAGAGTCGAAAGCGGTCGAGATACAGGTAGACCACCGGGGTTGTATACAGCGTCAACATCTGACTGAAGATCAGACCGCCGACGATTGCAATCCCCAGGGGTTGCCGCAGTTCGGCTCCGTTACCCGCTCCGACTGCCAGCGGCAGACCAGCCAGCAGTGCAGCCATGGTGGTCATCGTGATCGGCCGGAAACGCAGTATACACGCCTCGAAGATCGCGTCCTCAGGGGATTTGCCGTGATTACGTTCGGCCTCCAGCGCGAAGTCAATCATCATGATCGCATTCTTCTTCACAATGCCAATCAACAGCAGAATCCCGATCAGGGCCATCACATTCAGTTCCGTCTTGCAGACCATCAAGGCCAGCAAGGCACCGACGCCAGCCGAGGGGAGTGTCGAGAGAATCGTAAGCGGATGAATGTAGCTCTCGTAGAGCATTCCCAGCACAATATAGACCGTCACCAGGGCCGCCAGGATCAGCAGCGGTTGGTTACTCAATGAGTCCTGAAATGCCTGGGCTGTGCCGGAAAACTTGCCTTGAATGCTCTCGGGCATTCCCAGTTGCCGCGAAGCCTGCTCGATCTTCGGCACCACTTCACCCAGTGAGGTGCCGGGTGACAGATTGAACGAAATCGTGGTTGAAGGAAATTGTCCGGAGTGATTGGCAGACAGTGCGGAATTGGTGGATGTCTGACGATAGAGCGTCCGTAACGGAATCTGGGCGTCATTCTGTCCACGCACAAAAATATGCCGCAAAGAATCCGGGTTTTGCGAAAAGCTGTCCTCGACCTGCATCACGACTTGATATTGATTCAAGGACTTGTAAATGGTGGAGACCTGTCGTTGACCGAAGGCATCGTACAACGTGTTGTCGATCGTCGCTAATGTAATGCCCAGCCGAGCGGCCATGACGCGATCAATGTCTAATCGAGTCTGCAAGCCCCTGTTCTGTTGATCGGTATTCACATCGACCAGACCGGGTATCTTGCGCATTTCTCGTAACAGCTTTCCACTCCAATCGCTCAATTCATTCAGGCTGTCTCCACGCAGACTGTACTGATATTGCGCACTGCTGGCCCGCCCCCCGATTCGCAGATCCTGCACCGCCTGGAGTAATAACATCGCCCCCGGAATTTTCGACGCCCTGGCCCGAATTCGAGCGATGACTTTGTCTGCCGAAATCTGTCTTTCGTGCAGGGGTTTCAGTGAGACAAACATACGCCCCGAGTTTGTGGCTCCTCCCATCCCTCCAATCGATGCCGTCACGCCCGATACCGCGGGGTCTTCACTGACCGCAGCTGCGAATGTCTCCAGTAAACGGGCCATCGATTTGAATGACGTGTCCTGGTCGGCCTGCAGACTGCCGGTCAATCGGCCTGTATCCTGCTGGGGAAAGAAACCTTTGGGAACAATCACGTACAAGTAGACCGTCAGACCGACGGTCGACAATGTGATCAGCATCGTCAGTGTCTGGTGGCGCAGGACGATTCGCAGCGTGTGCTCGTACCAGCTCAAGATCCATTCGAAAAAACGCTCACTCACTTCGTAGATTCGTCCATGGCGGCGATCCTTCTTGGACTTCAGCATGTATGCGCACATCATGGGGGTTGTCGTAAGCGACACCACCAGGGATACGGCAATCGCCACCGACAGCGTCACGGCAAATTCGCGAAACAGGCGGCCGACGATTCCGCCCATCAGCAGAATCGGAATAAACACTGCCACCAGGGAGATGCTGATCGACAGGACCGTAAAACCAATCTCCTGGGCCCCCTTGATCGAGGCTTGTAGCGGAGTGAGCCCCTCTTCCAGATGACGGGCGATATTTTCGATCACAACGATGGCGTCATCAACCACGAAGCCCGTGGCGATGGTTAACGCCATCAACGAGAGATTGTCCAGGCTGTAATCGGCGAGATACATCATGCCGAAGGTGGCGATCAGCGACACCGGCACCGCCACACTGGGGATCAAGGTGGCACGCCAGTCGCGTAAGAACAGAAATACCACCAGGATCACCAGGCCGACAGAAAGGACCAGCGTAAACTGAACATCTTCCAGTGACGCCCGAATGGTGGCTGTACGGTCCAGGGAAATGTGCAAGTTCATATCGGCCGGGATCTGCGCCTCGAGTTGAGGCAACAGAGCTCGAATACGATCCACCGTACCAATGATATTGGCGCCAGGCTGCCGAAAGATGATTAACAAGATCGAGGGTTTGCCGTTCGCCATTCCGAAAGCACGGATGTCCTGGACCGAATCGGTTACCGTGCCAATATCCTGCAATCGAACGGGGGCGCCGTTGCGATACTTCACAATTAACGGGGCATACTCCCTGGCCGTAAATAACTGGTCCGTCGCCATCAGCGACCAGGTGCGAGTGGCATCGCTGATGCTGCCCTTGGGCCGATTAGCGTTCGCCGCACCCAGCGCGATCCGTACATCTTCCAATCCAATTCCAAAGTGATTGAGAATGGTCGGATTGATATCAACACGCACCGCAGGTGCCGAACCTCCCCCGACCATGACCTGCCCGACCCCCTGCACCTGGGCCAGTTTCTGCTGCAGAATCGTCGCTGCCACGTCATACATTCGGGGTTTCGTGTAAGTCTCCGAAGTCACCGCCAGGATCATGATCGGTGCGTCTGCCGGATTCACCTTACGATATGACGGATTGTTCGGCAGGTTCGCCGGCAACTGGCCTCGGGCCGCGTTGATCGCGGCTTGCACATCGCGCGCCGCGGCATTGATGTTGCGATCCAGATCGAACTGCATCGTAATGGACGTTGAACCGAGCGAACTCGCCGAGGTCATTTCGGTGACTCCGGCAATCCGTCCGAACTGCCGCTCCAGCGGCGTCGCCACCGCCGAGGCCATGGTTTCCGGGCTGGCGCCGGGCAGATTCGCGCTGACTTGGATCGTGGGAAAATCGACCTGCGGCAGGGGCGACACCGGTAACATGGTGTAGCTCAAGGCCCCAGCCAGCGTGATCGCAATCGTCAGCAGTGTCGTTCCGACAGGCCGATGAATGAAAGGTGTCGAGAGACTCATACGATTCCCTCCGTCGGAGGATGCAGAATCTCCTCGTCAGAGGCATGGATCGCTTCGGTCCGGATGCCGAGATACTGGCCGACCTGATCGAACCAGAGGTAAATCACGGGCGTCGTATAGAGCGTCAGGAGCTGGCTGAAAATCAATCCGCCAATAATGGTAATACCGAGCGGACGTCGCAGTTCCGAGCCTGTTCCATGCCCCATCGCGAGTGGCACGGCGCCGAGCAGGGCCGCCATGGTCGTCATCATGATGGGGCGGAACCGGAGGAGGCAGGCTTCGAAAATTGCATCGCCGGGAGACTTGTTCTGATTGCGTTGTGCGTCGAGTGCAAAGTCGATCATCATGATCGCATTCTTCTTCACGATCCCAATCAGCAGAATAATGCCGATCAGCCCAATCACGCTCAGATCGAGACCACACAGTAACAGTGCCACGAGCGCACCGACTCCCGCCGAGGGGAGTGTCGACAGGATCGTAATGGGATGAATATAACTTTCGTACAGGACGCCGAGGACGATATACACCGTCACCAGCGCCGCCAGAATCAGCAGCGGTGTGTTCTTCAGTGAGGCCTGAAATGCTTCGGCAGTCCCCTGGAATCCACCGACGACACTCGGTGGCAGCCCCAGTTCTTCCTTGGCCTTGGCGATGGCCTCGACGGCCTCGCCCAGTGAAACATTGGGAGCCAGATTGAACGATACAGTGACCACCGGGAATTGCCCCTGATGATTGATCGTTAACGGGGCAGTGGATTCTTCCAGTTGCGTAAACGTACTTAAGGGAACGACGCCGCTATTGGGCGGGCGAATGTAGATTTCGCTCAGATCGCGCGGCGCGTTGCGGAATTTCGGCTTCACTTCCAGCACCAGGCGGTATTGATTCAACTGCGTGAACATGATCGAAATCTGCCGCTGCCCGAATCCGTCGTACAAGGCATCGTCAATCATCTGCGGCGTCACCCCCAGCCGCGAAGCCATGTCGCGATCAATCACCACGCGCATCTGCAATCCGGCGTTCTGCTGATCGGTGGCCACATCCCGCAATTGTGGTAACTCCTGCAGTTTGGCAACAAACTTCGGGGCCCACTCGCCGAGTTCCGCCGCGTCGGGGTCTTCCAGGCTGTATTGATACTGCGTGCGGCTGACGCGTGTCTCCACGGTCAGGTCCTGCACCGGCTGCATGAACAGCCGAATTCCGGAGACGTTTTCCAATTGCGGCTGCAAGCGACGAATGACATCGGACGCATTCAGATGGCGTTCTTCCAGAGGTTTCAGATTGATCTGGATGCGGCCGCTGTTGACCGTCGTATTCGTCCCGTCGATTCCGATAAAGCTCGAAAGACTGAGGACTGCGGGGTCCTGCAGAATGGCTCGATTGAGCTCCAGCTGCCGCTGTGACATCGCTTCGAATGAGATGCTCTGGGGGGCTTCAGAAATTCCCAGTATGACGCCGGTGTCCTGCACCGGGAAAAAGCCCTTGGGGACGATCACGTAGAGATAAACGGTGGCAAGTAGCGTGACCAGTGAAACGATCATGGTCGAAGTCTGATGTTTCAGCACCCACTTCAGAGTTTCGCCGTACAACCAGATCGTCGATTCGAAGCAGTATTCCGAAAAGAGATACAGCCGCCCGTGTTTGTTGGGGTCCATGTGCTTCAGTAACTTCGCACACATCATCGGTGTCAGTGTCAACGAGACCACTGCCGAGACCAGGATCGTCACGCTGAGAGTTACTGCGAACTCGCGGAACAGACGGCCGACGATATCACCCATGAACAACAACGGGATCAAGACGGCGATCAACGAAACGCTCAAGGAGATGATCGTGAAGCCAATCTGCGCAGACCCCTTCAGGGCGGCTTCCAGGGGCGAATCCCCCTCTTCGAGATAGCGCATGATGTTTTCGATCATCACGATGGCATCGTCGACGACAAAGCCCGTGGAAATGGTCAACGCCATCAGAGTCAGATTATTCAAGCTGTAGCCCAGCATGTACATCACGGCAAACGTCCCGATCAGGGACAGCGGGACAGCCACGCTGGGAATCACCGTTGCATAAACATTGCGCAGGAACAGGAAGATGACAAATACGACGAGCGCGATCGTCAGCAATAGTTCGAATTGCACATCTTCGACCGAGGCCCGGATGGTCAGTGTGCGGTCGGTCAGAATTGCGATCGAGACAGTCGCCGGCAGCGAATCCTGCAGCTGCGGCAGGAGAGTCTTCACTCGATCCACGACCTCGATGATGTTGGCGCCGGGCTGTCGCTGGATGTTCAAGATGACCGCCGGTGTATCGTTCATCCAGGCGGCCTGGCGGATGTTTTCCACATCGTCGACAACATCCGCGACATCCGACAGGTGGACCGGGGCTCCATTGCGATAGGCAACGATCAGTTTGCGATACTGCTCGCTGGTGAAAATCTGATCGTTGGCCCCAATCGTGTATGCCTGACGCCGGCCATCGAAACTCCCTTTGGCCTGGTTGACATTGGCGGCGGCCACTGTTGTTCGTATGTCTTCCAGATTGAGTCCCAGATTCGACAGGGCTGTCGGGTTGGCCTGGATGCGAATTGCCGGCTTCTGGCCGCCGCTGATGCTGACCATCCCGACCCCGCTTAATTGCGAAATCTTCTGAGCCAGTCGCGTGTCTGCCAGGTCCTCCACCTTGGACAGCGGAAGCTGCTTTGAGGAGAGGGCCAGCGTTAGAATGGGGGCATCGGCGGGATTCGTCTTGGTATAAATCGGCGGGTTGGGCAGATCGCGGGGCAGAAAAGTTGAGGCCACGTTAATCGAGGACTGCACTTGCTGCGCGGCGACATCAATATCCAATTCCAGAGCGAAACGGAGCGTGATGACTGAACAACCCTCCGAACTCGTCGAGGTCATCTGGGTCAGGCCGGGGACCTGTCCAAACTGTCGTTCAAGTGGTGCCGTGACCGACGACGCCATGACGTCGGGGCCGGCCCCGGGGTAGAACGTGAGGACCTGGATGGTCGGGTAGTCGACCTGCGGCAGGGCTGATACGGGCAGCAGTCGATAGGCGATCATTCCCGACAGCAGGATCGCCACCATGAAGAGCACGGTGGCGACAGGCCGCAGAATGAAGGGACGAGAGATATTCATCGTGCGGCCTTCGGACTCTTCGACTGACCATCGGAATGGCTCGCGCCTTCTGCAGCCTTATTGGAGCCCCCGGCCGGACTGCCGGAACCATCACCCTTGGGCCTGGAATCGCGCGTGGAGACCTTGGCTCCCGGCTGCAACTTGTCGATGCCATCAGTCACCACAACTTCTCCCGGTTGCAGGCCGTATTCGATCGAAGTCTCGGCTCCTTCTGCCGGACCGATTGTCACGTTACGGAGCTCGACTGTTTCATCTGATTTCACAACGTATACGAAGGTCGAAGTGGGTCCCCGTTGCACCGCCGCTGACGGAACGACAATCGCATCGCGTTTGGTATCGACCAGCAATCGCGTATTAACAAACTGGTTCGGAAACAATGCATGATCTTCGTGGTCAATGATGGCCTTCAGACGCAATGTACCGGTCGCCGGATCGACCTGGTTGTCTGTCGCCAGCAATTTTCCCGCCGCCAGTTTTGTGCGAAAATCGCGATCATAGGCATCAACAACCAGTTCCTGGCCCTCATTCATTCGCTTCTGGACACGGGGGATCTCGTCCTGGGGGATTGTAAAGATCAAGGCAATCGGTTGCAGTTGGTTAATGACGGCCAAGCCGTTGGGATCGTTCGCCCTGACAATGTTGCCTGCATCCACGAGTCGCAATCCAATCCGGCCATTAATGGGGGAGACGATGCGACAGTACGTCAGCTGCAATTCGGCATTAGCGACCATGGCCTTATCTGTCTTGATGATGCCTTCGGTCTGTTGCACGAGGGCGATCTGATCGTCGACTTCCTGCGCCGTGACCGATTTTGTCGGCACCAGACGCTCGTAGCGGGCCAAAGTCAGTTTTGCTGCCTTCAGAGTCGCTTCGTCCCGTGCCAACTGTCCAGCCGCTTGATCCCTCTGGACTTCGAATGGACGCGTGTCAATTTCGGCGAGGAGATCACCTTCACGAACCATCTGGCCTTCGGTAAATGCGACCTTGGTGAGTTCCCCTTCGACGCGGCTGCGGATCGTCACCGTTTTCAACGCGGTAACCGTTCCCAGGCCGTTCAGATAAAGGTCCAGATCACGTTTCTTCACGATGGCAGTGACCACCGGGATCACGCGCGCGGGTGGCTTAGCTGGCGGCGCGCTGGCCGCAAACAACGGTGAGACGTGCGGCCACCAGTGATCTCGATAAAACCATCCGCCGCCTGTTGCGGCCGCCGCGACCAGCAGGACAATCAGCCACATGCCCCCGCCCCGCTCGGGTAATGATTCCGGGGGATCTGCAGGAGCGGTGAGCTGCGGTTGTTTATTTCCGGAAACTCGGTCAGGCCCGGCGCGTTCGGACGCGGCGCGACCTTTCACAGTCTCGGACGCTGGTTGTGGAGGGAATACTGGAGTATTCGTAATCATCTGTTGAAAACCTCAAAAGATGGATTGCTGGCAGGCTGCGAACGGTGGGAATCAACGGACAGATTCAAACAGGTGGGACGGTCACAGTCAGGCAAGTCGCAAACTTGAATCTTTATATGTTATCGCGCTCATCAAAAACACGCATCTCTGCGTTTCCCATGAGACCATGTCGGGCAGCAACCGGACGTCTGCCATTCGGCATATGGCCTTACGTGACAATGAATTAGGCCACAGGGAATACTATCCTACAGGGACCAGTAGTGGTACCCATCAAGTTTTAGCCACGATCTCCGCGAGGCTGAAATGGAGCAGGGGGAGCCGTACCCGCCCGGTCATCGTGAAATCGCACGGACAAGAATATTGGAGGGGATCACGCCATGATTACAAACAGTTCCCGGAATCAACATGACGTCTTGATCGCGACGTTCCAGGGCAGGCACCGGAGGGGGAACCGGAGGGGGAACCGAACTGGAGTAACACGTCGCGAATTTCGTCTACCAGAAACTCAGGCACAAGGTTCTCGCCGGGTGGACTGCGGCGGGTTATAGTTAAACGGGGAGATACTCGTCTAAGAGCGAGCCCGAAAGGTGTTTGAACTTGAACATGCTGCTTCAGCGACGGTGTATAGTACGATCGAATTTCCGCCGAGGAGATCACTGGGGACAGTTCGCCATCGCGATGGTGCTGCTCGTTCTGTGGCTACCAGCACGGCCAGCGTGGGCGCTCGATCCGCACCGGCCGTTGACACAGGCGTTGCTCAGAATCTGGCAGGTTCAACAAGGTTTGCCGCGCGCCGCCATCTTATCGATTCGGCAGACGCACGATGGTTATTTGTGGTTAGGAACCCAGGCCGGACTCTATCGATTTGATGGGGTTCGATTTGTTGCGGTCCAGTGCGAGACTGGCCGGGAACTGGGCAAACGCTGGGTTCAGGACCTTTGTGAAGACCGGGATCATAACCTGTGGATCGCTACCGACGACGCTGGTCTGATCCGCCTGCAGGGGCGGACCACGACGTACGTGGGACGGGCTGAGGGACTCCCTTCTGAACATGTGCGCTGTCTATTGGTGGATCGTCGCGGCGAATTGTGGGTGGGAACTGATAAGGGGCTGGCGCGTTTTCAGCAAGGTAAATTCGTCGTTTATCAGACTGCCCAGGGGTTGCCGGCCAATGACATCCGGGCACTCGCCGAGGCACCTGACGGCGCGATCTGGATCGCTACCGAGGGGCAGCATGTTTGTCATTGGAATGGTTCAACATTTCAGGCTATTGACACCAAATTGATTCCCGTCCGTGGAGAAATTAATGCTCTGCTGGTGAGTCCTGACAACACCGTCTGGATCGGAACGTCAGCCGGACTGATTCGACGGATGGGGACGGACGAACGCTGTTTTACCAATGCTGATGGACTGGCAAATGATCTGGTTTACTGTCTGACGCAAGCCCGCGATGGCAGCGTCTGGGTCGGGACCAAGGATGGTCTCAGTCGTATCCAGAGAGACCATGTCGAAAGTTTTCGCACGCGCGACGGTCTCTCGCAGAGCACGGTCTATACGCTGTGCGAAGACCATGAAGGCAGCCTGTGGGTGGGCACAAAGCATGGTTTAAACCAATTCGCCGACCGTCGCACCCTGCCCTTCACAGTCAGCGAAGGTCTGCCCAGTAATGATACCGGGCCCATCTTACAGGACCAGGCAGGTAATGTCTGGGTGGGAACCCTGGGGGCCGGGCTGGCAAGATTTGACGGTCGCCAGTTTTCCAGTGCCGCGACGACCCAGGATGGCCTGCTGAGTAACACCGTTCTGTCCCTGGCCGACGGTGGCGACGGTCACTTGTGGATTGGCACAGATCATGGTCTCTGTCGCATGCGGGAAAGCAAGTTTGTCGATAGTTTCACGATGGAACAAGGGTTGCCGTCCAATGTGATTCTCTCGTTGTCTCGAGATCATTCCGGCACCTTGTGGGCCGGTACAACCGCTGGGCTGGCCGAGTTCCGCGATGGGCAGTTCGTTCCCCCGGAAGGCGATCCCGCGGTGATTCGCAAACCGGTGCAGGCGCTGATCAATTATCGGGATCAATCTTTGATAGTGGCCACCGAGGGGGGCGGACTCTACCGCCTGGCCGATCGAAAGCTCGAACCGCTGAATGATTTTCAGCAAATTTCGCACGACATCGATGCGTTCTATCTCGATCACGACAACCTGCTGTGGACTGCCATCCGAGGCCGAGGACTCGGGTTGTTTGACGGCCAGAAGATCGCGCAATTCACCGTGAAAGATGGCCTCTACGATGACGACATCTTCGGTATTGCGGGCGATGATGAAGGACGGTTGTGGATGGCCTGCAGCCGGGGCATCTTTTCTGTCGCGCGAACCGATTTGAAGAAGTTCGCAGCAGGTGAAATAACACGACTGACGAGTTTCCCCTTCAGTCCAACCGACGCCCTGCGCACCATTGAATGCCAGGATGGGGTTCAGCCTGCCATCTGGAAGATGCAGGACGGCTGCGTCTGGTTTTCCACGATTCGTGGCATCATCGTCCTCGATCCGAAACGCCTCGGCCGCAAGCTGCCGCTGCCGTCCATCGTTATTGAAGAGGTCCGGGTAAATGGTCAGGATACCAGTCCGCAGGAAATGACCTGTCTGCCACCGGGGCGTACCAATTTCGACTTTCATTACACGGCCCTCAGTTTCGCATCTCCGTCACGCATCACCTTCCGCTATAAGTTGGAGGGCTTCGATAAAGAATGGATTGAGGCCGGTGCCCGACGTGAAGCGTTTTACACCAATCTGCCACCGGGGAGTTATCGCTTTCGCGTCCAGGCAGTCAATGCCGACGGTTCCGGTAACGAAGCCGCGCACCCCGTCGACTT
This sequence comes from uncultured Planctomicrobium sp., assembly GCA_964596215.1. Lineage (GTDB taxonomy): Bacteria > Planctomycetota > Planctomycetia > Planctomycetales > Planctomycetaceae > JAKFVC01. The sequence continues at coordinate 19,297 of CAZQUW010000031.1, read as the reverse complement.
TACCCTTGAACCCTATTTCTATCAGACGCGCTGGTTCATTCCGTTGATCGTGGTGGCACTGGCCGCAATTGCATGGCTGGCCTACCGCCAGCGCATTCATCACATCAAGTCACATTTGCAGGTGGTTCTCGCCGAACGCAGCCGGATTGCACGCGAGTTGCATGACACACTGATCCAGGGCTTCTCGGGTGTGACCATGCAAATGCAGGCACTGGCCGCGCGGTTGCGGCAGTCGCCCGAACGTGAAACGCTCACCGAAGTCATCCGCGATGCGGGAACGTGCCTCAGCGAAGCGCGACGCTCGGTTGCCGGACTCCGGAATGCTCAAGGGGAGGTGTCAGGACTCACTGCAGCAATCGCGCAAGCCGCCCGGCAGTTGACCGAAACCCGCGACATTCGCCTGCGATTGAAGCTGGCGGCCAATTCCCCCCAGTTCAGTCCCGACGTCGAGTACAACATTCTGCGGATCGTGCAGGAAGCAATTTCCAATTCGATCAAGCACGCGGGGGCAAGTCTGATTGAGGTGGCCATGACTTCCAATCCGCACAAGATCACTATTTCCATTGAGGATGACGGATCAGGTTTCGACATGGACCAGTATCTGGAACATATTCAACCCGGTCATTACGGACTGATTGGCATGCGGGAACGAGCTACGCAAATCGGCGCGGATATCACCTGGCGCAGCGTGCCGCGGCAGGGCACGACAGTGACTTTGACTCAACGTTTGTCGCACCACGCGACTTCCCCCATTGATGCGCATCTGAAAGCCCCTGTGGCTTCTGACCAGTCCGCCGTGGAGTCCGCACGATGACCGATACACTGCAAGATAAACCGATTCGCGTACTCTGTGTGGATGACCACCCCCTGGTGCGTAAAGGTATTGTCGCGATCCTGGCAAACGAGGCCGATATCGAACTCGTCGCGGAAGCGGGCAATGGCCGGGACGCGGTCGAGTTGTTCCGTCAGCATCAACCGGATGTGACATTGATGGACCTGCGCATGCCGGAGCTCGATGGTATCGGAGCGGTAAAGATCATTCGCGGCGAATTTCCCGAAGCCAAAATTATCGCCTTGACGAGCTTCGATGGCGATCAGGACATTTATCGGGCACTGGAAGCAGGAGTGCGGGGCTATCTACTCAAGGAGATGGTTCACACCGAGGTGCTGAACGCGATTCGCAAGGTTGATGCCGGGCAGAAGTTGATGTCGCAGGAAGTCGCCGAGCGCATCGCCGAATACTTTCCCCAGGTGGCCCTTACTCCACGTGAAGTGGAAGTGCTGGCACTGGTTGCGCAGGGATTGGCCAACAAGGAAATCGCAGCAAAATTAGGGACCGCGAACGGCACGGTGAAGATTCACGTGCAGAACATTCTCGCGAAATTGAACGCGACTGATCGCACCCGGGCGGTGACGATCGGCCTGCAGCGTGGGATTATTCATCTCGATTAAACGGCAAATCCCTGCGATCCTTGGTGTCCCGCCGCTACCTCTGAATTCAAGGCACGGAAACGACACCAAGGACCGCAGGGACGCCCAATAATCAATTATGGCTTGGCGATAAATTTATCGCGGCGTGGCTTGTTCACCACGCGATCACGATCAAATCGCCGGCCACCCTCGGGGAAGCGAGGAGCTTCGACGCGCGTGATATTCAGTTTGCGTCCCATGACCCAAACCTTTTTCAATGCGTTGAAGATTTCCTTCGGCATACCTTCCGGCAGATCTACGGTACTGAACTCATCGAAGATCTCGATCCGGCCGATGTGGGCCATTTCGAGACCAGTTTCGTTGATAATTGCTCCCACGATATTGCCCGGATTGACCTGATTGACACGACCGACTTCGATGCGGAATGTTTCCATGCCTTCGTCCGAACGCGGTCCGCTCCGGCGACGTTCGCCCCCTTCGATGGAGCGGCCATCGCGCGAACGTGGACCATCATTTCGCGAGTCTGAACGCGAATCGGCGAAATCGTGTTGCTTGAGATTGTCGGTCAGCAACAACGGGGTATCGCCATTTCCCAGCACGGCCAGGGCCGCTGCAATCTTCTCGATCGGCAGGTCACGTTCAGCTCGGTACTTTTCAACGATCGCCGCGAAGCGATCCAAGTCCGGATGGGCCAGAGCGGCGGTGATCTTTTCGTAATACTTGGAAACCCGCTGTTCGTTGATGGCTTCGTTGGAGGGCAAGTCCATCGGTTCAATCGGCTGACGAGTCGCCCGTTCGAGCCGTTTCAACAGATGACGTTCACGCGGATGAACGAAGAGAATGGCTTCACCACTGCGTCCCGCACGGCCGGTGCGGCCGATACGATGGACGTAGGCTTCATCATCAAACGGCAGATCATAATTGATGACATGGCTGACGCGTTGCACATCCAGTCCGCGGGCCGCCACATCGGTCGCTACGACCACATCCAGCTTGCCGGCCTTCAGATTCGCCACGATGCGTTCGCGCTGCTTCTGGGCGACGTCGCCACTTAATGCACCCGCGCGGTAACCGCAGGAATTCAAAAAGTCAGCCAGCGGTTCGGTCGTGCTCTTCATCTTCACGAAGACGATCACGCCATCAATGGGCTCGGCTTCCAGAATGCGACCCAGGGCGGCTTCTTTCTGGTGCGGCGCAGCAATCACAAAGCGCTGACGAATCGTGTCCGCTGTTGCCGTTTTCTGCTTGATCGTGATCTGGACGGGTTCACGCAGATGTTGCTGAGCGATCCGACGGATCTGATCGGGCATCGTGGCGGAAAACAACGCAATCTGGCGGTCAGCGGGTGATTGAGTCAGCACCCATTCGACGTCTTCGGCGAAGCCCATATTGAGCATCTCGTCCGCTTCGTCGAGGATCAGGCCGCGCAGGCCGTCCAGCTTCAGCGAACCGCGGCGCATATGGTCCATGACACGGCCGGGAGTACCGACAATTACGTGGACGCCACGATCCAGCTGGCGGAATTGGACTTGATAGTCCTGTCCACCATAAATGGCGACCGCACGCAAACCGGGCATGCCGGCAGCGTAGCGTTCGAACGCCTCTGCAACCTGAATGGCCAACTCACGAGTCGGCGTCAGGACGAGAACCTGGGGATGCTTCTTGCTGATATCGATCCGCTCGAGCATCGGGATCGCAAAGGCCGCGGTCTTGCCGGTGCCGGTCTGGGCTTGCCCCAGGACATCACGACCTTGCAGCAACAAGGGAATTGTACGGGCTTGAATCGGAGTCGGGGTCGTGTACCCCGAGCTTTCCAGCGCCTTCATAATCCCTTCGCTGAGGTTCAACTCGGCAAAGGTCGCGGGGAGCAGTTGCTCAGCAGAACTTTGGACGGTCGGAGCAGTGACAACGGGGACTTCATCGGACGAATTCTGGACAGACGGAATTTGAGACATGCAGCAGTTTACCTGAGCCTAAAAAAGGGACGTCAACGAACATACCGTGCAGGTTGAGACAGATGAGCCATCACTGGCTCTGCCGTGTTAAGGGCGGGTTGTCCCGGGCAATAAATGCCTTGACCACATGCGCAGTATGATCGAACGCGTCAGGTACTGCTGGACTTACCGTTGGGCCAGTTAGGTAGGAGGCCCTTAGGGGTGTGATACGAAACCTTGCCGGAATTACAACTATTCGATTTGACAATATACCTCGATCTGGTTCTTAAAGGAAGCCCCTTCCCCAAAAAATGACGGAAATTGACGTCTGTAAATGCGTGTTTGGGGGGATGGGTAGTTTTGGCTTCAGTTTGAAACCTGTGTTACCCCCAATTCTGCATCCATTTACATCTGCCGAGGCTTGTACCGCATCGGATTGCATCGTTGTCGTGGCACTTGTTGATGCTTTCGTGGTGCCGCTCAATAGTCGGTTTTCCGGCTACTGATCAACCTGACACGGCGGCGGTCCGCAGGCGAGACTCCGGCCAGCCCAATGTTCGCAAATCTGACGCCATCGGGCGTTTCTACCTCGTTTGAAGGCACTGCCCCACTGCCCCACTGCTGATCGATCACATGTTGTTGGAGTGCCACGCATGGCGGTGGTATAATCAGGGGTTCGCCTGCTCGACGCTTTGAAAGTGCGAGTTAGCGGCATACTTGAGGAATGCGATATGCTTCAGACTGTTCCCGCGAAGTTTCACGTTCGATTGGTCCGGCTATTGGTTCGGATCACCGCACTTTTAGGGCTGATGCCTGTCCTGGCCGGCGCTCAACAGCTCGACAGCCCCCCTGCTCCACGGAAAGTGGATTTCGCACGTGAAGTGCAGCCGATCCTGGCGAAACGCTGTTTCTCCTGCCACGGTCCCGATAAGTCCGAAGCGGGTCTGCGATTGAACCATCGCGAAGCGGTGTTGGCCGAATTGCCGTCGGGCGAGCACGCCGTGGTTCCTGGAAAGCTGGATC
>CAZQUW010000031.1:9574-14809 GCA_964596215.1 uncultured Planctomicrobium sp. | reverse complement strand
GTGTTGGCCGAATTGCCGTCGGGCGAGCACGCCGTGGTTCCTGGAAAGCTGGATCGAAGCGAGTTGCTGCGGAGGGTGGCTTCGACCGATGACGGGGAACGCATGCCTCCGGAAGGGAAGCCGTTGTCCGCGGAGCAGATTGAAATTCTGCGTCGCTGGATTGCTGACGGGGCACAGTGGGAAGAACATTGGGCATTTCGGGCGCCCCAGAAGGTTGTACCGCCCGCCGTCAAGAATGCGGCTTGGGTGACGAATCCGATCGATGCATTTATTCTCGCGAAGCTCGAAGAACACGCACTCGCCCCGGCCCCAGCGGCTGAAAAGTCCGCATTAATCCGCCGCGCGTATTTTGATCTTACCGGCTTACCTCCCACTACATCTGAAGTTGCAGCATTCGTCCAGGATACTTCGCCAAAGGCCTTTGAAGCCGTGGTTGACCGACTGCTTGAGTCGCCCCGCTACGGAGAACGCTGGGGACGGCATTGGCTCGATGTGGTGCGCTATGCCGACACCAATAGCTTTGAACGCGACGGCAATAAGCCGCACTCCTGGCGTTATCGCGACTACGTGATTCGAGCCTTCAACGACGACAAGCCGTATGATCAATTTGTGCGTGAGCAGTTGGCTGGTGACGAATTGCCGCAGGTCACGAACGACTCGATCATCGCCACGGGGTATTACCGGCTCGGTCTGTGGGATGACGAACCGGCCGATCGGCTGCTGGCGAAGTTCGACGTCCTGGATGACTTGGTCGCCACGACCGGGCAGGTGTTCCTTGGTTTGACCGTCAACTGCGCCCGGTGCCATGATCACAAGATCGATCCGATTCCGCAGAAGGACTACTACAGTCTGCTGGCGTTCTTCCATGGAATTACGCCGAATGGAACAAGTGGACCGAATGTGGAGCGACAGATTTTTGAGAACGACCCGGCTCGCGAACAGTTCGCGCAGCGTCAACAGGATCTGGAAGCGAGACGCAATCAGACGCAGGTCGCACTGTCGGGCATCGAAGCCGAGTTTCGAGCCAAATACGATCAGCAGCCGGGGATTGGCGGCCCGGTTGGGCAGGTCGATCTGGACGAACTCGAGTATCGCTTCTACCGAGACCGCTGGGACCGTCTGCCCGACTTCGACAATCTGAAGGCTGAAACGGTCGCCAAGCTGCCGTTGGGAAAATTCGACATTTCACCAGCATCGCGGGAAACCGATTTCGGCTTCGTTTTCACGGGTTTTCTGAAGGTTCCAGTCGATGGCGACTATAAGTTCTCGCTGGATTCCGACGATGGTTCGCGCCTGATGGTGGATGGCAAGAGAATCATCGACCACGACGGAATCCATGGGGAAGGCAGCCCCAAGCAGGCCACCGTGCACTTGAGCCAGGGACGCGTTCCCGTGCGGTTGGATTATTTTCAGCGGGTCGGCGGCTTGGGACTGACTGTCGCCTGGTCAGGGCCGGGATTCGAAGGCCGGCCACTGACACCGATCCGCAAGAACGGTACGACACGCAATCTGGCGGAGCAACTGAAGAGCCTCGGTGCGAAACTGTTGGGTGACGAAAAGTATCGCGAATACCAGCGCCTGTTGGCTCAAATGGAGCAATTGAAGAACGAGCGGGTGCCGGCAGAATTTGCGCTGAGTGTTTCGGAAATCGGTCCGCATGCCCCTGAAACGTTTGTGCTATATCGCGGTAATCCGACCTCCCAGCGAGAGCAGGTGGAACCCGGATTTCTGTCGATCCTGGGAGGCGGAACTGCGGTGATCCCGTCCCCTGCTCCTGGAGCCAGAACTTCTGGCCGCCGACTGGCATTGGCGAACTGGGTGGCAGCATCCGAGAACCGCATGACGTCACGCGTCATGGTGAATCGCATCTGGCAGCATCATTTTGGCCGGGGCTTGGTACGCTCACCGAATAACTTTGGTCAATTGGGGGACCTGCCAACCCATCCTGAGTTGCTGGATTGGCTCGCTGCCGAGTTCATCAATCATGGCTGGCACATGAAGGCGTTACACAAAACGATCATGTTGTCGAGCACCTACCGCATGTCTTCGCGGCCGAGCAAGTTGGCCTTAGAGAAAGATCCTGGCAATGACCTGTTCTCGCGGTTTGAGATGCGCCGGCTGAGTGCCGAGGAATTGCGAGATACCATTCACGCGGTCAACGGCACTTTGAATTTGAAGATGTTCGGTCCAGGTTTCTATCCGGAGATTTCGGCCGAGGTGCTGGCCGGCCAATCGTCGCCGGGATCGGGCTGGGGCAAGTCGTCGCCTGACGAGCAGGCGCGACGCAGTGTGTACATCCACGTGAAACGTTCGCTGATCACCCCGTTGCTGGCGGACTTTGACTTTGCAGATACCGACAGCAGCTGCGCCGCACGTTTCGCGACGACCCAGCCGACCCAGGCACTGGGCATGCTGAATGGCGAGTTCCTGAATCGCCAGGCGGCTGAATTTGCACGCCGAGTGAAGCAGGAAGCAGGAGGCGATCCCGAACAGCAAGTGCGCCTGTCTTTAAGATTCGCCCTGAGTCGCGAACCCGATATGGCCAGCGTAGAACGGGGGCTTAAGTTGTTAAAATCTTTGCGTGAAAAGCATCACCTGGATGCCGATCAGGCACTGAAGTTCTACTGTTTGCTGGTTTATAATTTGAACGAATTTGTTTATCTGGACTGAGGATTGTCGTTGATCGCTCTGCGATCAAACGTTTTCGCGGCGATAGGTTGAAATCACAAATAACGGTTGCTTGGAATTGAAAATCGCGTAACTGCGAACGCAGTTGATCGCGGAGCGATCAGCGGCAATCTCCGTGCATCCGAGTGGATTAAATGAGGACGAAAGCCATGTCGAATTTCACCTTTGGCTCCAGTGGGTTTTGCGGTCGGACACGCCGCGAATTCCTGTGGGAAGCGGGCGCTGGATTTACTTCGGTGGCTTTGACGGGCCTGCTGTCCAACGACGGGTACTTTGGCTCGTCCGCGCTGGCAGCTGAGTCCGCACACAAGTTTGTGAATCCGCTCGCACCGAAGCCCGCACACTTTCCCGGCAAGGCGAAGAGTGTGATCTTTCTCTTCATGTATGGGGGGCCCAGCCAGGTCGATACGTTCGACTACAAGCCAAAATTGTTTGAGCTCGACGGCAAGACGATCCCCGTAAAGACAAAGGGGCGCGGCGGCGAAAAGAATGAAGGCCGAGTTGTTGGCCCGAAGTGGAAGTTCAAGCAATATGGCAAATCCGGACAATGGGTCTCGGAGCTGTTTCCCCATCTGTCCCACTGCGTTGATGACATCGCTTTCCTGAAGTCGATGACGGCTGATTCGCCGATTCACGGTTCAGCGATGCTGCAGATGAACTCGGGGAAAATCCTGAGCGGCAGTCCAGCGTTGGGTTCCTGGGTGAACTACGGTTTGGGCAGTGAGAACGAGAATCTACCCGGCTTTGTCGTGATGCTGGATCCGACGGGTGGCCCGATCAGTGGAGCGAAGAACTGGTCGAGCGGTTACATGCCGGCCACGTACCAGGGAACTATCATGCGGTCCAAGGGTGCCGCAGTTATTGACCTGAACTTACCCAATGGGATGACTCGTGACATGCAGCGGGAATTGCTCGATGCGCTGCAGTTGGAGAATCATCAGCATCTGGCGGTACGTGAGGAGAACAGCGAACTGGCGGCACGTGTCGCCAGCTATGAACTGGCCTACAAGATGCAGCAGTCGGCACCGGAAGCAGTTGACTTGAATCAGGAGAGTGCCGCCACGCAGAAGCTGTATGGTCTCGACGATCCCCGGACGCAGGACTTTGGTAAACGTTGCCTGCTGGCCCGGCGGCTGGTGGAGCGTGGAGTGCGGTTTATTCAGCTGTACTCGGGTGGCAATCACAATGATTCCAACTGGGATGCTCATGGCGATCTCTATAAAAATCACAGCTACCATGCGGGCAATACTGACAAGCCAATTGCCGGGTTGATTCAGGATCTCAAGCAGCGGGGCTTACTGGATCAGACGCTGATCGTGTGGGGTGGCGAATTCGGTCGTCAGCCAACCGCGGAGTATGCGGAAGGGACCGGACGCGATCACAACGCCTACGGTTTCACCATGTGGATGGCCGGGGGCGGAATCAAGGGAGGCCAGAGCTTCGGTGCGACTGATGAGCTGGGATCTGCTGCGGTCGAACATCCGACGCATGTGAAGCGTTTGCACGCAACGATTCTGAATCAGATGGGATTGGATCCGAATCGGCTGGCCTATTTTTACGGGGGCCTGGATCAGAAACTGGTGGGTGTGGAGCACGTCGAACCGATCAAGGAAATCATCTGATCGTGCGGCATGCAGGAAGTGACGCGCGGGATGGCACTCTATTTCGGGCGCCCGACAGAACTGCAGCAGAACAGCACCGTCACGCAGCCAATCGCGACTGACGTTGCTGCGAACGTAATGGGATAAGCTGCGGTCGTGTGGTGCTTGGCTTCCCGGATGAAGGCCCCGATGAGCGGCGCGCCCAGGAACACGCCAATGTCAAAGGTCGCCAGAATCAGCGAGGTGGCGATTCCGAGGTATCGCCGGGGAAATGCCGCCGTGCCAGCCGCCATGACAGACGGAAACAGCAACGCATGGGCGACGCCTGCGATCGCCCCTGGAAAGATCAGATGCCAGGTCTGCGTAACGGGGATGTAGCAGAGGAAGCTGATGGTCATCAGCGACAGGCCGACGATGATCCACAGCCGGTTCCCCAATCGCGAAAAGTGCGAAGCGGTGGCGACCCGGGCGGCAAACGCGACGCAGGCATAGACGACGAAGAACAGCCCGACATTGTTGAGATGAGCTTCGACCGCAAATGGTCGCAAGAATGTCATGGGGATGGAAAACCCGGCCCCCATGGCCGCGGCCGTAATCGAAATAATCAATGGATGATAACGCCTGACTACGTGCCACAGTTGTGGGCGTCGGCGGTGGACTGGCGGTGGCGCATCGCTGGTCACAAACCACGTCACTGCAGTGGAAAAAATGGCCAGCGTGGAAGCAATCAAGAACAGGCGGTCGACGACAACGTCGCGGCCGGCCCCGCCACTCGCGAGCCAGTCACCCAGCAGTGGCCCCAGCATGATACCCACAAAGCCCGACGTCCCCAGGGCACCAACCATCTCGGCCATGCGTAGCGGTGGGACTCTTAACGCGACAAAGGTGATCGACGAACCTGAGAAGCCTGCAAGACTGGCCTGCATCATCAGGCGGATCAGGAAAA
>CAZQUW010000031.1:0-9474 GCA_964596215.1 uncultured Planctomicrobium sp. | reverse complement strand
GACGAACCTGAGAAGCCTGCAAGACTGGCCTGCATCATCAGGCGGATCAGGAAAATCTCGGCTCCATAGGCCGTAGTCACGGTCAAATGGAGCATCATGGCGATGGAGTACAGTAAGCTGGACCACAGCCACACGCGTGCCGCGCCGTAGCGGTCGATCGCCTCACCCTGTGCCAGGCGGATTATGATACTGCCGATCATGCCAAACCCGACGATCAGCCCCAGTTGACGTTCTTCCCCTCCGACGACGTTAACGAAGTCGGCGTACCGGACCATCGCCGCATTGGCCATGGTGATCAGGCCATTCGACAAATAAGCCAGCCAGAAGATCCGGTCATAGCCGTGAAACTCGGACTGAGCCAAGGCCGGGCTGGTCCGAGGTGCGTCGGGGGCGGGGGATGATTCTGAGTCGAGGGCGCTCAAGCGGGGGGCTCCGTGCGGGTCCCGCCAATCTTATGGCAAAACGCCGCTGAGTTTCCAGTTGACGGCCACGAAGTGTCGCACCTAACGAGAAGCGGCGCCAAACTGCGGATCAAAGTGGCCGTCGTCATATTCCAAATAAATCAACCAGCCGTCATGTTCCGCAGAATCGTACGGGAAGGGGGCCTGGTTTTGGGGAGAATCATCTCAACCCATTGGGAATTGCAAACTAAATTCAATGATGCGTCCTGCGTACACGATATAGGTCAAAATGAGCTTCTTGCCGGCAATATTTCGCTCAGATCGAGGCAAGGCCGACTTGCACCTGCTGTTTCTGGCAGCTTTGGCAGGTCAGGCTTTAACGCTCGCTGTCGGCCTGTGGCTGGAGCAGAAACTGCTCGATTCTGCCAGCCGATGGGCTCCCTCCGACGAGACTGCAGTCCGCGGAAGTGTGTCACCTGACCTGGAAAACGGGGATGCTGCGGCCGATGTATTACTGGCCGAGTTCTCGCCGGTGGTGGTTGTTAAGGTGATCGCATTTGTCTGGATCTTCTGTTCACAGGCATTGATCGCGTTCCTGGTCGCCTCCCGCTGGAATACGATTCGCGAGCGTCAGCGGGCATCTGATGCGAATGCGTTCGCCCGGCAAAATCATGATCTGGTTCGCACCCGAGATGCGGTGATTTTTGGGCTGGCGAAACTGGCAGAATCGCGAGATCCAGAAACGGGACAGCATCTGGAACGCATTGCTCATTATGCGACGAAGCTGGCCCAAGCCATGCGGCGTCATCCCCGGTTCGCAACACGAATTACCCCCACCTTCCTCAAGTTGCTCGGAATCAGTTCCGCCCTGCACGATATTGGCAAAGTGGGTGTGGAAGATTCCGTACTGCTGAAACCGGGGCGGTTGTCGGAAGCCGAACGGGCGAAGATTCAGCAACACACACTGCTGGGCGGCGACTGTATCGAACAGATCGAGAGCCGGCTGGGGGCGTCCAATTTCCTCGAGATGGCGCGCGAGATCGCGCTGTATCACCATGAACGCTGGGATGGCTGCGGCTATCCCAATGGTCTCGCAGGCGAAGAAATTCCATTGGCGGCACGGATCATCGCTGTCGCCGACGTGTATGACGCCTTGTCGGTGCGACGGGTCTATAAAGAGCCGTTTCGACACGATAAATGTGTCCGGATCATTCGCGAAGGCGCAGGTTCGCAGTTTGACCCACACATTGTCGAAGTCTTCCTGGAAATCGAAGCCGAGTTCCAGAAGTGTGCTCAAGAGATGTCAGACAGCTTTGCTGCCGCGGAGCACGCGATTGCCGGCGGTGCGGCCGTGATGACCCCCGAACAGGAAGAGATCCTGACTCGAATCACCTCCAGTGAAGAATTGTGTCACCCGAGTAACGAACTCGTGACGACTGCCGCGACCAGCAATCCGGACTTTCCAGAAACCTATGGCGGGGCGTGATTGTGTCAGTCAAGCAGAAGAATGACCTCCCACTGGAATTGTCACTGATCATCATCATTGTCGGGCTGGCATGCCTGATGTATCAGATCCCCGGCGTCAAGATGGTTGTCTTGAATCTATTCTTTTTGCCGGTACTGCTCGGTGCATTCTTTCTGGGGCGTTACCGGGCGGGAGTGCTGGCCCTGTTGAGCGTCGTGCTTGTCACAATGATCGCTGCCCAGGATTTTTCTCAGTTTGCCGCGTTCCGTTCACCGCTGACAAGTGCATTGGCCATTACCATCTGGGGGGGAGTGCTGGGACTCGCCACGATACTTGCCGGCACGCTGAGTGACGAACGCGCAACGCAAACCAGTGAATTGCACGCTGCCTGTCTTGGAGTGATCGAAGTCCTCTCAAGTTATCTTCACGGCGCTCATCCTCAATTGAAGGATCGGCCGGCACGCATTGCCGAATTGAGCCAGCGAATCGGGGCGCAGTTGCATCTGAGCTCACGCGATCTCGATGATATCCGGGTCGCTGCGCTTCTCCAGGAGATGGCGGATATTGAGATCACGGTGCGGGTGATGCGGAAAGCGGTCGGCGATATGGACGGCGCGAATTCCAGATCCAGCGAATCAACGTTTAAAGGGGCAGATCTGGTGCAGTCGCTGGGGGAGGTGATCAGCGGTACTCTGCCACTCCTGCGCCAGTTTGATGATGCCGTCCTGAGTTCCGAACTGAATGTGTCCGCAGAGGGGAGTTCAAGTCCGCCGATCGGCGCGCAGATCATTCGCACTGCACGGACCTACGATCGGCTGGTGTTCGGGCAGAATTCGATCGAAATTCAGACTCCGGGCACGGCCTTGCGGGAACTTAATGGTGGTTTGCATGGCAATCATCTGCCAGAAGTTCTGCGGGCTTTGGAACAAATCGTGTTGCTCACTGCCGCTGAACAAAAAGTTCGCCCCGCAACCGTTGTCAAGCCCGCCGCCCCTGGCCCGCGTAACGTGGCCGCGCTCTGATTTTTTCTTTACGCACCCAGTTCACCACGCAAGCTCGAAGTGCCAGTGAGCCGGCATGGCGGGCCTGCGCGCCGCGAACCAGAATTTCCCCGAGGCTTGAGTCCACGGCGGCCAGTCTTCAGAATAGACGCTCGACATCGGTCTCGATCTGACGAAAATCCTCTGCAGATTATCTTCTACTACCAGGGAAATAAAGGATTGTTATGCGCTTTAGTCTTGACTGGTTTGCCCGCCTGGTCCGAATAACCGGCGGCGCAGCGTTATTGTTGTCGACGTCGATGGCATGGAGTGCCGACCCGCAGAAAGTATTCACGCAACAGCCTGAGGTCCTGCCAGCACGGCAGGGGGCGGAAGACGTTGCGCCGCCAGCGGTCGTGAAGCCGGGGATCAGTAATGCGGTTTTCGATCAGGGGCCGACTGCGAACTGGATCTGGGGGGCTGACAGCAAACAAAATTATGTGCTTCAATCCAAGTTCACCGGACCAGCGAAGATCACGCGGTTGAAAGCTGCAGCTGACAATTCCTGCACGGTGTGGATCAACGGGACGAAGGTGCTGGGCAATGACGATTGGGCGGCTGCGACCGAGGTCGACGTCACCAGTCATGTCAAAGCGGGCGAGAACCTGATCCAGGCCCAGGTAACCAACGAAGGGGGGCCGGCGGCGTTTATCTTGAAGCTCGCACTGACTGGAGAGAATGGCCAGACCCAGTACGTCGTTACCGACGCCAGCTGGAAGTCGGCCGCCAAGTTGGACTCGACCGAATTTGCAGATGTCCGAGTCGTCGGTAAGCTTGGCGATGCTCCGTACGGTGACACGTTTGCCAAGTCGACAGTGGAAGGGGCTGCATCCGCGAGCAACTTGTTCAATCTGCTCCCGGGGTTTCAAGTCGAGCGACTCTTTACTGTTCCCAAGGAAGAACTCGGTTCCTGGGTCTGCATCACCTTCGACAACAAGGGGCGACTGCTGGCCAGCGATCAAGGTGACAAGGGGCTTTGCCGGATCACGTTGCCGGCAATCGGCAGTCAGGATCCGGTGAAGGTTGAGCGCCTGGATGTGAAGATTTCTGCGGCCCAAGGCATGTTGTACGCGTTTGATGCCCTGTATATCTCGGTGAATGGAGGTCCGGGAAGTGGCTTCTATCGTGCCAAGGATACTGATGGCGACGATCAATATGACGAAGTCGTGCTACTGACGAAATTTAACGGTGGTGGCGAACACGGCCCGCACTCGCTTCGCTTATCACCAGACGGAAAATCAATCTATGTCGTGTGTGGCAATCACACCCGGCCGCCGGAGAAGATTGATGCCAGTCGCCTGCCCACCAATTGGAGCGAAGACCATTTGTTGCCGCGCCAATGGGATGCCAACGGCCATGCCCGTGGGATCCTGGCTCCTGGTGGCTGGGTGGCTAAAACTGATCCCGACGGTAAGACCTGGGAAATTGTCAGCACGGGGTATCGCAACCAGTTCGATTTCGCGTTCAACGCGGATGGCGAAATGTTTGTTTACGATGCGGATATGGAGTGGGACTATGGAACCCCCTGGTATCGCCCGACACGTGTGAATCATGCCACCAGCGGCAGTGAACTGGGATGGCGCAGTGGAACTGGCAAATGGCCGGCCTATTACATCGACAGCCTGCCCGCAGCGGTTGATATCGGACCGGGCTCACCAGTGGGCGTCGTGTTTGGGTACGGAGCCAGATTCCCCGCCAAGTATCAGAAGGCATTGTTTATCTGTGACTGGACCTTCGGCACGATGTACGCGATTCATATCGAGCCCGCAGGTGCGACTTATAAAGCCGTGAAAGAGGAGTTTGTCTCGCGCACTCCCCTGCCCCTCACCGATAATGCGATCGGTCCAGATGGCGCCATGTACTTCACTGTTGGTGGTCGCGGCGCCCAGTCGGAATTGTTTCGGGTGACCTATGTCGGCAAGCAGTCGACCGAACCAGTTGATGCACATGACGCGAAATTCGCCGAACAGCGCGCCGTGCGTCGACAGATCGAAGAATATCATCAGCCCGTAGCCGACGGGGCGAAGGCAGTGGAGTTCGTTTACCCCTATCTGTCAAATCCTGATCGTTTCGTGCGTTATGCCGCGCGGGTCGCGTTAGAAAACCAGAAGGCGGAACTGTGGCAGAGCCGGGTTCTGACCGAGACCAACCCCCTGGCTTTGATCGAAGGCTCTGTGGCTCTCGCCCATCAGGGCGACAAGTCCTTGCAGCCACAACTGCTGGAAGCCCTCGGTAAGGTTGATTTCAAAGTCCTGCCGGAAATCCAGCAGCTCGGATATCTGCGTGCCCTGTCACTGGTCTTTTTGCGGATGGGTGAACCGTCACCGGAAACCGCGGCCCGGTTCATCGCGAAACTCGACGGGTTCTATCCGTCCGAACTGCCCAACGTGAATCGTGAATTGAGTTCGATGCTGATTTATCTTCAATCGCCGACCGTCGTCGCCAAGACGATCAAGTTGATCGAGCTGCCGTCGCCCGAACGGACCGCAGAAGAAATGTCAGACCTGCTGGCCCGAAATAAGGGCTATGGCGGCACTGTGGCGAGCGTGTTGAAGAACTCTGCCGATCCGCAGAAGTTCCACTATGCGTTCGTACTTCGAAATGCCAAGGCCGGCTGGACGATGGACCTGCGAAAGGCGTATTTCGCGTATCTGGCCGACTCTCGCACCAAGAGTGGCGGGGCGAGCTTCCAGGGGTTTATCAACAATCTGGAAAGAGATGCTTTTGATAATGCGACCGATGCTGAGCGACTGGCGATTGAAGCGCTGGGCTTACGGAAGCCTTTCGTTCCGAAGGAATTGCCGAAGGCTGCTGGTCCGGGTAAGGAATATACGCTGGACGAAATCGTCGCCGGGGCGGCAGAGAAGCTGAAGGATCGCGATTTCAAGAATGGTCAGAAGATGTTCGGGGCCGCACGCTGTGTCGTTTGCCACCGCTTCTTCGGGGACGGTGGTGCGACGGGCCCCGATTTGTCTCAAGCGGCGGGCCGTTTTCAGTTGAAGGATCTGGCTGAGGCAATTGTGGATCCGAGCAAAGTAGTTTCGGATCAATACCGCGCTGCAGTCGTTACGACGACCGGCGGCAAAGTTTTCACCGGCAAGATCGTCTCCGAGACGAAAGACGACATCACGATTCTGGTCAGTCCGGAAGATTCGACGAAGGTCGAAATCGTTAAGAAAACAGACATTGAGGAGACTGTTCCCTCTTTGGTGTCCGTTATGCCTAAGGATTTGCTGAAGGAACTGAACGAGAATGAAGTCTACGATCTGCTGGCCTATTTGCTGTCGCGTGGTGATTCGAACCACGCGTTGTTCAAAAAATAGCCAGTGAAGCAGAACGCGTGACGAAACCGGTTGCGAACTGCAACAGAGTTTTTTTAGCGTTACTTTGGAGCTGCCAAAGCCTGCGTCGAATGCCGTTCGACGCAGGCTTTTTGTGTTTTTTCTGAGGTCCGCATGCAGAGCTTGATCAGGAACCTGAGGAAAATCCGCAGGCTTAATCCAGGCTTCAGGTTGACTTGCCTAAACTACATCATCATCCCTCGTGGTCACCGATCTTCCAGGCTGACTGTTCTGGGCCAGGTTGGCAGGTCGCGGGATAAGAATCGCCACGTCTGCGGTTTCCACGATCGAGCTTCCGTTAATTCAGAGGAACAATACGATGCGAAGCGTAGTTATTGCGGGATTACTCGTGCTAGCAGCTGGTGTGCTGCTGGTCGATCACGTGCGGTCACAGCCCCCGGGGCCGCGCGAAGATGGTCGTCCGCCACGCGGCGATCGCCGGGACGGCGGCGGGCCACCTGGTGGCGGGCCGCACGGAGTTCGTCCTCCCCCTCCGCCGATCATCCAGGCGCTGGACCTGGATGGAGACGGTGAACTCTCGGCCGATGAAATCAAAGAAGCGGCAACGAGCTTGTTGAAGCTGGACAAGGATAAGGACGGCGCGCTTTCCCGCGAGGAGACTCGTCCCCCACATCCGGGAGGAGAGGGTGGACCTGGTGGTCGCGGACCACGCGGCCCAGGTGGGCCCGGTGGCCCTGACGACGAAGAACGTGGCCCTGGTCGTGGACGCGGACCAGGTCGAGGTCCCGATGACGGACCTCGTGGCGAACGCGGCCCAGGTGGTCCCGGAGGGCCTGGCGGCCCCCGCGATGATCATGGCCCCCCGCGACACGGCAAGCCCCCCGAGCTTGGTCACGTGCTGCCGCCATTCGTTCGCGACGAGATTTCCCTGACGGACGATCAGAAAAAGCAGATCGAGGCACTGGAGAGCGACGTTAAAGACAAACTGACGAAGATCCTGACTCCGGAGCAGAAGACGCAGTTCGAGGATCTGTTGCAGCGTGGTCCAGGCGAACCGCCCCACCGAGGTCCTGGCGGCCCAGGGGGTCGTGGTGCGGGGCCCGGTGGCCGGCCCGGGGAAGGTGGCGATCGACCTCCACGTCCGCGTCGACCCGATGGCGAGGGACGCCCGCAAAGCGAGTAAGTCAAAGCGAATTTGAGCCTGCGGTCCCCTGCCAGCGGGTTCTGGCGGGGGACTTTCTGTATTCCTGGTCGAATAGTCTGCCACGTTTCGGAGAGCCGATTTTATGCCCGCCTTACAAGTTGGCCGAGCCTGGCGAAACTGTTCCAGTAGCCTGGTCTATGGTTTAGCCTTGTGCCTGATCGTCTTCGCATCCCATCCCGCAGAGACTCAAGTCAAATTAGCAGCGGCGGTGCCAGAGACCCCGGCTGGCTTAAAGCCCATCGGTGGCCGGTGGTATCTGCGTGAGGGGCGGCGCCCGATCTATCTTTATCGTGACGGAGAACGTTTCGTCGACCTGTTCTCGTATCATATGAGTGATTCAAATCAGGACGGAATCGACGAGGTCCGCGTCAGCCACGACGAATCCTGCCTGATCGTTGAAAGCCAGGGGTTTCCGAATCACCCTACCGCCAATTTTCCCAACAGTGGCAACCCGAATACAATCCGGGTGCAGAATTTTCGGTTCCGTTACCCGCTGGAACCGAAGCTGAGCCAGCACGTGACAAGTCTCCCGATGGGGCCCATCGGTATGGCGTTAAATGGCGTCGTGTTCTTTAACCCCTTTGAAATGGGGGGCCTGAACGCCGTCGAGGGATACTCCGAAGTCTGGCTCGATTCCTGCTGCGGTCATCCCGAACAGCGCGGGGTTTATCATTACCACAAATATCCCAGCTGCGTAAAATCGCCCTTCAAGGAAGACGGTCAGCACCATTCACCGATCATTGGCTTGGCATTCGACGGGTTTCCGGTTCACGGACCTTATGAATCGGCCCGGCTGATGGCGAAAGAGATCAAGGGTAAGAACGCTCTGGATGATTGCAACGGCCATTCCGATCCCGACCGAGGCTATCATTACCATGTCACTCCCGGCCGTTTTCCCTACATTATCGGCGGCTATGCGGGAGTCGTCGAATTATCTAACAACCGGGGGCTGGCCCGTGCCGGAACTGGAACCATCCGCAATAACGCTTCTGGAGTCAGCCACATCGGCGAAGGTGTCCGATCGGTCAGACCGGTGAGTGCAACGCGCGGCCAATCGCTGTCAGTGCAGATCGAATTGAATCCTGTGGCAGGACGGAATAGGATTCCAGATGGCGATCCCGATTGGGTACAAATCGGCCCGTTCGAAGCCCTGAAAATCTCACGAAAAGGCAATATCATCACTGCCGCGGTGGATATTCCAGAAGACGCAGCCGTGGGAGTACCGTATGATTGCCATATTGAATTTAAAACGCCGGGGGCTCGACACGATATTACCGTGATCAAGTCGAACGAAGTTTTCCGAGTGCTTCCCTGACAGGGGCTGGACTCGCACGACGTTTTGTGAGAGGCCCGTCGGATGAGTCCAGTCCCTGTAGCGAATCTTCGTATGGTTGAAAAAGAAGAGCCGTCGGAACCTGCGGTTACTGACGCGTCGACTGAATTGGTCCGTCGTATCAAGGCTGGTGATCAGCAGGCATTTGCTGAGCTGTTTTCGGTGTTTCGTCCCCGACTCTGGCGGTTTATCAACCTGCGCCTGCACCCGCAGTTGCGCGGGCGCGTCGATCCGGATGATGTCCTGCAGGAATTCTGGCTGCGAGCCGTGGCGCGCATGGAGTATTTCCCGGATACGGCGACTCCCGCCGGATTCATCTGGTTTCGGATGATTCTGACGCAGACCTTGATTGAGTTGCAGCGACGACATCTGGGAGCCGAAAAGCGGAGCGCGATCCGAGAGCGATCTCTCAACGGCGGATGGACCCCGGAATCCACTTCGTCCTCTCTGGCGATTCAAATTTCGGGTCATTTCACGACACCCAGTTCGGCCTTCATTCGTGCTGAAATTGCAGGTCAGCTGGAAGTGGCGCTGCAAGGCCTGGACGACATGGATCGTGAAGTTCTGGCGTTGCGTCATTTTGAGGAGTTGTCGAATGCCGAGACCGCCATGGCTTTGAACTTGTCGGCAAAAGCGAAGTGAATGCCAACCCCAAGGATAGCGCCGACTGGCCCGACGGCGTATGGACATTGCCACCTGCCCTGCGCCTGAAGGATGTGGATCGCGCGA
>CAZQUW010000030.1:20103-35862 GCA_964596215.1 uncultured Planctomicrobium sp. | reverse complement strand
TGGTGGACCGAAATCGAAGGAGAAATGGTGAGACGGGATCAAACTTGACGATTTCTAGTCGCTCAGGCCGTCAACAATTGCTAGCATCACGCTCACTTCAACCCAGACAAATCGCATTCGTGATGCTCCAGAACTGGAATCATTGACGAACACGACTTTTTGACACAGATTCAGTAGAGAAGCAGATTCCGCATGCCCGCGTTTGAACACGAACTGGAAGTAGCACTCTCGGCAGTCCGGCAGGCCTCGCAGGTGTGCGCCGCCATTCAAGCCGAAATCACCCCTGAGACACTCGCCAAGCAGGATAAAAGTCCGGTGACCGTCGCCGACTACAGCAGTCAGGCGTTGGTCTGCCGGGCGTTGCAGCATGCGTTTCGCGGCGATCCCGTGATCGCTGAAGAAGACGCGGCTGAACTGCGAAAGCCCGAGCAGGCGGCATTCCTCAATAAGATCCTGGGGCATCTGGCGGAAGCGGGGGTTCTGGCGACCGGTGACGCGGTTTGCGGCTGGATTGACCTGGGCGGAACGAACGATTTTCGCCCCCGCTACTGGACCCTCGATCCAATCGACGGCACCAAGGGGTTCCTGCGTGGCGAACAATATGCGGTATCGCTGGCGTTGATTATCCAGGGTGAGATCGTCCTCGGGGTGCTGGGTTGCCCCAACATTGCGTTTGATGCCAAGACGACCGGGACCTTATTCTATGCAGTGAAGGGCCAGGGGGCATTCATGGAGCCGCTGGATGGTTCCGCTGACCGCGTGCAGATCCAGGTATCAGCGGCGACCGACCGCAGCACGCTGCGTTTCTGTGAATCGGTCGAATCAGGGCATAGCAAGCAGGACACGGCCGCCATCATTGCCGAGCGGCTGGGAATCACGGCCGCCCCCGTTCGCATGGATAGTCAGGCGAAATATGGTGTGGTCGCCCGCGGCGAGGCGCACGTTTACCTGCGTCTGCCGACCCGCGCCGACTATCGCGAAAAGATCTGGGATCACGCCGGCGGCGTGCTCGTGGTGACCGAAGCGGGTGGCACCGTCACCGACGTGACTGGTAAACCGCTGGAGTTCACCCACGGCCGGGAACTCAAGGCCAACCGCGGCGTGATTGCCACCAGTGGCCACATTCACGCCGATGTGGTCGCAGCCTATGCGGCGGCTATTTCGTAGCCTGACGGTTTGGATGGGCGTATTTTTCACGAGGAGTCACTGACCGGGAGAGTCGGACGGCAATCCGGCTGGCGACTCTCCTGATCGTAGTGCGTATTGAATTAACGTTGCACGCGGCCCGAACCACTGCCGTTCATCAACGCCGTAATCTCTTCCCGAGACGCGTAGTTGAAATCACCCTTGATACTGTGCTTCAGGCAGCTGGCGGCGACGGCGTAGCGCAAGGCGGTGGCCGGGTCGCTCAGTTCAGGGGTAGTCAGGGCGAAGATCAGACCGCCGGAGAATGAATCACCGCCGCCGACCCGGTCGATAATATTATGAATCTCGTAAGGCTCATACTTGCCGTCGGGAGTTGTCGGCGCCGCGTGGATCTGCTTTGTCCGGGCGTCATAGAGCAACGCGCCCCAGTTGTTGTGGCTGGCCGAGATACTCTCGCGGAGCGTGATGGCCACTTTGGAGACGTTCGGGAAATCGGCGACGATCCGCTTGGCGACATCCTCATACGCGGCGATGTTGATCTCACCATGTTCGACGTCGGTCCCGGCCGCCTGAATGCCCAGGGCCAGGTCCGCGTCTTCCTCGTTCGCGATCACCAGGTCGATGTAGGGCATCATGCCCCGCATGGTCTCGCGGGCCAGCGCTGTGGCCGATTTTCCCGGTTGCCACTTCCACAACTTCTTGCGGAAATTCAGATCACACGACACCGGAATACCGCGCCGCTGCGCTTCCTGGACCGAGACCAGCGCGGCCTCGGCCGAGATGGCGCTCAGGGCGGGCGTAATGCCGGTGATATGGAACCAGCTGGCGTCGGTGAAGATCTGGTCCCAGTTGTAGGTCGACGCCGGGGTGAGCGAAATCGAGCTGTAATCACGGTCGTAGGTGACCGTTCCGCCACGTTGATTGGCACCCGTCTCGACGAAGTAGACGCCGAAACGCCCTTCTTTACTGCGTTGGATCAGGTCCGAGCCGACGTTCAGCTTCCGCAGTTCCTGTTCAAAGCTGTCGGTCAGCGGGTTATCGGGCAGGGCACTTACGAATGCGGACTGGCCACCCTGGAACGCGACGGATACGGCGACATTCACTTCGCCGCCGCCGAATGTGACTTCCAGCGTCCCCGGCAATACCTGCCGCAGACGCATGTACTCGGGCGGACACATCCGCAACATGACTTCGCCAAACGTCACGACTCGCATAGTTGTCTTTCTACCGGGATTCAAAATCGCTGCCCTGACGGCTGCGGTCGACCATGTCGTCACACACAGTGCCGTCTCGCCCGAAAGATAGCGAAAACCGGCGATGATCGCCAATCCACGAGTGGAACACCGGCTGAGTCGCACTGTTTCCCGAACTCTCGCCCGCATCGTGATTGTGGGCGTATGTTTTTGACTCGAATGCAAAGCCGCATGACCACCACCACGCAGACGAACTGGTCGCATCATGCACGATGATCCCCTGCGGGAACTGCCAGCCGTTTCCGAAGTCCTGATGCGACCTGAGGTCGCCAGCCTGATCGCAGATCAGGGGCGGGCCGTCGTTGTGGAGGCTGTGCGTCATTCGCTGCAGTCGGTGCGAACGGAGATTCTGCAGGGGAGGTTGCTGGCCGATCGCCAGACGTTGACCGAGCACATCATCGCTGACGTGTTACATCGACTTGATGCCCATGCGATGCAGCGAGTTGCGCCGGTGATCAATGCGACGGGGATCATTCTGCATACCAGCCTGGGTCGCGCTCCGCTGGCCCCGGCGGCCGTTGCCGCGGTGGTCGATGCTGCGGCCAGCTGCAATCTTGAGGTCGATCTGCAAACCGGGGATCGCCGGCCGCGGGGCTATCAGCTGGC
Organism: uncultured Planctomicrobium sp.; assembly: GCA_964596215.1. GTDB lineage: Bacteria > Planctomycetota > Planctomycetia > Planctomycetales > Planctomycetaceae > JAKFVC01. The sequence goes on along the minus strand of CAZQUW010000030.1, from coordinate 32,857 downwards.
GGCGGCCTGGCAGCAACTGACGGGGGCCGAGGCGTCCCTGGTCGTCAACAACAACGCGGCGGCCACCCTATTGACCCTGCAGGCTCTCTGCCGCGGGCGCGAAGTCATCATCTCCCGCGGTCAATTGATCGAGATCGGGGGCTCGTTCCGGCTGCCGGAGATCTTTGCACTGAGTGGCAGCACGTTACGTGAAGTCGGGACCACCAACCGGACGCATCTGGACGACTATGCGGCCGCGATTGGCCCGCAAACGGCTGCGATTCTGCGTGTGCACCCCTCGAACTACCGTGTCGTCGGTTTTGCTGAAACGCCGGAGATCGATGCTCTCGCCCGTTTAGCACATGAGCACGGCTTGCTGGCGATCGATGATATCGGCAGTGGTTGCCTGGTGGATTTGACGCGGTACGGACTGCCTGCGGAACCGACCTTCGGAGCGAGCCTGCAGGGCGGGGCGGATGTGGTCCTGGGGAGCGGTGATAAGCTGCTGGGGGGGCCGCAATGTGGCATTATTCTGGGAAAGAAAACGCTCATCCAGCAACTGCAGAATCACCCTCTGGCGCGTGCAGTCCGGATTGATAAGCTCACCTTGGCGGCCCTGGGGGCGACGCTGGATCTGTACTCGCGGGGGCTGTCCGGAGAGCAGGTCCCCGTCTTGCAGATGCTGTCGGCCTCGGTGGAGTCGTTGCGGCACCGGGCCGAGGCGATTGTCGCGGCGTTGGGGGCCAGTCCGCTTGATTGCGAAGTTGGAATCGGCGTGTCCGAAGTCGGGGGCGGATCGTTGCCGGCAGTGGAACTGCCGACTGCGGTCATCCAGATCAAGCATCCGTTACTGTCGACGGAAAGCTTGGCGGAACGATTGAGAATCGGACAGCCGCATGTGTTTGGGCGGATTCACGCCGATGCGGTATTACTCGATCTGCGCAGCGTGCAGAGTGCAGACGATGTCCGATTGATTGAGGCTTTACGGAGGATTTGATGGTAATGACTGGTGAGCGTTCGACGTTCACGCCAGCGCGCGAGCATCTCGCGCGGCGATGACCCATTCGGTGACTTCGGAGAGATCGGGGGCAGTGCCGCCTCGCAGCAGTCTTTGGCCGACCGTCGTGTTGATGAAGGCCTGGACCTTCTGTAGTAATTGGCGCGGCTCGCAGCCGCGCAGTTGCTCGGCGGTCACGATTTGACAGGCCACCAGGAACTGGGCGTCGTGACCGCGCAAATTGGGGACTCGGCAGACCAAAGCCGCCTGGGCCTGCCATTCGCGAATGACGGTCTGGGCGGCGGGATTTCCGAGCTTGGCGGCGGCCTGTTGGGCGTCGATGCGCAGTAGATCGCTGACCGTGTTGATGCCGATGGTGGCGAGGCGGTCGGCAGTCTTGGGGCCGATTGACGGTGCATCGACGACTGGGTGGTTGAGTTCCAGATAAAACCTGCGGGACTCGGTTTGCGCCGCAGGCGGATTCACCTCGGGTACTGAAGAGGAGGGACTCGGATTGATCGCGGGTGGGTTCACCGGGGGCGGATTCGCGCGGGCCGGTGCGGGAGCGGGTTGTCCCTCGGTAAACGTACTGAAATCGAATCTGTCTGCCTGGCCAGCCTGCTCTGCATTGTCGGTAGCCGGCAGATCGATCGCATGCGGTTCCGGGAGCCGCACATGGGGTGCAGGAACGATGGACTTAGCGGCAGGTTGCACTTGAAAAGTTTTGGCTTCAGGTGCTTGCCGATTGGCTGGCGATGTTTGTGGCAAAGGGGCAGGTTGCGGAATCTTGGCCGGGGTTGGTACTTCCCGAACGGCGGTGGCAGTATTCGCGGGCGTCGATCTGGACGCGGTCAGTGGCAATGCAGACACAGGTTCGGGATGAGCAGCGACACGTTCTCGCTGTTGTGGGCGCGGCATGGCAGGCAACGGCCCAAACATGTCGGCAGGGACTTCTGGAGCAGCCAGCGAGGCATTCAGGCTGGTTCCGGAGTTCGCCGGCAAGGTCGGTGGCTTGATGGTCGGCTCGATCTCCAAGGGTCGTTGCAGCTGCTTCTGCAGTCGTCGTTCTTCCCGGTCGAGATCGCTCTTGGAAGGAGCTGGCGGCGCGGCGATTGCCGGACGAGTCTCCGTCGTCAGTTTGATGGCTGGCAGCGGGGACGCGGGGGGATTGCCTGCCGCCGCAGACAGGCCGTTCCCCTGATCGATGCGAGTGGTAGTATTTCCCGCGCCCGGGGCGACAGGCGCTGCTTGTCCGAGATAGGCTCGCACGGCCGATTCCTTCACGTAATCGACCGGTGCGGCCGCGGCCAGGGGGACCATCAGGCAGGCTTCCAGCGGCACAGCAGAACCACGTGGCTTGTCGATCCAGTGCGGAGCGGAAACGGTCGTTCTCTGATAAGTGGCAGGAGCGACAGGCTCGATGGTTGCTCCGCGCGAGGGCGTGCCGGTCCCGTACTGGGTGCCGGTGGCCTTGGCAGGTTGAGCATCCAGCTGCCGCACGGGAACTTTCAAGACTTCCTGAGCATGCAGTTTCCGAACGAGACGTTCGTCCTCCGGCAGGGCGTCGATGACCTTGCCCTTTTCCTGGATTTCCAGGTAGATGGCCTCGACGACGGCTCGGTCGTGCAGGTCTGTCAGTTTCTTCGTTACCCAATTGACGGGGACTTTCAAAGTTGCCAGAAACACATGCAAGCTGACGGCGACATCGGGAGGGCTGGCCCCTGCTTCGTCGAAGGCACGCTCCAGAACGCGTGCAAAACCAATGACGGCCATCCCAATCAAACGTGCCAACCGGTCCTTCATCTCCTGATCGAGACCGCTGGGGGGATGTTTGATGCCCCGGGTCAAATCGTAGTGATCGACGCAGACGTCGTAGCTTTGATGAGCCTCCACCGCACCCTGCCGGATGGCTTCTTCCAGCCAGTCGGGCCGGGCTGCAATTTCCCACTCGGGATAGCCGGTCAGGTCATGTTCCAGGATCGACTGCAATTCCTCATAGGTCTTGCAGATGCTCCATTCGGCAGCCCGATGGACCTTGCCTTCTTCTTCGGTCTGGCCGGTATGGAAAGGTTGAAAAGGGTCGGTAAAGTAATGGCTCAGTACGCCGGCGTTGTAGATCGCTTCTGGCCAGTCCCCCTGGCTGAGCGACGCGACGGTCTTTTGGTACCAGTTGCGGGCCGAAGTCGTCGCGCCGCCCCAGTAGCCGTCTTCCACGTGCAACACGTGGTTTTTGAAGTCTTTGAATTCGTTGTCGGGCGCTTTGGAGCCGGTGAGATACTGTTCGTGATTGGCGAGGAACAGATTGGCCCACAGGTCCGCCTGGGGACCACGGACAAACCGCAAGGCATCCAGCGCCAACTTGTGGTGCGTGCTGGTGCAGCGACTCGAAAAGATCAATCTCCATAGCAACGACATATTCGCGACTCCGTCCGCGGCACCTGCAGGCCCGGAATCCTTTCCACGGCCCATTCTGCGGGGAGTGTATCCGCGATCTTGAGTACAGGGGAATATCAGGTTGTAACCTCTGATTTTCAAATTGGTTACGCCAATTAGATGTCGACCGCCTGAACCGGGCTGTCGTGTCGTTCAGGGCATGCAGTAAAGTGAATTCTGCCGCTCGAAATGGCCCCGAGCTCAAAAAACTACCGCGCGGTCCTGAGTTACAGACCCTGTTGACTCATGTCAGTCACTGCGAAACTGGGTAAGATGTAGCAAGTTTGTGTTTTGGCATTCTAGAACCCTGCGGATGGCAATGCGGGGCTTGCCAGTGCCAGTCTGAATGCCAAGTCCCGCTGCGATCTGGGAGTTATTGAGATGTCGCCAAAACCCGCAAAATGGTCGTTACACGGCGCATTTTCCGTTGTGGTTCTATGGAGTCTGAGCACGCTCGTTTGCGGTTTGGGTGGGTGTGGTCCACATCCAATGGCCCAGGATCAAGGGGCGATCGCACCGGGTGCAGGTGCCGCACCGGCGGCCGCGCCGGTGATGGGCAACCCCCAACCTGCAGCGCAAGCAGGCGACCAGGCGGCACCGGGCAGCGACCGCCCGACTCCCAAGACGCCACTGGTCCGTGGTTTGTCGGAGCTGCTGGACAGCAATCCGGCTTTAGAAGACGACACCAAGGATCCGCTGCGAGACCAACTCCAGCAGGCCGATGACATCCTGTCCGGAATCAAAAGTCAAAATCGAGCCGCCTTGCGCGAGGTCAACCGTCAACAGCGTCTGCGTCGCAACGATTCACCGAACATCTTGTTGATCATTGCGGATCACCTCGGAGTGGCTGACCTGAACTGCTACGGACCATCGGAGATCAAAACCCCTTACCTCGATCAACTTGCCAGACTGGGGACTCGCTTGACGCAGTTTTACGCAGGTAGCCCGGACCCGGTCGCGGCAAGGTGGTGTCTGGCAACGGGACGGCGTCCCGATGAAGCCACAGGCTGGTCTAAAGCAGTACCCGTTCTGCAGTCCGAAGACCTCACCATCGCCGAAGCGATGTGGCAGGCGGGATATACCACGGGCGTCTTCGGAGATTGGGGAGTGCTCGGACCGCAGGGTCCGGCCACTCCAGCAGATCAGGGATACGATGAATGGCTGGGGGCGTTTGGCCCGGTCGACAAGTCGCAACCGTTTCCCGCAACCGTGTGGCACAATGGCCAGGCCGTGAAACTGTCCAAAAATGCGGACGGAGCACAGGGGCAGCTGGCTCAAGATTTCTATATTTCCGAAGCAGCGGAGTTTATGGGACGGCGCTATAAACAACGTCCCATGTTCGTACAGGTTTATTTGTCTGTCGCCGAAACTGCGGTCACTCCGGGCCGTAACGCCGCCATCACGCGATTCGATCAGGATGTGGGCCAATTGCTGAAAAAACTCGACGAGATCAAGCAGTTGTCAAATACGATTGTCATCGTGACGAGTGCCACGTCCGGCCCCAGAAACGAATCCCGGGGATTAACGGGAGTCGGGAGTGCGTTACGTGGTGGCCCGGGCGATCTTTATGAAGGGGGGCTGCGGGTTCCACTCATTATCAGTGGCACACGTCGCATTCCGGCGGGAGAGTCTGCAGTGGTCTCTGCGGCCTGGGACCTCGGTCCCACCGTGTACGATCTGGTTTCTGCGCAGAAGCGGCCGGTACGCAAGTTTGGGCAATCGTTGCGGCCGTTCCTGCAGTCCAGTGCCCGGCTGCCGACCCGCTTTCTGGTGTGGGAAGCGAAACACGGCGCCCCGGAAATTGCCGCCCGCTGGCAAAACTGGAAAGTGGTGCGCCATGCCGACCGGAATACCTTTGAACTTTATGACTTGAATGCCGATCCGTCCGAAATGCAGGATGTCGCGGCCCAGCACCCCGAAGTCATCGCCGAGATCCAGCAGCGAATGACTCCGGCGACGGAGCAGGCCAAACGTTGAGATGTCAGTTCTCGGTTGTCGGTTGTTCGAAGAATGACTATGACTATGGAATAGCTTGCGGGCTGTGTTCCTTCAGTCTCAATGACTTCTTCGCGCGACAGCAGTGATTATGACAGATTCAGTAGCACGCAACGGCACCGCAGCCTGGCAATCGCTCGTACGGGCGTTGGGGCCATTCCTGGCGCTGGCGATGGTGATTGGCTTTTTCGGGCTGGCCGATCGCCTGTTCAATGGAACTGATGCGCGATTTCTCTCGTTGCATAATGCCCGCACCGTGTGCACGCAGACGGCTGTGGTCGGTGTGGCAGCACTGGGAATGACGGTCATTATTATCGCAGGAGGGATCGATCTGTCGATCGGCACGGCAATCGCCTTGTGCGCGACCGTTCTGGCCTGGATGCTGACACATGGCTATCCCGCTCAACTGGCAGTTGCGGGCTGTCTATTAACAGGCTGTGTGGCGGGCGCGCTGAATGGCTGGTTGATCAGCGCGTTACGCGTGGTCCCATTCATCGTGACGCTGGGGACCATGACATTGTTTGTGGGATTGGCCAAGATGCTGGCGAACGACACCACGATTCGTCCCAAGCCAGGGCTTGTCCCGACGTGGCTCAGCAGCTTGCTCACGACCTCAGGGAATGCCCTCTACCTGGGAGTTCCCCTGGGACTGGTACTGGCTCTCGTGTTCGCGTTGCTGCTGGCCATCATCCTGCAATTTACGGTCTTTGGCCGGCACGTCTACGCGTTGGGTTCGAACGAGGCCACCGCGCGACTGTGCGGCATTAATGTGTTTGCCAACCGGATGGCGGTCTATACCCTGGCTGGCTTGTTTGCGGGTATGGCGGGGGTCTATCAGTTTGCCCGCCTGAGCGTGGGTGAACCAACTGCCGGGGGCGGTCTGGAATTGAAGATCATCGCGGCGGTCGTCATTGGCGGAGGGAGCTTGAATGGCGGTCGCGGGACGGTATCGGGAACCCTGGCCGGTGCCATCATGATTAACGTCATCAACAGCGGGTGTACTCAGTTGGGACTGGGTAATTCGCTGTGGGACATCATGCTCGGGGTGACGATCATCGCCGCCGTCACGTTCGATCAATGGCGCCAATCGTAGTCCGGGATCGACTTGGGGTCATGTCTTCTATGACTTCCCCGGCTTAGGTGGCTGGCTGATCTTCTTCAGTTCTTCCTGGGCCGCCTTCAGGCGTTCGTCGACCGCTTGATGGGACAGAATCTGTCGTTGCCATACCAGGCATTCGGCGGCCAGGGTGCGACCGGCATCCGACGGATTTGTCCCTTGTGCCGTCACGACTTTCTGGAAGCGTTCGAGTGAACCGGCAAAGTCCCGTTTTAAGAAGAGAATGCGGCCCATGAAGTAATCGGCCACTGCGGGATTGCTGAACTTTGACTGGTGCATCGTCAGTTGTTGTTCGGCCAGTCCCGGTGCATTTGCCTCCAGCGGAGTACGTATTGCCAAATTCAACAGGCTGGCCCGAACGGCCGTCGATTTGGTTTGCAGGATGGCTCGATTCAAGAGCTGCAACGCTTCCGGCAGCCGCTGGTTCTTGACCAGATAGTTAGAATGCCGCGCAATGAAGTCTGGATTATCGGGGTGTTTGGCGACCAGCGCTGCCAGTTCCCGCTCATGTTCCGGCTTGGCTTCGCAGCGCAGCAAGGCTTCTGCCAGCAGTAATTCGAGTCCTGGTTGATTCGACTGGGACTGCAACGCTTTGTGGGCCGCTGCGAGTGCTGCCTCTGGTCTTCCGAGCAGCAGTTCCATTTTCACTTGCAACTCAGGCAGGTCTGCCGCGTCGGGTGCAGTCGCCTGGACCCGCTGAAACAAATGCTCGGCGGGTTCTACCAGCTTGCCCTTGATCGCCACATTTAACAATTCACGGAGGAACTCCACATCGTTGGGAGCCGCGGCTTCCAGCTTCTTCAACAATTGTCTGGCATCATTGGATTGTTCCGTCGTCACCGAATGCTGCAGCGCGTGGAACATGAACTCCGGAACTTCGTCCACCAGCGTCAGGCCCAGTTTAAATGACCGCAGCGCACCTTGAATGTTATGCTGGGCCACGAAGGCGCGTGTGGCGAAAAACGCGATTGCCGGCGAGGAAGAATGCAGGTCATACAGATCGATCAACCGTTGGGCTGCTCCTTGTTTGTGGCTCGCCAGATCCAGCAGGGCCTGGTAACCCTTGTACTTGACTTCATCGGGGGCAATCGCCAGTGATTCGTCAATTTGCTCACGCGCGGCGGCGCGTTCTCCAACAGACTGCAGGGCGATCGCTTTCAAGTAATGCCCCTCGGCCGAATCTTCTCTGGCCAGGGCGTCGATGGCGAGCTGCGGTCGATTGAGCTGCAAATGCTTGCGGGCAATTTCCACCTGAGCAGTCGGGCTATGACGATTGCAGCCACCGCAAACACCCGCCAGCAACAACATCAGCAGTGTGGCGGAAAGAACGTTTCCAGCGGATGCATCGCGACACCTTGTAATGTGGCTGCCCGATACGCTTGGAAAATTAACGAAAAAGCAAGACATTCTCGACCCCAAGCATTCCTGGTGTGCCCCCGCCGTCCTTAGATCGCTGGCTATTGTAGCATCCTCTGACGTTTCGCCAAAATAGCAGGTTTACACTGCCACGGTGGTCTAAATCGCTGGAGCGCCTGCTTGAACCGTGACATTTGCATCCGCTAGAATTCAGGGCGTACTGGCCCTGCTGGCCCCGGACGAGTGCGACGTACCCGGTGATGATAAGACGACGCTCTGCTCAAGGGGAGTGTCATGATGGCCTGGTTCCTGGTAATTGTCGCCGGTTTGTTGGAAACGGGTTGGGCCGTTGGCCTGAAGTACACCGAGGGCTTTACGAAGCTTGTACCGAGTCTCCTGACCATTGCGGGGATCGTACTGAGCATGTTTCTGCTGTCGCTCGCCGCCCGTACGCTGCCGATCGGCACCGCTTACGCCGTGTGGGTTGGCATCGGAGCCCTGGGGGCGGCAATCCTGGGAATGGTGCTGCTCGGCGAACCGGCCACTCCCGCCCGCCTCTTCTTTCTCGTGCTGATGCTCGTTTCGATCGTCGGATTGAAGCTGACTGCGACACATTAGGTGTCGGGGCTGGCGTCTTCCCGCTGGCGATGTTCGATTGGCTGTACCCGCAGTAGAATGTCCCGCACGATGTTTGCGTCTCACTTCGAATGCCTGTCAGTATGAGGACCCTTCTCGATGCCACGACCCCAGATTCGCTTCCGGCCCCTGTCTGTACTGCTTGTGCTGTGCGTCTGCGCCCTGCAGTTGACCGATCTGCAGGCACAGGATGCCGTGCCCAAGGGCGAAGTGACCAAGTACACTTTCGACCAAAGCAAGATCTTTCCGGGAACTGTACGCGACTATTGGATCTATGTCCCTAAGCAGTACGATCCTGCTCAGCCGGCGTGCCTCTATGTTTGCCAGGACGGAATTCAATACAACGCTCCCGCGGTGTTCGATGAGTTGATCGCGAAGAAGGAGATTCCGGTACTGATCGGTGTCTTCGTGATGCACGGCCGCGTCAAGGCGACGTCAGACCAGGCCCTGGATCGCTTTAACCGCAGCTTCGAATACGACGGTCTGGGTGACAACTATGCTCGCTTTCTGATTGAGGAATTGCTGCCGGTCGTGGAACAAAAGAAGACCTCTGACGGTCGTGAAATCAACCTGTCTTCCAATGGCAATGACCGCTGTATTGCCGGTGCCAGCAGCGGTGCCATCTGTGCTTTTACCGCGGCCTGGGAACGGCCCGATGCCTTCCGCCGCGTCTTCAGCACCATTGGCACTTATGTTGGTTTGCGGGGGGGCAATGTTTATCCGACCCTTGTGCGTAAGTACGAACCGAAACCACTACGGATTTTCCTGCAGGATGGCAGTGCCGACCAGAACATCTATGGCGGCGACTGGTGGATGGCCAACCAGGAGATGGAACGTTCACTGACGTTTGCCGGTTATGAAGTCAATCACATCTGGGGTGAGGGAGGACATAACGGCGAACACGCTACAAAAATCTTCCCGGATGCCATGCGCTGGATCTGGAAGGACTGGAAAACCGAGATCAAGGCCGGGCGGGGCTCGCAGCAGCTGCAGGATATTCTGCTGCCTGGTGAAGATTGGAAACTGGTTTCGGAAGGCCATAAGTTTACCGAGGGGCCCGCAGTCAATGCTCAGGGAGAAGTGTTCTTTAATGACGTCCCGGAAAGTAAAACCTACAAGGTGGGACTCGACGGAAAAACGACGGTATTTCTGAGCAACACCCAGCGGGGCGACGGGCAGGCATTTGGCCCGGATGGTCGCTTGTATGCGGTCGCAGGGGGTGCGGATCAAATCGTCGCGTACGACGCGGCGGGTAAGGGCACCGTGATTGCCGACGGGTTCCGCGGTAATGATCTGGTCGTACGACATGACGGCAGCCTCTATGTCACCAATCCCGGGTGGAACGGAACTGACCCCAGCCAGGTCTGGTACGTGAGCCCCAGGGGCGAAAAGAAAGTGGTCGATACAGGATTGAAGTTCTCCAATGGATTGTGCGTGTCTCCAGATCAGTCACTGCTCTATGTGGCCGACAGCCGGACGCACTGGGTCTTCAGTTATCAGATTCAGCCGGATGGTTCGCTGGCTCACAAGCAGCGTTACTTCCATCTGCACGTGCCCGATACGGCCGAGGACAGTGGTGCCGACGGAATCCGGGTCGATCGCGACGGTCGCGTGTATGTGGCAACGCGGATGGGCCTCCAGGTTTGTGATCAGGCCGGACGTGTGAACTGCATTATCCCGACACCTAATGGCAAGGTCTCGAACCTGACCTTCGGCGGCCCGGAACACAACGTGATCTTCGCCACGTGCGGCGACAAGGTCTATCAACGCAAGGTTAAGGTCAAGGGAGCTCCCTCCTTCCTGCCACCGCACAAGCCCGGTAATCCGCGGTTGTAGGTGTCAAATTGTCCCCAAAATAGTCGTACGACTTCTGTTGATTGTGAGACGTAACAAGGCTGGAATTCTGACGAATTCTGCGACAGTGATGACAGATTCCAATAACTCGACACGAATCCCACCCGTCCGGCGTGGCCGCTGGTTACTGCCGGCGGTGGGGGCCGTGTTGTTGATTGCGATCTCGGGATTCCTGCTGAGTGGCTCTAGTGTTGGCCAGCTGGGCTCGACCCTGTTCGAGTTAATTCTCGGACTGCTGACAGCACTTCGGCAGGCGCAGACGGAACACCCGGCCGCGGTGTATTGTGGTGCATTTTTGCTGTATGTGGTGGTCACCGGGATGTCGCTGCCGGGGGCCGCGATTATGACACTGGCCTATGGCTGGATGTTCGGTTTCTGGCCAGCCCTCATACTGGTCAGTTTCTCGTCGACGGCTGGCGCGACGGTTGCCTTTCTGACCAGTCGTTACTTGCTCCGCGATGTCATTCAGCAGCGCTTCGGTCCACAGCTGGCCGGATTCAATTCGGCATTTGAGCGTGACGGTGCCTTTTATTTGTTTACCCTCCGCTTAATTCCCGCGGTCCCTTTTTTTGTCATCAACGCCGGCATGGGCCTGACCCCGATCTCGGTTCGAACCTATTGGTGGGTCAGTCAACTGGGAATGCTTCCGGCAACAATTCTTTATGTCTATGCCGGAACGTCGCTACCGGGCCTAGATGAACTGAAGAATCCCTCCGTGACTAAGATCCTGAGCCCCCAATTACTCGTTGCCTTCACCGTGCTGGGATTGTTCCCGTTAATTGTTAAAAAGATCGCTGCACGGTTTGTGAAGCCATCCGCCAGAACGTAGACGCCTATGCTCCTGAATCCTCTCAGTCCGCTGGACGAATTCAATCAGCAACTGCTGTCGCAGGTACATCCCGGCAACTGGGTGAATCCGCAACCGAGCGGCCGCTACAATCTGGTGGTCATCGGGGCCGGCACGGCAGGACTGGTGACGGCGGCCGGGGCAGCCGGGCTGGGGGCGAAGGTGGCGCTGATTGAACGCGAACTGATGGGGGGCGACTGTCTGAATGTGGGCTGTGTCCCGTCGAAGGCGCTGTTGCGAGCGAGCCGATGTGTCGCCGAGATGCGCCGCGGCCCCGAGTTTGGCGTGAATCTGGCCACGCCCCCCCAGGTCGATTTTGCCACGTTGATGGCTCGCCTGCGACGTCTGCGGGCGGGGCTCAGTACTCACGACTCGGCCGCGCGGTTTACCAGCCTGGGGGTTGATGTCTATCTGGGAGATGGTCGCTTCGCCTCCCCGGATACCATCCAGGTGGGGGATCGCACGCTCAATTTTCGCCGGGCGGTAATCGCCACGGGAGCCCGCGCCACGCGACCGTCGATCCCGGGTTTGGAAGAGGTCGGTTATCTCACGAACGAAACCGTCTTCAATCTCACCGAGTTGCCACGTCGCCTGGCCGTGATTGGTGCCGGCCCGATTGGATGTGAACTGGCCCAGGGATTTGCGCGACTGGGTTCGCAGGTCTGGCTGATCGATAAGTACGAACAGGTTCTGCCCAGGGAAGATCCCGAGGCCGCACGTATTGTTGCGGCGGCCTTTCACGAAGACGGTGTGCGAATGGTATCGCAGGCCGCCGTGGAGAACGTCTTTCGCAATGGCCCCGATCGAGTGCTGCAATGTCGAGTCGCCGATCACGCGGAAGAGATCCGGGTCGACGCCATCCTGGTCGGCGTGGGACGGACTCCCAATGTTGAGGGTTTGAATCTGGAAGGTGCGGGGGTGGCGTATGACTTGCGCAAGGGAATCCAGGTGGATGACGCGTTGCGCACGACGAATCCTCGCATCTACGCCGCAGGTGATATCTGTTCTCAGCATAAGTTTACCCATGCCGCCGATTTTCAGGCCCGGATCGTCATCCAGAACGCACTGTTTTACGGTCGCGGCCGAGCCTCTGCCTTGACCATTCCGCGCTGCACTTATACCTCACCCGAGATCGCGGCCGTCGGGCTGAATGAGCACTCGGCGCGCGAACGGGGAATCGCCATCAACACGTTCATGCAACCTCTGGAGAAAGTGGACCGGGCCATCCTGGATGGCGAACAGGAGGGGTTTGTCAAAGTTCATGTGCGACAAGGTTCCGATCAGATACTGGGGGCGACCATCGTGGCGGCTCATGCCGGGGATTTGATCTCCGAGATCAGTGTCGCCATGGCCGGCAAGGTGGGACTCCGGCGACTGGCCAGCGTGATTCACCCCTACCCCACCCAGGCCGACGCCATTCGCAAACTGGGCGACGCCTACAATCGGACGCGGTTGACTCCCTTTGTGAAGAAGCTATTCGAACGCTGGCTCAAGTGGACCCGCTGACCCCACGTAGCCTGACTTGATACGTAGCCTGACT
>CAZQUW010000030.1:4711-20003 GCA_964596215.1 uncultured Planctomicrobium sp. | reverse complement strand
TGGCTCAAGTGGACCCGCTGACCCCACGTAGCCTGACTTGATACGTAGCCTGACTCTCCAGAGCCGGGCGATTTCAGTAGCATTCTGAACCACGAAGCAGCCGCTCGCCCGACTCTGGAGAGTCTGGCTACGGCAGGCAATCTACAATGCCGGTTTGACACAGCGAAACCCGGTGTGTCGCAGGCCGCTGTCGGGCGTTCCCTTCATTCGGGCCGTCACGCGATAGCCCGTGCAATAGTTGACGTTGCACATAAATGAACCACCCCGCTGCACGCGCTTGGGCATGCCTGGCTCGTTCGGGTCGTGGCTATGGTCGGGGCCCTGGGGATTTTTGCGGGGGCTGTAGGCATAGTAGTCAGGTAGATACCAGTCGCTGCACCATTCCCACACATTGCCTGACATGTCGTACAAACCAAAGCCGTTCGGCGGGAATGATTTGACGGGCGATGATCCCAGGTAGCCGTCGAGGTTCTCGTTCTTATAGGGGAATTCCCCCTGCCACACATTGTGCATCCATTTGCCGCCAGGCAGTTGTTCGTTGCCCCAGGGGTAGGTTATTCCTGATTGACCGCCGCGGGCTGCGTATTCCCATTCGGCTTCAGTGGGCAAACGTTTTTCAGCCCACTTCGCATATGCATTGGCGTCATCCCAGTTGATGTGGACCACGGGATGATCAAGTTTATCCGCGATGGTGGAATCGGGGCCGTCGGGATGAGCCCAGTTCGCACCTTTGACGTAGCCCCACAGTTGATAAGGCCACTGGTGATGGCTCTTGTCAATTTTCTTGCCGGTATACTGATAAGTGAAGCAAATCGATCCCGGAGTCAGGTTGGCTGGATCGATCTGGCTGAAGTCGACACCAGGCAAATCTGCCGCCGTGGGTGTTTTCTCGGCCAGCGTAACATAGCCGGTCGCCTTGACGAATTTCTGGAAGTCGCGGTTCGTGACTTCGGTGGCGTCCATCCAGAACCCGTCCAGGGCCACTTCATGTTCGACTCGTTCGTCCTCGTGCTCACCGGCGGCATTGCCGATCAGCGTGACACCACCTGGAATCCACACCATGCCGGGGGGCGTCTGGCCGGGCTCTTTGACGATCAGGCTGGCATCATCCGGACGCCGCTGGGCCGATCCCTGAGGCAACGCCGGGGCAGTCGGAGTGGCAACATCATCGCCGGTGGCGTTCTTCTTGTAGCTGACGGTCACGGATCGCGAATTGCCGATCCAGAACGCACCGCTGATGACGGCCACCGCAATCAACCCCGTGGCCCACAGTGGAAATTTCGAGAATGCAGCAGCAGGCATAGAACACTTCACTTCTGAATGAAAGCTGAAAAGTCGTAAGCAACACTGCTCGCCATGGTCATCTGGTTGCTGCTCGAGCAGTCCAAGTCGGTCCGAAGTGAGTCCCGATACACGTTAGATTCTACCTGATTGATCATAGTGGTTTCAGTGGGGAAATGCCCTGTGGCCGATCCCCGTTACCGGCGCGCAGCGAATCCACAATCACGGGTGCCATTATCTCGGCAGCCAGCTTCTGGCCCGCGTCATTCCAATGATTGTCGCCCCCCCGAAAGTACAGTTGCTGCGCGTCGGACTTCGAGAACTCCGCGAATAAATTGACCACCCGCAGTTTCAGATCGGCCGCCGACCGGGCCATGCTGTCGCTCAATGCGCGCGGCTGGTACTGGGGATACTGCTGGCGATCGACCTGGCAGAAATCATAGCCGTCGATCAGATCGCCAGGTGACGGAATCACCATGACCACGAGTTGCGAATGATTCTCCGCGCACACTTCCCGGATGCGCTCTAAGACGCGGTCGAACAATTTCTGCTTGTAGGTGGCAGAAGGGCATCCGGGGGTCAGGCTCATGTCGGCGTCATAATGATCCGCCTGCAGATCGCGAACGGTCGAATCACCGCGGGAGATGTATTCGTCGTATTCTGCCAGGCACTGCAGCCGCCAGCGTTCCATGTAGGATTCGACCACGCCACCGCGCGACTGCAAGCCGCGAATCGCGTTGCGTGTCAGCTTCCAGAGCGTCGGTTCGTATCGGCCACGAGACCCGGGATGCAGGCAGTCAGGTGCCCGGGTCCATCTGTTGGCGATTAACTTGTCGTCTGCATCCAGTCGAAACAGTTTATTCCGCAGTAAATCGCCGTAATCGTTGTCTGCAAACAGGGAAAGCACAACCAGTTGGGGTTTGAAACGAGGTACTTCGGACTCCATCCGTAATAACAACTGGTCGGGGCCGAATCCATTCGTCCCGGCGTTCATCACATTGATGGATTGTCCGGTCTGCTGGAGCAGCCCCTCACGCAAACGCTCGCAGAAAGTCTGCTCGAACCCGGAGTATTCCGCTTCGATGAACGAATCCCCGTAAACGATGATGCGCGGATCGGAGGCACTCTCCGAGAACTCAGGGCCACGAAAACCCAGGCTGTTGATGGAGACTTCCGTTGTCTGGCCGCCGTTGATCGCCGTGCGGCGGTACTGTTTTCTGGAATTCGGTTGAGTGCGATAAATCGTGCGATCATCCCACTCGTAGATCGATGACGAGACCGGCGACATCCACAGGCTGCAGCCAGCTTCTGCCAGGCCAAGCGTCACCAAACCCATGCTGCTCATCAGGAGCAACAGCAGATTCCATCGCCGCGGCAGCAGGCAAAAACCCGTCAACAGCAATGCCACCACGATCCCCGCCAGTGCCGGCTTGCTCATTTGAGGCTGCGACTGCCCCGTGAGCCGTTGCATTACCGGCACAAACGCAGCCACCAGCCCCGCCAGGATCAGCGTTGCCCGGCGGATTGGCAGAGATGACAGGTTGCGTTGAGCTGCCATGATGAGTGTCGTTGATCGCCGGGCGATCATTGCGCGTGTGCAATAGACGGGCGATAAAAAGTTCAATAGCGAAGGTGAAGGGGCTCGCAACTGCGCAGTTGCGTGTTAAGCGCAGAGCAATCCAATGCGAATGCTTTGTCAACGTTTGATTTGTCGATTGGGTGCCACTGGCTCTGCCAGTGCTGTTTGCGAGTCGATTGACACTCGGCACTGGCAGAGCCAGTGGCACCCCACTTTAGAGATTTGCCCCACTTGGGAGATTTGACACGAGCACTAGCCTGCCGCACCCATGCCGAAAAATACCTGGCTCTTCAGGAACCGATACAGCCAATAGTCCTCGGGGATTTCTTCACCCGGCAGGTGGTGGCTGGAACGCGGCGTGCAAGCCTCGAGTTCCGCGTAGGCATCGCGAGTCGAGAAATCCTTGGCCCCCATACCGGAAATATAATTCTTCAGTTCAACCGGGCTTTCCAGGATCACACACCCCTTGGTGCGCTCCTTCACGAAACTTTGAAAGCCCCGCAGGAACTCACTTTCGTTAATCGTCTTAAACAGATCGCCGCCGTTGTCCTTGATTGTGTCCCGGGCGAACGACAAGGCGGGGCAGATCTCGACACCGCCGCGCGGGTTCACATGGAAACCCAGGCCGGTGGCCGCCGGACAGAAGGCTTCACCCTTAGCCGTCCAGTAGGTATCGATAATGAAAATCGGATGCTTCTTCCGCTGCCTGAGCAACCGGCGGCGGATCTCCACCAGTTGCTCCTTGGAGACGCAGTACTCGGTATGGGGCTCGGCCCCCATCGGGCGATAAACGTAGTACCAGATATACATGGCCCCGCGGTCGATGAACCATTGCAGGTACTCGTCCGACAAGACCTCGTCCATGTTCTGCCCGGTGATGGTGCATGCCGTGCCGAAGATAATCTTGTTCTTCTGCAGCAACCTCATCCCCTGTTCGGCTGCGGCAAACACTCCTGCTCCGCGGCGTTTGTCGTTGTTTTCCTGGTTGCCGTCGATACTGATCAAGGGGGTGACGTTGCCGAGTTCCCGCAGCCGTTTGACGTTGGCTTCGTTGAACAGCATCCCATTCGTAATGACCTGGAAATAGCAATCGCGGTGCTTCTGGAAGATGTCCAGCAGCTTCGGATAGACCATCGGCTCGCCACCCAGCAGGGTGTAGTAATGGGCCTTCTGCTTCTTGCCTTCCGTGATGATCGTGTCGAGTTCATCCTCGGGGAGGTAGTAGCCGATCCCTTCTTTCTCCACCCAGCAGCCGTGGCAGCGCAGATTGCACTTGTTCGTCAGGGCAATGAACATGAAGGGGGGATAAAGCTGATTCTCGCGCAGCCGCCGTTTATAAGCCCACACCGCGCGCATGCCCTTGTAGCACAGCAGGTAGGCGGCCTTCATCGCCAGTCGCGGCGAAATCTCAGTCGCCACTCGGTAAGCCACGCGCGGAATCACATACGCCATGAGACTATCTCTCCACAATATCCATTCAGACGGTGCGGTCAGTCGGACCGGCAGAGCCTCATTCTAGCACAATTGACAGCATGACTCGACCAAGGTTGAGGAAATGACGCATGTCGAATTCGGACTGACCCTCAGGATTTCGTGATTCGTCATTTCCAGATCCCACCGTTACGGCAACCGATCCACCCCCACCACCGTGCTTTCCGTCGCCGGCAGCCGGCGGATCAGGTAGATCATCAGGGGCTGGGCACTCCCTGGACTTTGATAGCTCCAGATTTCATTGACGACGCCGCGGCCTGCCACACGTGTGGTGGTGGCGGGAACCCCCAGGCTGCGCTGGACTTGCCGGGAAGTCATCCCGATTTCCACCCGGCCCTCCTGGAGTGCCTGCTCGAGACGGCCCTGGGGAATGGAGCGGAATTCGGCTTCGGTGATCCACTTGTCACCGTGGCGACGAAATCCCAGCGCGGTCATCCGCTCGACCAATTCGGCCGATTCCGGGTGCAAGTCGGCAGCCTGGCGAATCAGTCGCAGCTTTGTCTGCGGCTGTTTCAGCAATTCGTCGTATTGATCGGCGACACTCAACAGACCTTCGATATCGTCGCCGGCCAGCCGCTTCTGCCTGGACCGTAACCAGGCTTCGATGGCGATGTCCCCCAGGCGGGGCTGCTTTCGATCGATAAAGTCCTTCCGCAGTTTCACGACTTCTGCGCGGGTCATGTGCTCCACCTTCAGCGCCCGCTGCTCGAGAACCTTGTCGCGATACTTTTCGGCCTGACCATGAAACTCCGGCGCCTGTTCGTCAATCTTCTCGGCAATCTCAAAACCATTCTGAAAATCGGCCGCCAGTTGCCGTTCGATCCGGGCCAGCGCCAGACTGCTCCACAAGATGCGGTGCAGGATCGGCCGTTCGGCAGGCTTGGTCTCCGCATAGATGGTCACCGGATCGATCAAGTAGCGTTGCCGCAGTGCCGGATTATCCGCCATCGGCGGAGTTGTCGCCCCAGGCAAGTCTTGCTCCATGTCGCTGATCAGCTGATCTTCGGCGGCCTGTTCGGGATGCTCCAGCAGGGCCTTGCGACGCAGCACATAGGCTTCGTGGACGAGTTCCTGGCGGACGGGATCGGGAATTCCCAGATCACGCGAACGGGCGGCCAATGCCATGCGTGCCGTGTGGTCCCCATCCGGCAACTGGCGGCGCTCGATGTCGAAGCCTTTGCGTTGGCATTCGTCGGCTTTCTCCAGCAGTGCCGGGTCCTCATAGAACTTGCCGCGGTCCGCGACCCAAGTCGCCAGGGCGTACCATTGGGCGGCATCGGTCCGTTTGATCTCTCGCTCACGCAGCTGATATTGCTCCAGATCACTGGGGGCTTCTTCGATCGATTTGACTTGAAAGACGAGCTTTGAATCGACTTTCTCCAATGTCCCCGTCAGTCGCAAGTTGGCCCCGCGACGTTCCAGCTTGGGGAGCTTCACCAGCGGCTTGAAGATGATCGAGCAATTCTTGAGCTTGATGGACGTTTCATCGTACGCTTGCCGTCGACCTTCGACAGTGGTTTCCAGACCGATCCAGCGGTCTCGGACCTCTTCAAACTCCTGAACCGGAAAGATGCGTCCGGCCGCAGGTAAGGCCTGTGGCAGCAGCAACCAGCCGGCGATGAGCAAACAGACCCGCAAAGCGCGAACAGCCCCGCTAGACTGTGATCGCCGAGGGCGATATGGCTCTACGAAGCCTCTGGACATGGACCTGGCCCCCCTGGCTGGAAACTGCGGGATTCGCAATGTCATTCGGAAATCCCCAGTAATTGAGCTTGTGTATTCAATGTTGTGCGGCTGCCGTCATCCAGGGTCCCCCCCAGGGCCGCATAAACATCGGCGCTCGTCCAGAGGCACAACGAATCGGTCTGCAGGACGATCTCCAGGCCCTGACCATCTCCGAACGGCCGGATCTCATCCAGTTGCCCCGCCAGGATCACATGAGTGGGGGGCGTTGAGCCGAACACGCGGGACCAATTTTTTAGATCACCACTGATCTGCAGGGGCTCGGTCCCCGGAATCAGGGGGAGCGAAAATCGCCATTGTGGCGGATCGCCACTGGTAAACTGCAAGGCATTCGTTTCGAGGAGGAACCAGCGGCCCTGATAACTGTGTTTAACGGTCTGTTGCCAGTTGGCGGGCGAGATTTTCCGGGAACTGCGGGCTTCGCTGATCAATTCGAACAGACTGGTCAGGGCCAATCCCCGAGCGGCGGTGGCTTCGCGTGCCAGCTGCCGGACCTGCCGGGCTTCCCGATCGTCCCGTCGCAGCAACTCCAGGGCCGACACGGCACGCTGCAGTTCCTGGTCGGCCGAGTCAAAATTCGATTCTGCCAGGGCCGCGCGTCCCGCTTTCGCGGCTGCGGCAAACGTCACCACGGCCTGGGCCACAGCCCGGCGGTGGACGACCCACCAGCCGGCCAAGGTGACCACACCAATCATGCCGACGGCGATCAGTCGCAACGGGGTCACGATGCGGCGCGGGGCCACGCTAAATTGAGGCTCGCGGCGGCGGGATGCGGACGGCTGCGCCTCGGTCCGCGGCGATTTCTGGACTGCGGGCGACTGACTCTTCCCCCCCGCTTTGGCACCCCGCTTGGGGATCGGGGGTGGAGTCCGCACATCTTCGTCGTCGGCTTTGTCCGCTCTTTCGCGCCGGGCGGCGGGTGGGGGAGGCTTTTTCTTCGGCGTTCTGACTTTGGGACGCGGATAGGGACTGACTGGCAACACACAAATCTGGTATCCGCATTCGCGACAAACTGCCACATGCATTCGCTGTCCCCGAATCCCGGTGACAGCGTTTCCACAGCGGCACGTCAGCGAGAACTCGACCGGCTCGGCTGCGGCCGGTTCGCTCCCCTGCAGTACGCGTGAAAACCAGCCTGCCATATCGTGTGATCCGGGCAGACCCGCATGCGGGCCAGCGATATTTCTAAGGAAGTCCGTTTACAGTCGCACTGCGACGGTGCGCCCCGTCCCCGCTGTGGTCGCGTATTCCCAAAGTATACGAGGCTGCTCCCCGCGAAGTGAGCGTCAAATCCAGATTTTGCGACTCGCAGCCTCTTTTCCATCTGTTCGCCCGGTGTGATTTTCCAAGTCGCCCCGCGGAAAAACTGGGGCTTAACCGTGCTGCCAGATTTCGGCGTTTTCTTTGACTTCTTCGACTTCTTTGAATTCTTTGACGAATCCTGGGGGGCGGCGGCCCATGACTCAGAGGCGCCGCGCCAACTCTTGCACTCTTTGCTCCCTTTGTAGAAACGAGCCCCTCGCTTGGGACTTGCGTAAACCTTAAGTTATTTCCTGAATGATGGTTACGAATAACAATAGGGTCCCATGCGATTTCGGCAGCCCTGATCATAGTAACCGCTCTCTTTGCTTCCTTTGGTTACATGCGGACACCGCACAGGCCCCCCAATCAATCCGGCTGCTGACAGGAAGACTCTGAAAATACTCTCACACTCTTTGCTCCCTTCGCATTCTTTGCCCCCTTTACGAGTAAGCTGCCGACTGGTGCCCAGCGTGAAATCTCCCCGTCCAACCAGACTGGCCATAGTTCCCGGACAATGGACCAACTCCCACGCCAAGTTCACGAGTCTTCTTTGCTCTCTTTGCACCCTTCAGCTTAATCTTCAACTAGCAATATCCCTTATTGCACACTTGCCGGCAGCTTCCCAATTAAAAACCCCGCAGGAATCCAATTGTTTCGAGGTAGCTGGCGTTTTTTTATTCACGCAACATAATTTGACAGCGAGGTTTAGGAGAATTTTAGACTCCATGATGCGCCCCGAACTGGATGCGCCAAACACGCGAGTCAAACCTCACAGTTCACGGGCTGTGCGACCAACAATGGAGATCCGGAAACCGGCAGGATCTGTCTCGGGAATCTCGAGATTACGATGAATGTCCATGACGGCGAGGTCGTGCAAATCAACCGCGTCCTGCGAATGCGCCAGTTCCGCTCACCACGCAGCCGCCAGGATGTCATTCCAAGCCGCGTGCTTTCGCCTTGTCCGGCGTCGGGGCGTGGGCTCCAAGTGCCGGGCCGGGCTGGGGCAGGCCGTGCGCATGGAAGTTGGCATCAGCGTCACACTGTATTGAACTGTATTGAGTGGTGAAGCGGGGATGTCACCGGTGTATGATGGCGGCGACGTATCGGACCACGTTCCCAAGCATCGATCACGCATCGGCCCCGGGCGGTGGACATGCAGTCAACGATCGGAGTTCAGGTCCACGCTCCGACGTCGGTTTATTTATCGAGAAAGCCAGCAACATGCCGCAACGTGCGTTGATTGTGATTGATATCCAGAATGATTACTTCCCGGGTGGCCGCTGGACCTTAAGCGGTATGGATGCCGCCGCGGACAACGCGAGCCAATTGCTGGCGGCGGCTCGCAAGTCAGGCGACCTGGTCGTCCATATCCGCCATGAGTTTCCCACGAGTGACGCGCCGTTCTTTGCCCCCGGATCGGTGGGGGCGCAGATCCACCCCAAAGTGCAGAACCTGCCGGGCGAAATGGTCGTGCTGAAGCACCAGATCAACTCATTTCGAGGGACGGAGCTGCAGGCAATTCTCAACCAGCACGGAGTCCAGGAAGTGGTGATTTGCGGCGCCATGAGTCACATGTGTGTCGACGCCGCGACTCGGGCAGCAAATGACTTGGGCTATAAATGCACGGTGGTGCATGATGCGTGTGCGTCGCGCGACCTGGAATTCAACGGAGTCACCGTCCCCGCCGCCCAGGTCCACGCGGCCTTCATGGCAGCCCTGGAGTTTGGCTATGCAACATCCGTTTCAACGGCTGCGTTCCTGACGGGGAAATAGTTTGATCGAGCCTAGAAACTGGGTGTTCCGCCAGCAATTACTCATTGGCTCAACAAAATTCTGGGCGAGTTGGTGAATTGGCTTGACATTCTTGAGTTGCTGGTCGATAATATATTCATCACTAGGTTAGTGATAGATTTGTCCGAGCGGGGTTGAGAGCTCGTGTTCGCCGGTGATTTCCGCAAGAAATTGTCGCTGCGGCGGACGCTCCTGTGACCCCGATTTTTACTTCAAACCCAGGGTGCTGACGTGTTCCCGCTGACCGCAAGTTGTTGTTGCAACTGTGAACTGTTGACTGTCCTTCAGTCAGCATGTTGTTGTTAGTCGGATGGTCCCCGGTGGTTTTCAGTGAGGTAGCTCGTGCTGAGCTGCCCTGTTTCTGGTGGGTGTCGCGTTCGCCAGGCGAATCGCCTGCGCGGCGCTGATGCCCCCGCTCTGTAACGCTCTGTTCGCGTTTGTGCCTCCGTTTCGCGCACCGCGTCGACTCATTGGCGGTCCGGAAATCCTGAGGGATGTTCTGCCGCACCACAAATCTCTTTGAAGGGTATCGATCATGTTCGATTTTGAAGCCGAAGATGGGCCGGAATTTGTACTGGCTGTGAGAAAGGATCTTGGAAAGACTCGCCCTGCAGTCATCAGGACCTATTTCATCAAACCGCGCCCTGAGTCCGTGCTGTTTGTCCTCTGCGCAACGCTGGCCTGGCTGACGTTGACCTCGGGCTGATGCCCGTGCGACGTCCGTAACTGTCCCCTGTGTGTTTCTATTTCAGTTCAGTAAGGAGTTCTCTCATGTTGAAGTTGCAACCTGTTTCCGCCCACGGAAAGCGACGTGAATCGCAGGTTCGAGCGGGTTTTACGTTGATCGAATTGCTGGTGGTCATTGCGATCATCGCCGTGTTGATTGCCCTGCTGCTGCCCGCTGTGCAACAGGCTCGCGAAGCCGCTCGTCGTTCGCAGTGCAAGAACAATCTCAAGCAGATTGGCCTGGCCGTTCATAACTTTGAAAGTACCTACAGTTACCTGCCGAGCAGCCTGCGTCCGACAACGACCGGGCAGGGGTCGACTCGCGTGGCAGTGCTGACTTTGTTGCTGCCGTACCTTGACCAGTCCGCGATTTACAACCAGTACAACCAGACGATTAACTGGAGCGTGGGCACCAACGTGCCGTTGTCGAAGACCAAGATTCCGGCATTCATGTGCCCGTCCGATATCCTGGCCGGGGCGCTGGACGGCATTCCTGATACGCCGGCGTCGTGGGCTCAGGATACCGCTTCCGCTTCGTCGTATTCACCGATCTTCGGCATCTCGCCGTTGAACTCGGGGACGACTACTGTTCCGTTGACGAACCTGTATACCGATCCTTCCGATTCGACCTTCAAATACGTCGCTGGTTTCTTCCCCAAGAATGGATCGCTGACGGGTGTCACACCGCCGAAGCTGCGTGACGTAACGGATGGCTTGTCGAACACGATCGCCATCGCCGAATCGGCCGGCCGCCCTGCGGTCTGGCAGAAGGGCAAGCAACTGGGTGGCCTGCCCACGAATCGCGTTAACGCTGGCGGCTGGTCTCGCCCGGCCAGCGACATCATGTACTACACATCGTTGGCGAATGGTTCGGGATTGCTCGGCACGGCGGCGTTCAACACCACCAATGGCCAGGACATCGGATCTGCGGGCTATCCCGCGACCGCCGGCGGTATCACCTTCGGCGTCCATGGCTCCAGCGTGCCGTATTCGTTCCATGTCGGTGGAGCACACTTCACCATGGGCGACGGGGCAGTCCGCTTCGTCAACGAAAACATCAACGTGAACACGTTCGTCAGCCTGTTGACTCCCAAGGGTGGCGAAGTGATTGGTGATTTCTAAATTTCCTGAAACGAGATTCATCATTCGGGGCGGTTCGTCAGGTCTATCCGCCATCAAACCAGCCGGTGCGGCCCGGCGTTGTAACTCGCGACGCACGGGCAGCCCGGTTGACCTGACGGCAAGCCTCGTTTGATCTGGGACAGCAGAACAGTTGAAATTGACAGGACCAAGTGAAATGAAAGACATGAAATTCGAATTTTCGGCGCGGCCCTATTTCGTAATTGCCAGCTGCATGGTAAGTGGCTTGCTGGTGGGCTGTGGACAGGCCAAGGAACCGTGGGAAGTCACTTATCCGACCCAGGGAGTTGTGAAGTACGAAGGCAAGCCGCTGGCCAACGCACAAATCACGCTGGTCCCTGATGGGTCTGACTATCCCGATACCGTCCGTCCGCGGGGATTTACCAAGGAAGACGGCACGTTTCAGCTGAGTACCTATGCTGAGGGAGACGGGGCTCCGGAAGGCAAATACAAGGTTCTCGCGATGCGTTTCCCCGTGGTTGGATCGAAGGAAAATCCCTCGCAGGCCCCGAACAATCTGCCGCGGAAGTATTCCAATCCCGAGACGACCGACCTGAAAGTGGAAGTGTCGGCGCCCCAGACGGAATTGACACCCCTGGAATTGCGGCGCTAAGACCCGCGAAATTTCTTCCAGTACGATGCCGTGGGCCCGTGGGCAGCGGACAACTCTGTCAACGCGGACCATCAGCAGTCGAGTCCCCTATATGGGGGATTCGACTGCTGTTTTTGTTCGTCGAGGGCCGTTGGTCTGAGGGCTGTGCAGGACGGCTGCATCGCGAACGTGAATTAACGCAGATCGCCACCGGACAGCTTTTGATCGAGCAGGGTCATCAGCAAAGACTGCTCCATCTCGCCCGTTTTGAAGCCAAACGGTCCGCGGCCCCCCTTGTAGGCAATGCGCCCCGCGGTATCGATCACATAACAACGCGTCGGCATCCCGCTGTAAGCGTTGCCCGTCGAGTCGTTGATATCGTCTACCAGCCAGGGCATCGAGGGGGCCAGCAGGCGGTGGCACTGGCCTGCGACCGCCTGGCGTTCGGCATAGGTCTTGGGCTGCGCGGCCACAACTCCCACGATATCGTTCGAACGCATCTGCCAGGCGTCTGTGGGATGGGCCTCGCGCACATAGATGCCGAAGAATTTGGCCTGGTGGTGAAAACGTTTCGCGACGTCGTCCGCACCGGGATACATCGAGCGAAACGGTCCGCACGTGAAGTTCCCGAACACCAGGGCGATGGGTTGGGGGCCAATCTCCGCGGCGAGTTGCACTGACCGTTGGCCGTCCGTGGTCTGCAGCGAAAAATCGGGCGCCGCCCCGTTCAGGTCCGGGCCCTCTTGCAGTGAACCGATATCACCGGAAAAGAACCCCTCCAGCAGTCGCTCTTTGGTGGGGGCGTCACCCGGCAGGTAGCCCGACGACAGTCCCGCCAGCCAGGCCTCGCGCAGTTGCTCCGAATTGATTTCATCCCGCCCCTGAGCCACCGTATCGAAATAGGCCAGCCAGTCGGCTTTGGACAATCGACCATCGCCATTCGGATCCATGCGGCGAAAAAAGCGGTTCGCGATATAGGCTGACTGTACCCAGGAACTGCTGCTGGACCAGTCGAGATCGTCGGCCGTGATCTGTCCATCGCGATTACGATCCAGTCGCTGGAACCAGGCGGGCTCACCGAGGAATTTGTCGAGCGGAATCCCCGCGTCAGGCGGCACTCCGTGTCGTTCGGCCAGCCAGTTCCAGGAATAGCGAGATTGCCCCGGTCCATACCAGTCGTGGCCGGTCGCCATCGGCAGCCCGCGGCAGATTGCCAGGTACATCCGGATCGCTTCCGGTGGAGTCTGCCCCGCATAAGCCCGTTCGATTTCTTCCAGCGGAATCGACATCAATGCAGGCGTCAGCGGGAGTGGTTGCTGAGTAAGGGGCATATCCATAACCTTCCGGTGGAACTTGATGGTGGACGTGCTGAAATGCCAAGCGACTGTTGTTACCCTTGGATACTATCTGGCGGTGGCACGAATTTTGAAATGGTTGGCCATTTAAAATCTGAGCTCCCTGCGCGCTGACTCTCCACATTGAACACGATGGTGGCGGTGACCGGAGTTGACAGGGGGACGTGGAGCCATCAAGTTTGAGGTACCTGGCCGCCATCGGTATGTCGCTGCGAACGCGTTCGATTAAACTCCCATGGACTGCTCGGGCCGGACGACATTGCACGCATTAGACACTGGAAAGAATTGCTCACATGCCCACTCCTGATGGACATCCTGTCGCGCTGGTTACCGGCATTACCGGACAGGATGGTTCTTATCTGACGGAATTCCTGCTGCAGAAGGGATATCACGTCCATGGTATCGTGCGGCGCGCGAGCAGTTTTAATACGGGGCGAATCGATCATTTGTACCAGGACCCGCACGTCTCCGGCACGCGGATGCAGCTGCACTACGGTGACCTGACGGATGCCACCCGGCTGGGGGAACTGATCGAACGCATTCAGCCCGACGAGCTCTACAATCTGGCCGCCCAGAGTCACGTGAAGGTCTCATTTGATATGCCGCTGTATACCGCGGATGTCGTTGCGGTGGGGGCGTTGCGGCTGTTGGAGGCCGTGCGTGACGCGCAGCAGCGCATCGGGCGGAAGATCAAGTTTTATCAGGCCTCATCGAGCGAAATGTACGGGCTGGTGCAGGCGACGCCACAGACCGAGACGACCCCTTTTCATCCGCGCAGCCCGTACGCCTGTGCGAAGCTGTATGCTCATTGGCAGACGGTGAATTACCGCGAAGCCTACGACTTATATGCCTGTAGCGGCATCTTATTCAATCACGAATCACCCCGCCGCGGGGAAACCTTCGTCACGCGCAAAATTACCCGGACGGCGACACGCATCAAGCTGGGACTGGTCGACAAGCTGTACCTGGGCAACATCGACGCCCGCCGCGACTGGGGCTATGCCGGCGACTACGTCGAGGCCATGTGGCTGATGCTGCAGCAGGAGCAGCCCGACGATTATGTCATCGCGACGAACGAAACACATTCGGTCCGCGAATTTCTCGACGAGGTGTTTGGACACCTGGGTTTGAAGTGGCAGGACTACGTCGTCATCGATCCCGCGTACTATCGTCCGGCCGAGGTGGATTTACTGATTGGCGATTATGCCAAGGCCGAGCGTCAGCTGGGCTGGAAGCCGAAGGTAACCTTCCGCGAGCTGGCTCGGATGATGACCGATGCCGATATGCAACTGGCCGAGCAGGAGCTAAAATTGCGGAGCTCGTCCTCCTAAGCTTGGCTCTTCAGTCTCAGGCGAAATTCGGAATTCGCGGCCGACAGAGTTAGAGCAATTCCAGATTCAGCCATCTCCAGCGCGGGCCACACTTGTCCGGCCTGCGGGAAATACCCGACTCAGAGAGTCAGGCGATACGCATGTTTCGAGTTCATTGGTTTCTGCTGCGAACGTCTCTGGAGGAGCGGCTGATTTACCGCGGTGACTTTGCGTTTGCGACGTTCATCCGGTTTCTGCCGATTATCACGCAGATCTGTTTATGGGGCGCCATTTTCGATATTGGCTCCGGCGATAGCTCGCGACGGTTGAATGGCTATTCCTACCAGGAAATGGTGGCCTACTATCTGCTGACGATGATCGGCCGCGCATTCTCCAGCATGCCGGGACTGGCCCGCGATATTTCCAAGGAAATTCGCGATGGCTCGCTGAAACGTTATTTGACGCAGCCGGTCGATCTGCAGACGTTTTATTTCTGGTCGCGCGTCGCTCACAAGCTGGTTTACTACATGGTCGCGACCGGGCCATTCGCCCTGCTTTTCTGGTTGTGCGGTTCGTTCTTCACCCATTGGCCCAGCGGGCTCGAATGGGGGGCTCTGGTTCTCTCGCTGCTGCAGGCCTTTTTGATTGGATTCTTGCTGGACAGTTTGATTGGTCTCTGTGCCTTCTGGCTGTTAGAGATCGGTTCGATCAGCTTTATCTTCATGATGCTGACCTATTTCCTGTCGGGGCACATGCTGCCACTGGACTGGTTGCCGGGCATTCTGGGGCAGATCGTTGGTTACCTGCCGTTCCAGTATCTGGCCTACTTTCCGGCGGCGATTATCCTCGGGAAATTCTCACCGGCCGAACTGGGGGGGCATCTGACGGTGGCGACGGGGTGGGTACTGGCGTTGTGGCTGTTGAACCGCGCAGTCTATGCCTGGGGCCTGCGACGCTACGGTGCCTACGGCGGGTAGGATTC
>CAZQUW010000030.1:0-4611 GCA_964596215.1 uncultured Planctomicrobium sp. | reverse complement strand
GAGGTTTCGTCACATCAGACCCGACACCGGGACGCACATAATGAGGGCCCGGTTGTGATTTGACAACCGGGCCCTCCGTGCGACCTTGTGTTACTGCCTTACAATTATTCTTCTTTGCTGACGACCACGAAGCGTGAGCCCGACGGGGTGCGGACGAGGAGCAGAATTCCCTTCTCGATGGAAAGATCTTTCATCGCCACGGTGAACTCGGCGACGCTGGTCACAGCCTTCGTGCCAACTTTTTCGATCACCATGCCACTCTTCAGTCCCGCGGCATCGGCAGGGCTGTCCGCATCGACTTCGGTGATCAGCACACCCTTGACTGCCCCCTTGTAACCGAGTTGCTCGGTCAATTGAGCGTCCACTTCCTGGACCTCGACACCCAGGTCTTTGAACTGGCTGGGCTTCGCTGCTTCCGGTTCCTTTCCGGGGGCTTTCTCGTGTTCTTCAACGCCCGCGGCCGTGTAGTTCTTGGGCATTTCGGCGATGGAGACCGTCAGGGTTTGTTTCTTGCCTTCCCGCAGGACTTCCAGCGGATAGCCCTTACCCAACTCCAGCTGTTCGACGATTCCCTGCAGATTGCGGGGATTGCTGACCGGCTTGTTGTTTAAGGTCAGAATCACGTCACCGGTTTCCACTTTCGCGGTCGCAGCGGGCGATCCCGGAACAACCTGGCCGACGATGGCTCCCTGGCCCACCTTGATGCCAAACTGCTTTGCCAACTGGTTGCTGACCGGCTGAATCGCCACCCCCAGGTAACCCCGTTTGACGAGTCCATGGTCCATCAACTGACGGCTGACCCAGCGGGCCATATTCACCGGAATCGCGAACCCGACACCATCGTAACCACCGCTACGGCTGGAAATTGCCGTGTTGATACCGACAACTTCGCCGTCCAGATTGACCAGCGGACCGCCGCTGTTGCCCGGGTTGATCGCAGCATCAGTCTGCAGGAAGTCTTCACGTTCGAGGATTCCCTGGGCGCGCCCCTTGGCGCTGATGATGCCGGCAGTCACCGTGGATTGCAGACCAAACGGACTGCCGATGGCCAGCACCCAGTCCCCGATTTCGCAGGCGTCACTGTCTCCCAGCTTTACCGTGGGCAGGGTGCCATGGGGCTTGATGCGGACGATGGCCACGTCCGAACGAGGATCCGTTTTCCACTCGGTGGCCTGGTATTCGGTCCCGTCTTCGAGGCGGACCAGGACCTGATCGGCATCGGCCACCACATGGTTATTGGTGATGATCACCCCTGCGGCATCCACAATG
Source organism: uncultured Planctomicrobium sp. (assembly GCA_964596215.1). GTDB lineage: Bacteria > Planctomycetota > Planctomycetia > Planctomycetales > Planctomycetaceae > JAKFVC01. The sequence continues at coordinate 3,342 of CAZQUW010000030.1, read as the reverse complement.
AATCCTGAACCCATGCCGTGTGAACGCGGAGCTCGCAGCCCATTTCCGCCGTTGCCCCGGCGTTTGAAGAACTCGCGGAACTGCGGGTTATCCCTGAACAAGTCCCCGAGCGGTGATTGTTCGTCGAAGGGCAAGCCGTCCGCACCTGCTTCGTCACTGATCTTCGCCACTTTGCCCCGCGTTTCGATCGACACAATCGCTGGCAAAACGGCGTTGGCGACTTCACGGAAGTTGGCCGATAACTCTCGGGCATGACTGGACTTAACCACCGGAGGGGCCGCCAGAACGGGCTGGCGGCCGACTAACGGGTTATGGCTGAACAAGGCTGCTCCCGCCAATAAACTTGCAAGACTGACCGTCGTGAGCACCCACGGACTTTGACGTCGCAGTGAATTCATCGTTGTTCTCCTGATATTCTGACCTGATGACTTTGTGGCTGTTGTGTTGACTGACGATCTACGACCGCAGTCGTAGTTACTTTTATCATACGCACCAAGTAAAGTGGCTTGTGGGCGCCTCGGTTAAATTTTTTGTTACTCACCACTCCTGGCTGGTCGCGTCCCCAACCTGGCTTTCGCATTTTGACTGGCCTGCAAAGTGCGCGGTCGAGCCGAAACCACCGGTGCTGATCCGTTGACAATTGGACGAAATCTCTCCATTGTGGGCGAACATCAGGTCCGTGCCGCACCCGATGCCAATCCACAATCAGTGATTCGTGCGACCAAGTTCTGTGGAAATTGTGTCGCCGTCTGGATTACGGTATTCCATGCCTGCCGCGCGATGTCTCCAGGAGAACTCGTGGTGGTGGTCGTCGGGTATTTTGCTCTGGTGGGCCCACTCCAAGTGACACCGTCAGAGCAGCGAACCGCCGCCAACCTCCGGTGCAGAAATGGCAGGCTTTACAACACAGCGAATTTTGCGCCGATGGAGATTGCGGGCGACTGCCTTTAAAATAGGCGTCGTGCCTTTGTAGCGAGCACTTCAATCCAATTTTGATTTCGGCGTAAAAACGGGATATACGGCCATAAAGCCTTGTTAAATATGGCCTTGCGATTGATCATCCGGATTTGATCCGTCGTTTTGGCGCAAGGATTGCTTTCCCCCAAATTAGGCACCATTGTGCGCACTTTGGGCCTTCCTTGAATCTTTTTATGAATGGACAGCACCAATGAGTGGCAGTAAGGCGCGTCAGGAAGCTATTCAGGCAGTCACAAATTACAAGCCCATCTCGGCACCGTTGAACTTCGCCGAAACTCCCGCCAACGAGTTGTACGGGGCCAACGTCTTCAGCCTGAAAGTGATGCAGGATCGTCTTCCGAAGAACATTTTTAAGTCGCTGAAGCGGACGATTGATCGCGGTGAGATGCTCGACCCGCTGGCTGCCGACGTCGTCGCAGTCGCCATGAAGGCTTGGGCTGTCGAAAAGGGAGCCACCCACTACGCTCATATTTTCCACCCGTTGACCGGATTGACCGCCGAGAAGCACGACAGCTTCCTCGAACCCGATGGTGCGGGTGGAGCGATGGCTGAGTTCACCGGCAAAGCCCTGATCCAGGGTGAACCGGATGCGTCGAGCTTCCCCTCAGGCGGCATCCGCAACACGTTCGAAGCCCGTGGTTATACGGCCTGGGACGTCACCAGCCCGGCCTACATTCTTGAGAACCCCAACGGCACGACGCTGTGCATTCCCACCGCGTTCGTGTCGTGGACCGGCGAAGCTCTCGATAAGAAGACTCCCGTTCTGCGTTCGATGAAGGCGTTGAACACTCAGGCGACCCGCATCCTGAAGTTGTTCGGGCACAAAGAAAGCGCCATGGTCAGCGCGACCGCTGGTCCCGAGCAGGAATACTTCCTGATTGACCGAAATTTCTTCTTCGCCCGTCCCGACCTGCTGAACGCCGGCCGGACCCTGTTCGGTGCCAAGCCCCCCAAGGGGCAGGAATTCGAAGACCAGTACTTCGGTGCCATCCCCGAACGCGTCCTGGCCTGCATGCTCGAGACCGAGCGCGAACTCTACAAGCTGGGTGTGCCGGTTAAGACTCGGCACAACGAAGTGGCCCCTTCGCAGTACGAAATCGCCCCGATTTACGAGAACGCCAACGTCGCTGCTGACCACCAGCAGTTGTTGATGTTGATGCTCAAGCGAGTGGCCTCGAAGTACGGCCTGGAATGCCTGCTGCACGAGAAGCCCTTCGCCGGCGTGAACGGCTCGGGCAAGCACTTGAACTGGTCGCTGGGCAACAGCGCTCAGGGCAATCTGCTGGAACCGGGTGCCAACCCGCACGACAATGCTCAGTTCCTGGTGTTCTGTGCCGCCGTGATTCGGGCCGTGCACAAGTATGCTCCGGTGCTGCGTGCCGCGGTCGCCTCGGCCAGCAACGATCATCGCCTGGGTGCGAATGAAGCTCCCCCGGCCATCATCTCGATTTTCCTGGGCTCACAACTGGCCGACGTCTTCGAGCAATTGAAGAAGGGCCCCGCCACGAGTTCGAAGCAGGCCGGTACCTTGACGGTCGGCGTCGACACGTTGCCGGCTCTGCCCAAGGACGCTGGCGACCGTAACCGTACCAGCCCATTCGCCTTCACGGGCAACAAGTTCGAATTCCGGGCGGTGGCGTCGAATCAGTCGATCTCGGGGCCGCTGGTAGTCTTGAACACCATCGTCGCCGAATCGCTCGATTACATCGCCACGAAGCTGGAAGCTGCCACCAATGGTGACGCCAGCAAGTTGAACGGTGCCGTGCAGACTCTGCTCCAGGAAATCGCCACCAACCACTCGGCGATCATCTTCAATGGCGACGGTTATTCCGAAGCCTGGCACAAGGAAGCCGAGAAACGCGGTCTGCCGAATCTGAAGACCACTGTCGATGCCTTGCCGGCACTCGGTAACCCCGAAGTGGCTGCTTTGTTCGAGAAGTATCAGGTTCTGACGAAGCGCGAATTGGACAGCCGCACCGACATCTACCTCGAGCAGTACTGCAAGGTTGTGCGGAGCGAAAGCAAGCTGGTCGTCGAAATCGCCAAGACGATGATCTACCCCGCCTCGGTGCGTTACCAGAGCGAACTGGCTGCCGCGGCTGCGAACCTGAAGGCTGCCGGGTTGACCCCCTGCATCGAAACGTTGACCAAGGTCACCGATCTGATCAACGGCCTGTCGAAGAGCCTGACAGCTCTGGAGAAGACTTGCAGCAGTCATGTGGACGGCTTGCTGAACGAAGCCAAGCACTTCTGCCACGAAGTGCTGCCGGCGATGGGCGAAGTTCGCAAGTTCGCCGACGAACTGGAAAGCATTGTTGCCGACGACCTGTGGCCGTTGCCGACCTACCAGGAAATGCTGTTCAT
>CAZQUW010000029.1:34195-35958 GCA_964596215.1 uncultured Planctomicrobium sp. | reverse complement strand
CTTTGTCTTCTTTGCCCTCTTTGAATTCTTGGCCCCGAGAACCGGGCTCGGTGACTGACCCCGGTTGGAACTTGAAACTCGATCCCACACTGTCAGAACAATTCAGCGGTTCCAAGTCCCCTTCTATCAATTCTCTGTTTCACCACCAAATTTCCCAATGCCGCACATTCCAGCGATTCAGAAGTCGCCCTGAACTTCACAATTCGCACAAACCGGTGCCCCGCGCCCAGTTCGGAAATATTTTGAGATTTGGGGACCCTATCGGCGCCCCCGAACTGGGGCGCAATTGCAGGCCATGGTGACGAGGTTTTCTCATCAGCACCGTCCGAGTTGCGATGCCACGACTGCCTGCGTTCACAATTCGCCGTAAGATGCCAACAGGAATCGGTGCCCCGACCTTAACGGGTGTGAATGAATACTTGAGACTCTGCTCCGAGTTCGCATAATCAGTTGCTTAACCGTGGATCGCGTTCCAGGTCTTTCAAATCGGGCAATCGCATGACGCAGTTTCGTATGTGCCGGCCGCTGTTCGCAGTGGGTCTGATCAGCATCCTGGCCTTCGTCGCCAACGGCTCGGCCGACGAGCCCCCACTGAGTTTCCCGCGAATCACGCCCCTCGCGCCGGCTGCGGCGGCCAAGTCGTTTGAAGTTCTGAACGGCTTCAAGATGGATCTGCTGGCAGCCGAACCCCTGGTCAGTTCACCCGTGGCGCTGGAATATGACGAGCATGGCCAGGGCTGGGTGCTCGAGATGCGAGACTACCCCTTCACTGACAAGAATACCGACAAGCCGTTTGTGGACAAGTCGGGCGATTTGCCGCTGGGGCAGATTCGCGTGTTGCGCGATACCGACGGCGACGGCGTGTTTGATGCCAGCCAACTGTTCGCCCAGGACATCTCGTGGCCCACAGGATTGGCGTTCTGGAAAGGGGGCGTTTTTGTAACAGCAACGCCCGATATCTGGTACTTCAAGGATACCGATGGCGATGGCGTCGCGGATGTCCGGGAGAAAGTCTTCACGGGGTTCCGTAAATTCAACATTCAAGCCGTGATCAATAACCTCAAGTGGGGACTCGATCATCAGATTTATGGCGCCGGCGGGACGAATGGGGGCAGTATCAAGTCGCTGAGGCATCCCGCTTTGCCAGCCCTGCCCTTCGCCGCGAATGATTTCCGGATCGATCCCACTACGACCAGGTTCGAAGCCATTTCAGGGGGAGCGCGATTCGGCCTGACATTCGATGACTGGGGCAATCGCTTTCTCTGCAACATCCGTAATCCGGTCATTCATGTGCTGCTCCCGGCGCACTATCTCGCCCGAAATCCCGCGGTCCCGTTCCAGAAGGCAACCGTCGATGCGGCAGATGCCGGCGACACCCTGCCGGTCTATCGCAGCAGTCCCCCCGAGGCCTGGCGCACCTTGCGGGCACAACGCTGGTCGGGAAACGTAGAAGGGCTGTCATACCCCAGGAGTGAACTCGTTCCGGACGGCTACTTCACTTCGGCGTGCGGCGTCACGATCTATCGCGGCACAGCCTATCCACCAGACTATTACGGGCAGGCATTTCTGGCCGATGTCGCCAGCAATCTGATTCACCGTGAAGCGATGACAGCCGCCGGAGTCACTTTTAAAGCCCGTCGGATCGATGAGAAGTCCGAATTCGTCCGTTCTCAGGACGTGTGGTTTCGACCGGTCAATTTCGTAAATGCCCCCGATGGGACGCTGCATGTCGTCGATATGTATCGCGAAACAATCGAGCATCC
>CAZQUW010000029.1:29582-34095 GCA_964596215.1 uncultured Planctomicrobium sp. | reverse complement strand
CCCCCGATGGGACGCTGCATGTCGTCGATATGTATCGCGAAACAATCGAGCATCCCTGGTCAATTCCGGACGACATCAAAGCGGCCCTCGACCTGGAAAGTGGCCGGAATCTTGGCCGCCTGTGGCGGTTGACACCCCCGAACTTCAAGCCGGCGAAATTCCAGTCACTCGCGACAGCGACCACGGCCGTACTGGTGGCTCAACTCGAGAATCGCAACGCGTGGCACCGCGAGACGGCTCACCGTTTAATCTTCGAACGGCAGGATAAATCGGCCGTGGAACCACTCCGCAAATTGCTGCAAACCAGCCCTGAACCGCTGGCACGCTTACATGCACTGTGGAGCCTCCAGGGATTGCGGGAGCTCACGGACGAGGACGTCCTGGTTGGTCTGGCCGATCCTGTCGGGGGAGTTCGCGAACATGCCGTGCGGCTGGCGGAAGGGCGACTGGGACTGCAACCCAAGTTCTTGCAGCGTGTCCTGGAACTGGCCGATGACCCCGAGCCGCGCGTACGGTTCCAGGTCGCATTTTCGCTGGGTGGTGTCGAAGCCGAGGGCGTGGGCGAGGCACTCGTCAGGATCGCCAAGCAAGATGCCGTTGACGAATACATCCGCTCGGCCGTGCTGAGTTCGTCAGCGCGACGCGGTGCCAAGTTGCTCGAGGCGCTGGTTAAGGATTCCTCATTTGCCGCCAGGCCCGAGGTTCGTCCCTTTCTGCGACTGTTGGCGCAATCAGTGGGAGCCGGAAAATCCAATGACGATCTGCAGACCGTCGGCAGCCTGCTATTGGCAGTCCCCACCACTCCTGCCACGCGTCCGTGGAAGACCGAGGTCGTGAGTGGCCTGGGTGATGGACTGAAACGCACGGGCCGAACACTGGCCGCAGTTTACGCGACGATCGATCCCCAAGTGAATGCTTTGACCGCAGACCTGTTGCAGGATGCGATGCAGGTGGTCGTCAATCGCGATGAGGAGGTCGCAGAGCGGATTCAAGCCGCGCAGATGCTGGGACATGGGCAGTACGCGAGCGTCCACGAGCCTCTGTTCTTATGCCTCGACCCGCGCCAGCCGCCGGCCCTGCAACAAGCTGCAATCAAGACCCTGGCGATCTTTCCCGACCTTGAAGTCGCGAGAAAACTGCTGGCCGGGTGGAATGGGTTCTCGCCACCGGTGCGGACGGAAGTGGTCGAGGCACTGCTGGCGAAGCCTGATCGGATTCCGTTGTTACTGGAAGCGGTCCAGCAGGGGCAGATTGGCGTCGGCCAGATCACCCCAGTACGCCGCGGGCTGCTGATGAAGCACGCCGACCTGGCGATCCGGGAACGGGCGAAGGTGCTGTTTGCGCGCGAGTCCCCCGGGCCGCGCGGTGAGATCATCAAAGACTATCAGCAGAAGCTCGCTGCGTTGAAGGGAGATGCCCAACGAGGAGCCAGGATTTTCGAACGTGAATGCGCGACGTGTCACCGGATCGGCGACAAGGGGCAGGAGGTTGGTCCCAACCTGGAAACAATCCGCCACCATGCTCCGCTGCAAGTCCTGACGAATCTGCTGGACCCCAGTCGCGAAGTGTCCCCCGCATATGTGGAGTACATCGTCACCACACTTGAAGGACGAGTGGCAACCGGCATGATGGCTTCCGAGACGGCAACGAGTGTGACGCTGCGACGGGCGAACAACGTGCAGGAGACGATCCTGCGTGCGAACATCGACGAGATCGTCGGCAGCGGAAAATCGTTGATGCCTGAAGGTCTCGAGAAGAAAGTCACGCCGCAGGAAGTTGCCGATCTGCTGGCATATGTGCTGGGGCGCAAACCAGGCACCGCGGCCGTCACTCCACAATCTCCCGCGGCGGGCCGGGTGGAACAGGGGAAACCATGATCTGGGACGTTCACGGACATCTGTCAGGGATCAGCGGGGCGACACCCGAAGAGCGGATGGCGCGAGTGATCGCGTATGCCGATCGGATGGGGGTGGAACGAATCTGCGTCTACATGGGAATGAAGTTCCTGTATGATCCGACACCCGCCGAGCTCCGTCAGCAGAACGATGAGTTATTGCAGGCCATCAGTCACTATCACGACCGGGCCTTCGGATTTGTCTATCTGAATCCGAACCACATCGACGTCAGTTTGCAGGAACTGGAACGCTGCGTGGCAAACGGGCCAATGGTGGGGGTCAAGTTGTGGGTAGCCAAGCGGTGCAATTCTCCGGAACTGGATCCGTTAATCAAGCGCATCACGGAACTGCAGGCCCCCATCCTGCAGCATACGTGGTACAAGACCAAAGGCAATTTACCGGGCGAATCCACCAGCGAAGACCTGGCTGAACTGGCCCGGCGGCATCCCCAGGCGAAGATCATCTGCGGTCATACCGGAGGTGACTGGCGGCTGGGCATTCGTGCGATCCGCGACGTGCCGAATGTCGTGGTCGACACCGGGGGGAGTGATCCCACGACAGGTTTTGTAGAAATGGCAGTGCGCGAGCTGGGGGAATCACGCGTCATCTTCGGCAGTGATGTTCCCGGGCGGAGTTTTGCTTCGCAGCTGGCCAAGGTCCAGGGGGCGGAAGTCCCGGAACTGGCGAAGCGGGCTATCCTGCGAGAAAACCTGCGCCGGCTCCTGACACCAATTCTGACTGCCAAGGGGGTCAAGCCATGATCGTCGATACGAACGTCTCGCTGGGTCAATGGCCCTTTCGCAGCAATCCGTGGAAGACCACCGCGGCAATTGTCGGCAAGCTGCGGGGGGCCAAGGTCACGCAGGCTTGGGCCGGCTCGTGTGAGGCTCTCTTCGATAAGGATCTCGCAGGGGTGAATGAGCGACTGGTGGCAGAGTGCCGGCAGTCTGGCGAGGGGATCTTGCTGCCGTTTGGCTCGGTCAATCCGCTCTTTCCCGATTGGCAGGAAGACGTTCGACGCTGCCAGGAAACGCACGCCATGCGGGGCATTCGGATCTTCCCCGGATTTCACGGTTACCAACTGAATGCGCCGGTAGTCGCTGAATTGCTGGAACTGGCTGCCATGAAGAAGTTGCTGGTGCAGATCGTGGTGCAGATGGAAGATGTTCGCACGCAACATCCGCTGATGCCGGTCGCCCCCGTAGACATCACGCCGCTGGGGGGGCTGATTGCGAAGCTGCCGGAGTTGAAGGTTCAAATCCTCAACTCATCAGGAACGATTCCGGAGCAGCAGCTCGTACCGCTGGCCCGATCGAAACGCGTCTTCTTTGATTTCGCAATGATCGAAGGGGCCGGAGGCGTCGAACGATTTGCCGACAAGACAGGACTTGGGGCGGTCCTGTTTGGTTCGCACTTTCCGCTGTTCTATCTGGAATCATCGTTGCTGAAAGTCCGCGAAGGAGGTTTCGGAGACGCTGACGCCGCAGCCATCCACGCGGGGAATGCTCAGGCGTTACTGGGCTGAGCTCGTGATATTCGTCGACGGTGATTATCCGAAGCTTGATTCGCACTCCTGAGCGACTTGGTGCGAGTCGGTACGTAGCGGATAATCGCCCCCCGGAACCGGTGCTGATCGGCATGCCGCGCACGAAGGGTGTAGCCATTCGCGGATTCGGCACACCTTGCCCGGCTGATCATCTGGGCTCAGTCATTCCCTGATCGCATACCTGATGATCCAGTACCGCCTGTTTGGCTTGCCGGATCGTGTCGGTCGTACTGACCCCCGGTAAGCGGTCCATCATGACCACTTCACCGCAGTACTCGGATCCGAGAATTTCCCGGCCACGGTAGTCCGAACCGATGATGTAGAATGTGGGCCTGATGATCGAGAGCAGTCGCTCCGCCGTTTCGTCGTTGAATATCAATGACAGATCGGCATCCGCCATCCGGTGCGCCACCGCGCAGCGGATCGATGCGGGCTGCAACGGTCGGCCGTGCCCCTTGTGTTGGACGATCCATTCATCGGGGTTCACGCCGATAATCAGACGGTCGCCTCTGTTACGAGCTTCCCGCAAGAGCTCCAGATGGCCCGTATGCAGGACATCAAAGCAACCGTTCGTAAATGCGATCCGTTCGCCAGCCTGCCGCCAGCCCTCGCAAATTGCCGCCAACGCCCCATAGGTCAGGTCTTCCGGACGCCAGCTCTTGATAACCGCCTGCAACAGGTCGTTTGACATTTGCATCTCCCGCGGAATGTTGGCTCAGTCGGCCCGACTCAGTCTGCGTAATTATAGGCAGCTGGAGAACGGATAAGATCCGGGCAGTGAAGGGCCCCGAGGCCGATTGGGCCCTTTTGAACCACCACTGACATGGGCTTCCAGGGCCTGACCTTCGTCAAACGGGTGGGGCGAGATTGTTAATCTTTCCGGAGCCTCAGTCGTGCAGCTGTTCTCATTTTCTCGTGGGATTTTCTCGTGGGCCGGTCTCGACGGTGGCATCCTGGACATTTCACTGGAAATGACACCTGCGAGTGAAAACGGGTTCCCGATTGGCAGGCAGCCGCGAGATTCTCGCTCTCCAGCGTCATCCCACCTGACAGGCATCTCGGTGAGGTTGTG
>CAZQUW010000029.1:16849-29482 GCA_964596215.1 uncultured Planctomicrobium sp. | reverse complement strand
CTGCTGCAAGCTTGTTTGCGACACGAACGATAAGACCGTTACTTTCTATTGTGGTTCAACTTAGAGTGATCTAGGATTACTCGTATCTCTTTCATGGTGCGGGCCATACGCCAAGCGAGACACCGTTAGAAGTCCGCGCCGCGCGAACTGCGTGAGCGCGGGTCCCTACATGAAAGGATGCCCGACATGCTGGCAGTTTCCGAATCGACCATGCCGGTCAGCGACATGAACGCCCTCTTGAATGCGTTGGTCGCCCTGAAGAAAGGCAAGTCGGGAATCCGCTTGCCCATCGAATGGACGGGAATTGCAGGCAAAGTCGCCGATGCCTTTAACGATGTCGTGGAGCTCAATGAGCACATGGCCGAAGAACTGGCCCGCTTGAATCAGAGCGTCGGCAAGGAAGGTAAACTCGGCCAGCGGCTGTCGGTGAATAATGCGAGCGGTTTCTGGGCCGACTCGGTCGAGTCGGTCAATGGTTTGATTGACGATCTGGTGCATCCCACCAGTGAAACGGCGCGCGTGATCGGTGCGGTGGCCCAGGGCGATCTGTCGCACTTGATGGCCCTGGAAGTCGACGACCGCCCGCTGCAGGGGGAATTCCTGCGTACGGCGAAAACGATCAATAAGATGGTCGATCAGTTGGGCGCATTTGCGGCCGAAGTGACGCGCGTGGCTCGTGAAGTGGGTACTGAAGGAAAACTGGGTGGTCAAGCCGCGGTGAAGGGTGTGGCCGGTATCTGGAAGGAACTGACCGACTCCGTGAATTCCATGGCCGGTAACCTGACCGGTCAGGTTCGCAATATTGCCGATGTGACCACCGCTGTGGCTAACGGCGACCTTTCGAAGAAGATCACTGTCGATGTGAAGGGGGAATTCCTGGAGCTCAAGGACACCATCAATACGATGGTGGATCAACTCCGGTCGTTCGCCTCGGAAGTGACACGTGTGGCCCGCGAAGTAGGTTCCGAAGGGAAGCTCGGCGGACAGGCCAAGGTGGAAGGTGTCTCGGGAACCTGGAAGGACTTGACCGATTCGGTGAATTCCATGGCCGGTAACCTGACCGGCCAGGTGCGTAACATCGCAGCCGTGACGACCGCCGTAGCGAATGGCGACCTCTCGCGCAAGATTACCGTCGACGTGAAGGGGGAAATCCTCGAGCTGAAGAACACGATCAACGTGATGGTGGATCAGCTGTCGTCGTTTGCGGCGGAAGTGACGCGTGTGGCGCGCGAAGTGGGTACCGAAGGCAAGCTCGGCGGTCAGGCCGAAGTGAAGGGTGTGGCGGGTACCTGGAAGGATCTGACCGACTCCGTGAACTTCATGGCGTCCAACCTCACCAGCCAGGTACGTAACATCGCCGACGTGACGACTGCCGTGGCCAACGGCGATCTTTCCAAGAAGATCACCGTCGACGTGAAGGGGGAGATTCTCGAACTGAAGGACACCATCAATACGATGGTGGATCAGCTCCGTTCGTTTGCAGCCGAAGTGACTCGTGTAGCGCGCGAAGTGGGTTCAGAAGGGAAGCTGGGCGGACAGGCTGACGTGCAGGGCGTGGGTGGAACGTGGAAGGATCTGACCGACTCCGTGAATTTCATGGCGTCCAACCTCACCAGCCAGGTCCGCAACATCGCCGACGTAACCACCGCCGTGGCCAACGGTGATCTGTCGAAGAAAATCACGGTCGACGTGCGCGGTGAGATTCTGGAGTTGAAGAACACCATTAATACGATGGTGGATCAGCTGTCATCCTTTGCATCGGAAGTGACCCGTGTGGCGCGTGAAGTGGGTTCGGAAGGGAAGCTGGGTGGCCAGGCGGATGTGCGGGACGTCGCCGGTACGTGGAAGGATCTGACCGACTCCGTGAATATGATGGCCGGCAACCTGACTGGCCAGGTCCGCAACATCGCCGACGTGACCAAGGCTGTGGCAGCAGGCGATCTTTCCAAGAAGATTACGGTCGACGTGAAGGGGGAAATCCTCGAGCTGAAGAATACCGTCAATACGATGGTGGACCAGCTCCGTTCATTTGCGGCCGAAGTGACCCGCGTGGCCCGCGAAGTGGGTACCGAAGGGAAGCTGGGTGGCCAGGCTGACGTCCCCGGCGTCGGTGGTACGTGGAAGGACCTCACCGACTCGGTGAATTCCATGGCCTCCAACCTCACCAGCCAGGTCCGCAACATTGCCGAAGTGACCACCGCTGTCGCGAATGGGGATCTCTCCAAGAAAATCACCGTCGACGTGCGCGGCGAAATTCTTGAGCTGAAAGACACCATCAATACCATGGTGGACCAGCTCGGCTCGTTTGCGTCGGAAGTGACCCGCGTGGCTCGCGAAGTGGGCACTGACGGGAAGCTGGGTGGTCAAGCCAATGTGAAGGGGGTCGCTGGCACCTGGAAGGATCTCACCGACTCGGTGAATTCCATGGCTTCCAACTTGACCGTGCAATTGCGTGACGTGTCCAAGGTGGCGACAGCGATCGCGACGGGGGACCTGTCGCGGAAGATCACCGTGAACGTCGAAGGCGAAATTCTGCAGATTAAAGACGTGATCAATACGATGGTGGATCAGCTGTCGTCGTTTGCGTCGGAAGTGACGCGCGTGTCGCGCGAAGTGGGTACGGAAGGAAAACTTGGCGGTCAGGCCGACGTCCGCGACGTGGCCGGTACGTGGAAGGATCTGACCGACTCCGTGAACTTCATGGCATCGAACCTCACCAGCCAGGTGCGTAACATTGCCGACGTGACGAAAGCCGTGGCCGCCGGTGATTTGTCGCGCAAGATCACCGTGGACGTGAAGGGAGAAATCCTCGAGCTGAAGAACACGATCAACGTGATGGTGGATCAGCTGGGGTCATTCGCGGCGGAAGTGACGCGCGTGGCCCGTGAAGTGGGTACAGAAGGAAAACTGGGCGGCCAGGCTGACGTGAAGGGTGTGGCTGGTACGTGGAAGGACCTGACCGACTCCGTGAACTTCATGGCGTCCAATCTGACCAGTCAGGTGCGCAATATCGCCGACGTGACCAAGGCTGTGGCCGCCGGCGACTTGTCCAAGAAAATTACCGTCGACGTGAAGGGGGAAATCCTCGAGCTGAAGAACACCGTCAATACGATGGTCGATCAGCTCCGTTCGTTTGCGGCCGAAGTGACCCGCGTGGCCCGCGAAGTCGGTACCGAAGGGAAGCTGGGCGGTCAGGCCCAGGTGGAAGGGGTTTCCGGCACGTGGAAGGATCTCACCGACAGCGTGAACATGATGGCAGCCAACCTGACCGATCAGGTGCGCGGCATTGCGAAGATCGTGACCTCGGTGGCCAATGGTGAATTGAAACGTAAACTGACCCTGGAAGCCAAGGGTGAGATTGCGGAGCTGGCCGATACGATCAACAGCATGATCGACACCCTGGCCACCTTTGCCGATCAGGTCACCACGGTGGCCCGCGAAGTGGGTGTGGAAGGTCAACTGGGTGGGCAGGCCAAGGTGCCCGGTGCGGCCGGTACATGGAAGGCCCTGACGGAGAATGTGAATCAGCTGGCCGATAACCTGACGCGTCAGGTGCGTGCCATCGCCGAAGTGGCGACCGCGGTGACCAAGGGTGACCTGACCCGCTCCATCGCGCTCGATGCCCAGGGTGAAATGGCAGCCCTCAAGGACACGATCAATGAAATGATCCGCAACCTGAAGGACACGACACTTAAGAACAACGAACAGGACTGGTTGAAAACGAACCTCGCCAAGTTCAGCCGCATGCTGCAGGGGCAGCGCGATCTGACCAACGTCGGACGCATGGTGTTGTCCGAACTCTGTCCGGTCGTGTCGGCCCAGCAGGCGGAATTCTATGTGCTCGACGAAGAGAACGATGAGGAGCACGCCTGGCTGACACTGCTGGGAAGCTATGCTTCAGACGGGCAGGAAACGCTGGGCAAACGCATCTCACTGGGCCAGGGTATTGTCGGTCAGTGTGCCCTCGAACGCCGCAAGATCATTCTGGAGAAACCGCCGCAGAACTACCTGCGGATCTCTTCGGGCCTGGGCGAGGCGCCCCCCAACAGTATCATGGTGCTACCGCTGATCTTCGAAGGCCAGGTCAAGGGGGTCCTCGAACTGGCCTCGTTCGAAGGGTTCAATCCGACGCACCACGCCTTGCTCGAACAATTGACGGAATCGATCGGCATTGTGCTCAATACGATCGAAGCCAACATGCGTACGGAAGGCTTGCTGCAACAGTCTCAATCACTGGCCCAGCAGCTGCAGACTCGCCAGGAACAACTGCAGCAGACGAACCAGGAACTGCAGGACAAGGCCCGCCTGCTCGCCCAGCAGAACCAGGAGGTCGAACGCAAGAACAGCGAAGTGGAACAGGCCCGTCAGGAACTGGAAGAGAAGGCCAAGCAGCTGGCACTGACTTCCAAGTACAAGTCCGAGTTCCTGGCGAATATGTCGCACGAGTTGCGTACGCCTTTAAATAGCCTGCTGATTCTCTCGGACCAGTTAAGCAACAACCCTGAAGGGAACCTGACACCGCGACAAACCGAATTTGCCAAGACGATTCACTCGTCGGGCAACGAACTGCTGCTGTTGATCAACGACATCCTGGATCTGTCGAAAATTGAATCCGGAACCGTGGTGGTTGATGCCAGCGAACTGCGGCTCGATGATTTGCACGGGTATGTCGAACGCACCTTCCGGCACGTGGCCGAGTCCAAGAATGTGGCGTTCCACATTCAATTCAACCATGCCCTGCCGAAATTCGTGTTCACCGACGCGAAACGTCTGCAGCAGATCATCAAGAACCTGCTGTCGAACGCCTTCAAGTTTACTCAGCATGGGCATGTTACACTGGCCCTGCAGACGGTGGAATCGGGCTGGAGTGCCGACAACGAAGAGCTCAATCGTGCGACTGAAGTCATCAGCTTTGCAGTCATTGACTCGGGTATTGGCATTCCATTCGACAAGCAACAGATCATTTTCGAAGCGTTCCAGCAGGCAGACGGTTCGACCAGCCGTAAATACGGCGGCACGGGGCTGGGGCTGGCGATCAGTCGCGAGCTGTCGCGGCTGCTGGGTGGTGAGATCCGCCTGGAGTCGATTCCAAGTCAAGGCAGTACATTCACACTCTATCTGCCTGTGAATTACGTCCCCTCACGCAGCAATCGACGCCTGGGATATCCGGAGGGCGTGGCCACCATTCCGCAGAATCGCCTGGCACCATTGCCGGGATCCAACGGCAACGGCCAGTCCGCAACAGAACTGTCGTCGGGCGTGGAACGCGTGTCGCGCCTGGCAATCGAACCAGAGCCGGATGAGCCCGCGAATGAGGTGGGCGACGATCGCAACAATATTCGACAAGGCGATCGCATCATCCTGATCGTCGAGAACGATCTCGCTTTCGCGAGGATTCTACTGGAGGCAGCACGCGAGACTGGCCTCAAGGGACTGGTGACTTCCATGGGGGCCGTGGCACTGACGTTGACCCGCGAATACCATCCCGATGCCATCACACTGGATATTAACCTTCCGGACATCGATGGATGGCGTGTCCTGGATCGCCTGAAGAATGACCTGACGACCCGCCACATCCCTGTCAGTGTGATCTCGACCGACGAGTCCCGTGCGCGGGCGCTGGCGTCGGGAGCCAAGGTCTTCGTCGCCAAACCGCTGCAAAGCCGCCGGGTGCTCGATGGATTGTTGACCACGCTGATGGATTTCGTCGGACGCAGAGAGCGCGAGCTACTGATTGTCGAGCCGGACGAACAACGCCAGCGCCAACTGTCGGAAGAGCTGGCTGGCGACGACATTCTGATCTGGACTGCCGCCGACGGGACGACGGGCTCCAGGTTGTTGCAGGAACATCGGATCGACTGCGTCGTTGCAGCCCCCATGGCAGAGGGCTTGCTCGAGATGAATATATCGACCGACGAAGAACCTGAAGACGGTGTATTTCGTCAGCTGCCGCTCATTCTGAACACGCCACATGATATGAACAATGCGGGACTGATTCAGAAACTGGGCTCGCAGCTTACGGTCCGTGAAGCACACTCCGCCGATCGCCTGCTCGATCTGACGTCGTTCTTCCTGCATCGTGACATCATGCAGCTGCCGCAGCCGCAGAAGCAGCTCCTGCGCGACCTGTACCATACGGACCGCGGACTGAAAGGTAAGAAGGTACTGATCGTCGATGATGATATGCGGAACATTTTCGCGTTGACCATGGTGCTGGAAGATCATGAAATGGTGATCGTCTCCGCCGACAACGGACGTGATGCGATCTCCAAACTGCAGGACGATCCCGAGATCGACATTGTCCTGATGGACATCATGATGCCCGAAATGGATGGAATGGAAACAATGCGCGAGATCCGCAAGATCCCGCAATTGAAGTATCTGCCGATCATCGCCGTAACGGCCAAAGCCATGAAGGGCGACCGCGAGAAATGCATCGAAGCAGGAGCCTGGGACTACCTGTCCAAACCGGTCGATCCGGAACTGATGTTAACCGCGCTCCGCGCCTGGTTGTATCGCTGACCACGTGGTACGGGAGCTGTCACTCGGGCTTTCTCTCCCCGGCAGCTCTGACAATCGCTGACTCAATTTGATCATTAACGATCTCGTGAGGTCCCAAATTCGCGCGCCGACTGATCAAACCCTGCTGCACTACAATCGTAAACGAGCCACTGACATGCTGACAGACGCAGCGAAAACGGATATTCTCGTCGTCGACGACTTGCCGGAAAAGCACCTGGCATATGCGGCCGTTTTGCAGGAACTGAACCAGAACGTCATTTCGGTGACATCGGGCGCCGATGCGCTCAAACAAGTCCTGCAGCGTGATTTTGCCGTGATTCTGCTCGATGTGAATATGCCGGAAATGGACGGCTTCGAGACTGCCCGGCTGATTCGCAGCCGTAAGCGATCTGCCAGCACGCCCATTATTTTTTTGACGGCGTTTACGGATGATCTGCGTACCGCGGAAGGCTACGCCACGGGTGCTGTCGATTACCTGCCAACGCCGGTCGTTCCTGAAGTACTACGGGCGAAGGTCCGCGTCTTCGTCGAGTTGTTTCAGATGCGGCAGCAAGTGGCATTGCAGGCCGAAGAGAGTGCACGGCATGCGGCCGCCGAAGAGGCCAACCGGCGGCTGGCCTTCCTGGCCGAAGCGGGCGCTGTGCTGGGCCGATCTCTCGACTTCGACGCCACCGCACGCGATGTGATCTGCCTGCCGATCCCGCGCCTGGCCGAATTGAGCGCACTGACCTGCGAACCGCGAGGCAGCCTTCCGCGCACCTCGGTCACAGCGCGACTGGCCGCAGATGGCAGCCACTTGATCCGCGACTTCACCGATTCCGAACGCCTGCCCAAGGATCTGCTGGACGCCATGCAGCTTGCCCTGGCCAGCGGCGAAAGAATCTCGCTGCTGCGTCCCGACCCCGCCGGTACGAGTGAATCGATCTATTGCATGGCATTTCCCTTGCAAACCCGGGGACGCACGTCTGCTGTCCTGGCGCTATCGCGCGATCCAGGCCGTCCCAACTTCAACAATAACGACATCGTGATGGCGGCAGCATTCGTATCCCGAGCCGCGATTGCCCTGGAAAATGCGGTCCTGCACGACGAACTGCAGGCGGCCGATCATCAGAAGAATTCGTTTCTCTCGATGCTGGCTCACGAGCTGCGCAATCCACTGGCCCCCATGAGAAACGCCGTACAACTGCTGGGACTGCGAGCCCCCGAAGAGCCCGATCTGCAGTGGATTCGCGAAGTAATCGATCGCCAGATCGTGCAAATGGTCCGACTGGTGGACGACCTGCTGGATATCTCCCGCATCACGCAGGGCAAGATCCGCCTGCAACTCGAACCGATCGAACTGACGACGATCGTCGGACATGCCGTCGAGGCCAGCAAGCCACTGATCGATTCGCGTCAGCATCAACTCGCAGTGTCGCTGCCGACCCAATCGGTCTGGATCAATGGAGACCTGGCACGGCTGGCGCAGGTCTTGACCAATCTCCTGAACAACGCCGCCAAGTATACCGATGAGGGGGGGCAGATCTGGCTGACCGTCCGCTGCGATGGTGAAACGGCCACCATCACCGTGCGGGACACCGGGATCGGCATTCCCGAGCACATGATTCATGCCATTTTTGATCTCTTCACGCAGGTCGACCGCACTCTGGATCGCTCGCAAGGCGGCTTGGGAATTGGACTGACGCTGGTCCGCCAGCTGACCGAAATGCATGGCGGATCGGTCAGTGCCACCAGTGCGGGATCAGGACTGGGAGCCGAGTTCACAGTGCAACTACCCGTTCTGAAGGATTCGGTCCCCGCGGCGGTGGTCGAACCCAGCCAGAGTCTGCCCGGCGGCTGGATGACGAAGATACTTGTCGTCGACGACAATGTGGACTCGGCCGATACCATGGCGCGGCTGCTGCAATTGCTGGGACACACCGTGCACGTCGCCTACGATGGCAAGTCGGGATTAGCAGCGGCGCAAACATTCCAGCCGGCAATCATCCTGCTCGATATTGGCCTGCCCGGCATGGATGGTTATGAAGTCGCGCGGACCTTGCGAGAGCTTCCCGCGACGAGAGACGCACTGTTGATTGCCATGACTGGATATGGTCAGCGCAAAGATGAATTGCGGGCTCGACAGGCTGGCTTTGATCATCACTTGATTAAACCTGTCGAGTTCGATGTCTTTGAGACAATTCTCGCTGCCGCGCGCGAGCGCATGACGGCACCGCGATAAAACTGCCTGAAGCACGACCGATCCGATACCAGTGCCGTGCAATTCTGCCGTCAATTGCGAGACAAGTTCGTGGACGAACTACGTCGACTGAAGTCGTAACTTCCAGTCCGCAGCCCGTTAGATTCGTTTCGCATCAGGTCTAAACAGCGCTGGTTGTGACTTAACGCGACTCGGCGTCATCTGCCTCAACCGCTCCGCGGCGCTGCAGATATCTGGCGACCAGACCGCAGATCAGTGCCCAGGCCAGGCCTGCGGACCAGCCCGCCAGCACGTCAGAGGGATAATGTACCCCCAGGTAAACGCGGCTGGCCCCCACCAGCAATGTCAGCAGCACGGCAATGGTGACAAAATAGGCCTTGAGCAATGTCTCATGCACAAACTGACTCAGCAGTGTCCCCAGTGTCAAAAAGACTGTCGCAGACAACATGGAGTGCCCGCTGGGAAACGAGCTGGTATACACAGCCGCAAGATGAGGCACCAGGCTGGGACGCGGGCGATCAAAAGTGTTCTTCAAGACGGTCGCTGTAATCATCCCCCCCAACGTCGACCCCATCACGAACCACATGGCGCCGTACATTCGACGCAGGCCCAGGAATCCCGACACCGCCAGCGTGAGCAACGTCAGGAACACGAATCCGCCGAGTGCCGAGATATCGCGTCCCGCTTCCTGAAACGCATGAGGTCCAATCGGCACTCCGGGATTTTCAGAACGTCGCAAGGCGCGCAACATCCACTCGTCGAAGTGCAGAGCGCGTTTTTCGGAAACACTATCGGCCAGCGCGACGAACGTTGAGATTGATAATGTCGTGACCAACAAACTGCACAGCACCACCCGGTCGTGTTGTCCAATCCAGCGGAACAACTCAGCGAACCAACCCCGCCGCTGAAGTGCCTGCGTCGAACCCACTGGCAATTTCGACAGGTTATTATCTACATCAGGCATGGCTTTTGCCGTACAACTGGAGGAAGATTGGTCAGCCGAATTCGACAGCGTTCAGAGTGCTCGTTCCTCACACGAGTATAAGTTGGAGCGACATGAAGGCAATAGTCCTACTCAACGATGCCGCCGGCACAATCGCCGGATGGGATCGCTCGCGGGGAGACTCTGCCGTCAAGGACGCATTGACAGCCGCAGGCATCGACGCCGACATCCGGGTTGTGTCCGGAGATGATCTACGGTCGGCGGCAGAATCGGCCATCAAATCGAAACCTGACGTGTTGATCGTCGGCGGTGGCGATGGAACGCTGAGCACTATTGCCGGACTGATGACTGATCAGCCTATTCCGCTGGGAGTGCTGCCCCTGGGGACACTGAATCATTTCGCGAAAGATCTGGGAATTCCCGCAGATCTCGTCGCAGCGGCGAAGGTGATTGCGGCAAATCACGTGATCAGTATTGATGTCGGGGAACTCAACGGGCGCGTGTTTATCAATAATTCATCCTTGGGAATCTATCCTCAGATGGTGCTCGATCGTGAATCGCAACGCAAACGTTACGGCTTCAGTAAGTGGAAAGCCATGTTCTATGCCATGCTGAAAGTATTTCGCCGCTTTCCGCTGGTCCAGGTGAAGTTGACCACAGACACTTCCACAACCTCGCGCAAGACCCCCCTGGTGTTTGTCGGTAATAACTGCTATCAGCTCGATTTGTTCCATATCGGAACACGCAATTGCCTGAATGGCGGTAAATTGTCGTTGTATGTCGCCAATGCTCAAACCCGCTGGGCGACCTTCAAGCTCGTCGTGCGGGCCATGTGCGGATACCTCAAGCAGACGCGTGATTTTGAGATTTTCAGCCTGGCGAACTGCACGATCGAAGCGCGGCGACACCATCTGCACGTGGCCGCAGATGGTGAAATCCTGACACTGGCTCCGCCTCTGCACTATTGCATTCGCCCTGCGGCGTTAAGAGTTTGTGTCCCTCAGCTCACGGACCGCCAGATCTCACTGAACCGGGACAGAGCCGAGGCGGGACTGCAGACAGCCAGTGCGGGGACCGAATCATGAGACGGATCGCTCATATTTCTGATCTCCATTTCGGAGCCGAGGATCCGCTGATTGCCGAGGGGCTGCTGGAGGATCTCGCGCATCCGCTGCCGCATCTGGTCGTCGTCAGTGGCGATCTGACGCAGCGTGCCCGAAAGAGTCAGTTCGCCGCGGCCCGCAACTTTCTCGAACGAATTCCCGTACCGCAGTTGATCGTCCCCGGCAATCACGATATTCCGCTCTATAACGTCGTGGCACGTTTTGCCCGCCCCCTGGCACGCTACCGTCATTACATCACGCCAGAGCTGCACCCTTTCTATCACGATGAAGAACTCGCGGTCGCCGGCATCAATACGGCGCGTTCCGACACCTGGAAGGAAGGACGGATTTCACACGTACAGATTGAACGCTTTCGGGCGCAATTCGACGCCGTATCGCCGAAGTTGTTCAAAGTCCTGGTCTGCCATCATCCATTCATTCCTCCCGAAGGGGACAAGCGGTCCGCCATCGTGGGACGGGTGCGCGAGGCCCTGCGGACTCTTGAGGCCAGTCATTGCGCGTTGATTTTGTCAGGCCATCTGCATCAGGCCTACAACGGTGATGTGCGTCCGCACCATCTGGAGATCACCCGCTCAATTCTGGTCGCCCAGGCAGGCACGGCGATCTCGCACCGTCGCCGAGATGAGCCGAATGCCTATAATCGACTGACCCTCGACGGAGACACGCTGTTTCTCGAGGTCCGCGCCTGGGACGGTCACCGGTTTGCCACAACCGCCAGCTGGAATTTCAGGCGGCTTGAGCATGGCTGGTGCGTGTGACTTGCCGACAACGGACTCCGCAGTTGCGGCAAACCGAGTTTGACACCAATCGTCAGTGATCAGAGCTATTTGCCGGCCGCGGATTTCGGTTTTATCTCTCCCTCTTTCACGCCCGCCCCGTGCCCTTCCTGTTGTGCACTGTGCGGAAATTCGCCCGTTGCCGCCAGACCGGGATTATCGGGGTTCGATCCATCTTTCGCCTCTTCAGCGGCTTTCGGCTGTGGATTTGTGGGCATTTTGTGCTCCTGAATGCATGTGGGTTGGTTTACGGCGTCTGACTCACACGATTCATATGCAAATCCAGTTCCTCAATTTCGAGATTCGATCAATCAATTCATCCATCGTGACGTTTATGCAGCAAAACGAGCCCGGGGACGATTTCATCCTCGGGCTCGATTGTGTCAGGGCAGAATTGAATTTCGCGAGAGATTCCTTACACGTTCAACAACTTCTTGGCTTCCATGTAGCCGGCAGACTGGTAGCCGAACTCGCTGGCCGTCACGCGGGCCAAGGCGACCAGCTGGCCCCAGCGGAAGGCTGCGCGGGTTGCTGCGAACTCGGCCGACGCCGTGTGGTAGTACTTCTCGGCGTGCAACGCGCCGTCTTCGCTGGTTGCAAATTTCAGCAGCAAATCGAACACCGGACGCGAAGCATGCCCGAGCTGTCCGTATCTGGCGACGATCGCGGCAGCCGCCAGTTGATCCTTCGCCCGGATTGCGTCTTCGGCTGCGCCGAGTAGTGCGGCCGCATCCTCTGCCTTAACGGCCGCCAGTTGCTCAGCAAACGGATAAGGTTGAGCGTTCGAACGATCGCTTTGACCACCGGTATGAAACGCGCCGACGATCAAGCTGGCCACGGTATTGCGGTGGTCGCTGACCCGCACAATATTCCGCCAGGCATTCGCCGCATCTGAGGCATGGACCCCCACCGAATCTCCGTGGCAACTGCCGACGGGCTTATCCTTATTCGACCATTTTTCGGGACGACCGGGATCATGCAGGACCAGCATGTTGGCGGCCAGGGAGATCGCTTCACCGATCGATTCAGGTGCGAAACCGTCTTTGATAGCCTGCGCCGTGGCGTCGG
>CAZQUW010000029.1:11779-16839 GCA_964596215.1 uncultured Planctomicrobium sp. | reverse complement strand
GAAGGCTCCCCTTTCATCCACCTGCTTTCGGACGCCTTCGCCTGATGCCGCGCAGCGTCGGCCGCCTGATCGCGGGTGCCTCGGAAGATCGTCCTGGCGAGTTGATCGACCCACATGTCGTCGCCCGACTTCTGACCAATGGTACCGCCGAGCAACTTGTACTGGTCGAGCAGCGCGGGGAGAACAGTACGGACGGTCGATTTGGGATGCTTGCGATCATTCATCTGCTGTTCCGTCCGGGCACAATAATGCACAGACTGCCGCAGCAGGCAGTGAGCCCATTCCTGACCAGCAAGCTCCAGAGTATCCAGGGCTCGCCAGGACAGCACGACGCGGTGCACGTCGACTTCGTCCTCAACTTCATATTGCAGATGATTGAAGGCCTCGCCAATCGGCCCCTGGGCCATCGTGGCAAATGCCCGATCGGCCCCCGCGATGTCACCACGTCGGGAGATCTCGCGAAGGTACTCGCCCTGGTTCACGCCAGCGGGAATCGGTGCGGGAGCAACAGGGTGCAGCACTTCATTTTTTCGCCCGCCAAATTCTTGAATGCGATTCGCATTCCGATAGAGGACCTTCAAAACCGGCAGTGGCTTCAATTCCGTGGGGAGTTCCTGCGACATGCGATAGGCGGGCGCCAGGGCCATGAACGTGTGGAACCCGATATAGTCGTGCCCCCCGAAAGTGCGGGCGTTGGCCAGCGCACCAGCCGCGGTCAAGGTCTGAAGTTCGGTGCCATTCTTCAATTTCTCGACCAGGAGCGCTGTCAGCTTGTCGGGTTCCGTGTCCTGCATCAGAGCCACCAGCGGTTCCAGCTTGCCGAAATTCAACACCTGTTCGGCATCTTCGGCAGAGATTCGTCCGATCCCCAAATCCTGAGCCAGCGATGTTCCCAATCCGGACAGCAGCATCCCCTTGCCGACATCTCCCAAGAATTCGCGACGTGTGTTTCGAGCCATCGTGTTGTCCTCCGTCCGGGGTCGCCAGGAGCGCACGAGACCTGGCTGGTATCGAGTTCGAACAGACCGGTGATCCTGACCTCAGCGATTGGGGGGAGCGCTATCCCCCACAGAGAGTAAAACGCGAATGCGTTACAGTATTCTGACACGGAACCAGCGCGTCGGTAAGATCAATCCCCTGACACCAGCGCGGAAGCGAGTTGCCGGGAGCACGACAAATTCTTACGGTGTAACGCTTTCGCGTTGATATAGTGAAGGGAATTCGCTGCCGCCAGCGTGCGAACTGTCCTGTCATGGATCAGTCAACGATCGGCTGGTGACAGTCGAAACGATAACCAGGGATATAGTCACAATGCCCGCGCCCTGCCCCACTCCCGACGAACTCGCGGCTTTTTCGCTGGGGAACCTGCCCACGGCAATTCTGGAGCCTCTGGCCAGGCATGTGGATGACTGCCCCCATTGCGAAGCCGTATTACGCGTCCTGGAGGAGCAGCCCGACCATTTGATGACGGAACTGCGCCACCTGGAGCCGCCCGGATCGGCCATGGCGATACTGGCCCCCGAACTGACTGAAGCCGTGCGGGAAGTGGCCGAACGCCTTGTTCGGACGCAATCCGGCGACCTCGACAGCGATGAAATCACCGTGGATGCCGGCCGTCGGTTCTCACGCCTGGTGGCCAATGGCCCCTGTCGGCTCGGCAAATTCCTGCTACAGGCACAGCTGGGAGTCGGTTCATTCGGATTTGTCTTTCGGGCCTGGGATGTCGAACTCGAACGAACCGTCGCAGTCAAGATCCAGAGGGCAGGCAGTCTGTCCGGCCACGAGGAAGTGGATCGCTTCCATCGTGAAGCGCGCAGCGCGGCGCAGCTCAAGCATCCCGGAATCGTCTCGCTGTACGAAACGGCTTACACAGAAGACGGCGTCTGCTACCTGGTCTACGAGTATATCGAAGGAGAGACTCTCGAATCTTGGCTCCAGCAACACCGCCCGAGCCCCCAGCATGCCGCCGTACAAATTGCCGAGCTGGCCGAAGTGTTGCACTACGCCCACGAGCACGGGGTAATCCATCGTGACGTCAAGCCGTCAAATATCCTCGTCGATCGTGACGGCCGACTGCATATCATGG
Organism: uncultured Planctomicrobium sp.; assembly: GCA_964596215.1. GTDB lineage: Bacteria > Planctomycetota > Planctomycetia > Planctomycetales > Planctomycetaceae > JAKFVC01. The sequence continues at coordinate 14,753 of CAZQUW010000029.1, read as the reverse complement.
ATTTTGGTCTGGCCAAACGCGAGGCCGGGGATATCTCCATGACCCCGGATGGTCTGGTCATGGGAACCCCGGCCTATATGTCGCCTGAACAAGCACGCGGAGATACGTCGGGGATTGACGCGCGAACCGACATTTATAGCCTGGGTGTAATTCTGTACGAGATGCTGACCGGCGGGCGGCCCTTTCAGGGCAATCGCCGCATGCTGCTGCTGCAGGTCCTGGAGGACGATCCACGCCCCCCGCGACAACTGAACGATAAAATTCCACGCGACCTGGAGACAATCTGCCTGAAGGCGATGGCCAAATCGGCGCAGCGGCGATATCAATCCGCGCGCGACTTTGGCGAAGACTTGCGCCGCCTGTTGCGCGGCGACCCCATTCAGGCCCGCTCCGTCGGCTGGCTGGAACAGCTTGTCCGCTGGTGCCGGAGATATCCCCTGGCCGCCGTCGTGTTCTTTGCGGTGACGTTTGGCTCCGCAGGCGGGCTGTGGTATTTATCGAGCCTCTCCGAGTTCTTCGTACGCGAAACGGCACTGGACAGCGCCCGGATGGAATCCGAGATGCTGGATAAGATCAACGCTTTCTACAGTGAAATTGTCGATCGACTGGACGGACGAAAGATTCCAATTACGGACGCCTACCTGACAACCCATGGAGCGTTGCCGTTACCCGCAACCTTCACTATCGACGCCGGCGAGCGGATCAGTAAGGGGCAAACCGGCATGCAAGTCCGTGTTTACAGCCGCTATCCGTGGCGCGCGAACGGTGGCCCCAAGGATGATTTCGAACGCACCGCAATTGCTGTCCTGGAAAAGAATCCGAAACAGCCGTTTCATGAATTCAGGGAGGTCGCCGGTCGTCCGTCGCTCCTGTATGCGACTGCACGCACCATGGAGGAGAGTTGCGTGAAGTGCCATAACCAATCCAAGCAGAGCCCCAAGAAAGACTGGAAAGTCGGCGAAGTTGTGGGCGTTTTAAAGATCGTACGCTCACTGGATCGAGACATCGAGCGAACCCGGCAGGGATTGCTGGGGGCGTTCCTGCTGATGGGGGGCGCGTCATTGGTACTGCTGAGTGTGTCGGTCGCTGCCGTCCTGGGAGCCCGGGCCGTCCGATCCAAGGTGCCGCATTCATGAGCAGTCAGCCCGACAGTCGGTTGCCAACCGGTCCACCGGAAGCGGACTCGACCTCGCTGAGTCTGCTCGTTCGTCTCAGGGCCAACGATGCGACCGCCTGGGATCGCCTGGTCGTGCTGTATGCTCCGCTCATTTACCACTGGTGCCGAAAGCTCGCTCTTCCCGAGCAGGAAGCGGCTGACGTCTTTCAGGAAGTCTTTCAGGCGGTCGCCGCCAAGATCACGACGTTTCGCAAAGAGCAACCGGGCGACACATTTCGTGGTTGGCTGCGAGTCATCACTCAGAATAAGGTCCACGATCACTTCCGCCGCCAGGGACGCGAACCACAGGCGGCGGGAGGTAGCGAGGCCCACATCCGATTTTTGCAGCTTGAATCCCTGGATATCCCTGAAGTACCAGAGGACGAGGAACGGGCCTACCAACAGCTGATCCAGCGGGCCCTGGAGTTGATCCGCTGCGAATTTACCGTGCGCACCTGGCAGGCATTCTGGCGCGTCGCGGTGGACGGCCAGCGAGCCGTCGATGTCGCCGAGGAACTCGAAATGCGTCCCGGGGCAGTTCGCGTCGCGAAATCCCGTGTGCTGCAGAGACTGCGACAGGAATTGGGTGAGCTGAATGAATAGCACTGTATTGTTGCGTGCGCCGCGATCGAGGCGTGCTCGAAGCACCGGCATTACTTCCCGCCGAAAGTTCGTTAACATGCTCATCAGCACAATCACCCCCATTTTCTGTTACAGCAGCGCCCCGTCGCATTGATTGATTATTGAAATATGTCTTCAGAATCCGTCGAACAACCGCCCATCAGTCGCGAAGAACTAGCCCTTAAGTACTTTGACCTGCTTCCCTACACCCCCTACCCCATACAGGAAGAAGCCCTCTATGCCTGGTTCGGTTCGGACGAAGGGGTGCTGGTATGTGCCCCCACGGGAACGGGTAAGACACTGATCGCCGAGGCTGCGGCCTTTGAGGCCCTGCATACCGGGTCGACGATTTACTACACCACGCCCCTGATTGCCTTAACCGATCAGAAATTCCTGGAAATACAAGCGGCCGCTGTACGCTGGGGATTTCGTCCCGAAGATGTCGGCCTGGTCACGGGACACCGGCGCGTTAATCCTGAAGCCAAGGTCCTCGTCGTCGTAGCCGAGATACTGTTGAATCGCCTGCTGCAACCCGAGTCGTTCGCGTTTGAGAACGTATCCGCAGTCGTGATGGATGAGTTTCACAGTTTCGCTGACATGGAACGAGGCATCGTCTGGGAATTCACGCTCTCCCTGCTGCCGCGACATGTGCGGCTGCTCCTGCTGTCTGCGACGGTCGGTAATGCCGTCGAGTTTCTCTCGTGGCTTCGAAATCGCGATTCGCGGCGGCTGGAACTCGCCCAGAGCACCGACCGCAAAGTCCCGCTGTCGTTCCAGTGGGTCGGTGATCGGCTGCTCAACGAGCATCTCGAAGAAATGGCCCGCGGCGATGCCGAGTCGCGCCGCACCCCGACCTTGCTCTTCTGTTTCAGCCGGGACGAATGCTGGTCGATTGCGGAAGAGCTCAAGGGCAAGGATATGCTCGCCGAGGGCCAGCAGAAACAGCTTGTTGCCAAGCTCGCAGCGTTCGACTGGACTCACGGTGTGGGGCCCAAGCTGAAGCAGATTCTGATGCGGGGCGTCGGGGTCCATCACGCGGGACTGCTGCCGCGTTATCGGCGGATCGTCGAGGATCTCTTTCAGCAGAAACTGCTGACGGTCTGCGTCTGCACTGAAACCCTGTCCGCAGGCATCAATCTGCCCGCCAGGTCGGTGGTGCTGCCCAATATCTTGAAGGGACCACCCGGCAAGAAAAAG
>CAZQUW010000029.1:0-11679 GCA_964596215.1 uncultured Planctomicrobium sp. | reverse complement strand
AAGCTGAAGACAGCCCCGCCCCGCGATCTCGCCAGCCAGGCCCCCCTGCCCTGGCGCATGCTGGCCTACATGCTGCAGCTGTCTCCCGATGTCGAGCTGGTCCGTCAGCTGGTACGCAAGCGGCTGATGGACCCCAAACGGTTGGAACAGGGCGAGCAGCAATTGCATCATATGCTGCGAACACTCCATGCCGCCGGAGTGGTCACGCTGGAGCCACCGCCCCCCGAGCCCGAGGTTAAGCAGGATCGAAGCGCCCCCGCGGAAGGGGAAACCTCTGCCGGGCCGGCAACAACGGACGTGACCGCCGAGCAGCAACGCAAGCCGAAGCAGTCGGCATTTGCCCGCATCATGATGGAGGCTCTGAAGGAGCAACATGAAGCCACAGGTACCGGGGCAGTGCCCGCTGACGCGATTGGAGTGGCCGCCGAATATCGCCCCGAGAAGGCCTTTCCAACCGCACGCATGGCGGATTTCTTCATCTTCCGCAGTGTCAATCCGGTCTATGCTCTGTTCCTGATTGAGAAGCTGGCAATTGCCGATCCGATTGAGCGTTTGCAGGCGTTGGAGAGTGTGCTGGAATTGCCACGCTCGTTGATCCGCGCCGTCCGCGTCCCCAATCCCGACCGTATGCCGCCGGGGCCGCTGGCCGTGGAGAATGTTGACCCGGAGATCATTCGTCGCGGGATCTTGCCCCCCGGCGATCTGTATCCGCCGTGGGATCCTGAGATCCCGTTCGAAGAACGCAAGTATGCCCCGCCGCTGGGGGACAAGCTGCGCATGCTGTTCGACAATGAGTATCCCAACGTCCATGGCGTCTTCGTGCAGTCGGTGTGGTGTGCGGGTGATCTGCTGGAGTTCAGTTGCGACTTCAACAAGTACATCAGCGGCCGCGATCTGGCCAAACAGGAAGGGTTGATCTTCCGGCATATCCTGAAATTGATCCTGTTGCTGGGTGAATTTTCGCAGGTCGTCCCCCCGGGCTTAGATCCGGATGCCTGGCGCAGTGAACTTCGCGAACTCGCCGACCGGTTTACCGAATGTTGCCGGGCTGTGGATCCCAACAGCACGGAGAGCATCCTGGCCCACGCGACCGACATTGACGTCGTCGTGAAGGAACCAGCCGAGGCGATCGTCGTGTCAACGGTGGCGGCCGAAACCACGTCCCCAGACACATCCATCTCTCAGGAGATTACGGCGGAATCAGCCGAGATCGTCGAAGATTTCGGAGCAGGTCTGGTGGAGTCGGACTAGTATCAGCTTCACCAATATTCCATCGACTTCGCGGAAGTCCATTCGCCCAGGTTTCACTCCAATTCAAAAAGTGAACCCCATTTTTCTCCGGTCCTAACCGGCCCCCAGTTCAAAATTGCACAGTGGGCGAATTCGACACACTGTGCGAATCCCAACGTTAGCATTCCGCTCACGTGATTGCGGCGTAGCCAGCCTGAAAGACAGGTTTTTGCCCGATTTGCAATAAGAATCCGGCTTCATAGAGCTTGGCATGCCAAATGCGTTTGCATCTCATATTCGCAAAATGACTCCCCAGTTCATCGTGCAAGTCAGATTGCGAAGTCCTCGGGATGGTAAACCGACAACAGCGGAACGACGGTGATCGCGAGGACTCGACGTGGTACAACGAAAGGAATCGAACATGTCCAGTCGCCTGCTCCTGATTTGTCTCACCCTGACCCTCACGACGAGTGCACTCTTAACTACTGCGCGTGCAAACCCCAAATTGCCACCGTTACTGGTACCACCGGCTCCTGCGGGCTATCTGCTGGTCGATGAAGACATGTGGAGCCAGCTGATGGATGAGGCCGGTCGGCACCTGGACCGAGCCCGCGACGCCTTTGTGCACGGGCATCATCGCACGACGGCACTTGAGTTTCATAAGGCTGCGATCATGATGAAGATTGACGCCGCGCATGGTAAGGACCGGGCTGATTCCGCGCTCCTGACTTCGGCACATGAGCTGGACCATCTCGCCCAGAGAATTTTGAACGGAAAAAGTACCGACACGATCGACGACATCGACGCCGCCTCGTCCCGGGCTCTCACTGCATTGGCCGCTCACGAGCAGACCAAAGCGGTACAGGCCTGGAAGCAAGACCAGCCGCGACGCTCGGGACGCTACTTGCGGGCCGCCGCAGACAACCTCGAACGGGCCGCGTTTCGTGCTCGCGTTGCCATGAACACCGCAACCGCGGACGCCATCAGGAACTCCCGTGTGTTGTCCACCAAACTGATTGACAATACAGGCTACGCGATTGATGAAGTGGGAAAGGGAATGGATGCCATGGGGCATCAGGTTGAACGGTTGGGCCAGGCGATCATGCATCCGCTGACCGAAAAACGCTAACGGTAGTGTTACTGTGGGTGCCCTCAAATTGCCTCCTCTATTGAAAAGCTAAGACCAAATGATTCACGAAGTAACTGGCGATATTTTGTTGACCAAAGCACAAGCCGTGGCCCATGGAATCGGGCCGAATGAAGAATTTGACAAGGGCTTGGCACGCGGACTCCGCGAGAAGTGGCCGGCACTCGCCAAGGACTACCGCCACTATGCGCATCAGGTCCATCCGAAGCCGGGTGAAATCTGGGTCTGGGGCGGAGTGGGCGGGGTCCGCATCTACAACTTACTGACTCAAGAAGGCTCCTTTGATCACGGGGCGAAATCGGGCCGGGCGACCCTGTCCAACGTCAATCACTGTCTCCGCCGGTTGCAGCACGACATCCAGACCGAAAAGATTCGCAGCCTGGCAATCCCCTGCCTCGCCACTGGCGTGGGGGGACTGAGCTGGAACGACGTGCGACCGTTGATCCAATCGCACCTCGGCGACCTGTCGATCCCTGTATTCGTCTACGCGAACTATCAGGCCGGCGTGGCTGCAGTAGAACCAGGAGCCTAAAACTCCGCAGTGAATAACGTGCCAATCGCGGAGTTGAAACCACAATTTGCAAACGTCGAGGGGAATTGTCAGTTGTTCCCAATCGGTAGCAACCGACAAGCGGCCGGGGGTGGGAGTATCTTTCCTGCCTCCGGTCGCGTTCGTTGACAGTGAACTTCGAATCATAGGACCGTCATCGCATACCGTTTCTGTGTCGTTCCAACTCCAGTTAAAACAATAGTCTGATGAGCCGGAGGCACCCCAGCCCCGGCCACTTGCCAGTTGTCGCGAACTCTTCGATTACGGCACCGTCCGACACATCGGGCAACTTTGCGGAACAGTCCCCGGGCTGTTGTACCAATAGCTACCGCCGCGAACCAAAGAGGTGACACCGGTCGCCAGCACCAGGATCGCGGCAACCCTCAAGACCTGTTGCCGGGTCGCCAATCGCAGGCTCGAAGCCCCCAGTCCGCTGAGGACCATCAGCGGGGCCGTACCGGCAGCCATCGCCGCCATCAACAGGCCCCCTGTTAACAGGTTGCCGCTGCGCGCTGCCAGGGCCAGGTAGGCATAGATTAACGCGCAAGGCAGAAATCCCGTCGCCACGCCGGCCAGGAACACGGCAACCAAACTCGGCGATGTCATGATCGAGCGAAATGCCGCGGCCGCCTGACAGGAGGCGACACCGGTGCGCCCGAACCAGCGGGTCTGGAACAGGCCCAGAATCGCCAGTCCCTGGATCGTCAGCACGACACCCGCGAAGATCGACAACAGAGCTTGCGCCGGGATCCACAGGGGAAGCTGCCTTTGCAACTGCGCTCCCAGGAAGGCCGCGGTCAGACCCGCGCAGCTGTAAGTGAAGATACGCCCCAGGGTGTAACAACACTGGCGCACCAGATTGTCAAACCAGCCACGACTGCCCGCGCCGATCGACAGCGCGAAGGCTCCGCACATGCCGATGCAATGTGCCGAGCCCAGTATCCCACCGCAGAATGCCAAGGCGACTTCGCCCATAATCATACTTTTCGTGACGTGACCATCAACTGATTCAGAGCACTCACCCCATGGGGACTACGTTCCTCGTGTATCGCGGGGGTGACTTCGACCAGCAAACGAGGCATGCAACTCGCCGGGGTATCATCGGATGCCAACGGAGGATAGATCACCTCGGAAACCATACTCGGCGGCGGTGATTCGTTGTTCGGATCAGCGGATTCCGGTGCGGCCCGATTCAGCCGCCAGGTGTTCGCAATCACAAACAGACTGCTCCCCACCATGAGCAGGGCCGCCAGGCTGGGATTCAGATAGCCGGCGGCCGCTAACGTAACCCCCACGGCGTTATACCCAAAGGCCCAGAACAGATTCTGCCTGATAATCCGCACCGTGAACCGGGCATATTCAATGGCCCAGGGCAAGCGTTCAATATCGTCGCCGAACAGGCACACGGCCGCCGAGTCCCGCGAGATATCGGCCCCCGATCGCAGAGAAATACCCACATCAGCAGCAGTCAGCGCCGGGGCGTCATTGACACCGTCTCCGACCATCGCGACTGGCCCGAACCTCTTCCGCAACAGCTCCAGTGCATGGACCTTCTCTTCGGGCAATAGTCCGGCCCGGTACGTGAACTCCGCGGGCAGGAACGGATGGGAGGCCACTTGCATTGCCGTCTCGCCCGGTTGCATCCGGGTCGCAAACAGATCCTGCAGGACTCGCGCGGCACGGGCCGGATGGTCGCCCGTCAGCATCTGCTGCTGAATTCCCAGCATCTGCAATTGATAGACGACGTTCGCCGCCCCAGGTCGCAGGCCTTCCGTCATCATCAGCAGACAACAGACGCGGCCACCATAGCCACCGATCACGGCGGGCTGGCCCGCAGCTTCGATCTGCGTCCACGCGGCCAGCAACCGCGCTGGCCAGGTCAATTGCAGGTCAGCCATCAGCAGCTGATTACCCAGGCAGATCTGCTCGCCCTCGGCCAACTGTCCCACAATCCCTCGCCCCGGATGTTCCCGAACCTCCAGAATGGTTGCCAGGCCACTGGCGTCCGGCTCCAGCGAGCTAACCAATGCCCGGGAGAAAGGATGATTCGACTTCCGGGCCAGACCTACCAGGGCCGGAATCATCAGCCCGGGACTGGCGTCGGAGTCCCAGATAATTTTGGCGACGACTGGCGCTGCAGTCGTTAATGTGCCCGTCTTGTCCCACGCAATCGCTTTAATACCGGCCAGGCGTTCGAGGGCCTCGCCACTGCGGAACAACACTTGATGCCGTGCGGCATGACTGAAGGCCGTCCAGGCTGCCAGAGGGGTCGCCAGCCCCAGGGCGCAGGGACAGGCAATCAACAGCACCGACAGGCCGGTCATCACACCGGTTTCCCAACCGTGATGCCAGCCGTGCCAGCCAACCGCAGTCAGGGCAATGATGATGATCGCCGGCAGGAACCAGCTCGTGACCCGCTCGGCCAGCCGCTCGTAGCTCCCTCCCTTGCGTCGCGCCTCACGCAAGCCGCGAACCAGCCGGCCCAGGCTGCCGTCGGCGGACGTCGAGGTGGCGATGATTTCCAGGTGTCCATCCAGATTGAAAGCCCCGGCCCGAACGGCGTCGCCAGCATGCTTTTCAACAGGCCAGCTCTCACCCGTCAGCAGCCGCTCATCAATATGGGCGCAGCCGTCAGCGATCAGCCCATCGACACTGATACACTCCCCGGCGTGCACCAGCAAGCGGTCCCCGGCGCAGACCTGAGACACGGGAACCGCAATATCCTGACCTTGAGTCCGCACGCGAACGGTCGCGGGCAGCAGGCGTTCCAGATCGTCCAGTGCCGATCCTGCCTGCAGCTTGCCCTGCGCTTCCAGCCAGCGTCCCAGCGTGATCAGCACCAGAATGACACACGCCACTTCGTAGTAGACGGCCCCCGATCCGCGCCAGGTCGAGACCATGGAAAAGCCGTAGGCGGCGAGCACCCCCAGGCACACCAGGAAGTCGGTGGCGGGAATCCCGCGCCGCAGATTCCCCAGCGCGCTCACCAGCAACGGTTGCCCCAGCACAAACCACACGGGCAGCGAGAACAACAGGCCCAGGTACCGCAGGACTTCATCGAGCACCAGTGCTCGCGGATCACTGGGTGTGGGATAGACATCGTGCGTCCACAGCACCATCGTGAACGCCAGCACATTCATCGTACAGAACGCCGCTAATCCAATCCGCAGCAGCAGAATACGATGTTGCCCCTCGTGGCCGCTGGACCGGGTCACTTCCGCGGCGAACTCACACCCGAAACAACAGTAGACAGGTTGCGGATTCCGTTCCGCAACCACTCCGCGCGCGGCGGAGACCGGCAGTCCACAAAATTCGCAGGGCTCCGCACTCATGGTGGGCTGACTATTTCCATTCGAAGTGCCGGCAGTAAGTACTGCACCAGGTAGTACACCGCGCCAATCCAGAACAGAATCCAGATGATGTGCACGGCGAATGGGATGGCGTTGGTCCGATAGTTATGAAACTTTCCCTCGCTGGTCGGGCTGTCCGGATCGGTGCTCGTCACGGGGTCGACATTCGGCTTCACTCCGCACCTCCAGCCTTCGTTTGTTGAACGCGGTCTAATTCATTCTGAATATCAAGCATCGTGCGCTTGGGAAGCTCAATGTCTTGAAACATGCCCTGCGTCACGGCCCAGCAGAACAGGCAGAAAAAGCCCATGCTGGCCAGCAGATAATTGAGAATCGGCGAGATCGCAAACACCCCGTCGACATCACCACGGTAGAGCTGGATGAACTCAATGAACTTCCCGCCGAAACCGTACAGGCAGGGGATCAGGATGACTAAGGCGAAGCCCGATGTCGCCCACAGACTCCGCCGGTTCTGACGCCGTGAGGTGGGGCTGATATCGATCTTTTCCGGATTTGAGGACATAGTATTCCTTGCTGCAAACATGCAACTGGCAGCAGCCAGCTATTTCGTTTCCGCGACCTTCAGATCCTTCACGGGAGACGGTTCGTATTGCTCGTGATAGGGATACGTTTCCAGCCACGACCCCAGCCATTGCACATAGGTCATCAGGGCCAGTCCCTTGAGATTGGGCTTCTCGGGCGAACCCTCAAACAGCCAGGGGTATTCGGGCATCGGCGATCTGTCAGAGAGACGCTTGGGCTCGAAGAAGTGGACCGCGTGCCAGTCGTTGGAACGGCGTCCTCCTTCACGGCTCAAATCGGGGCCGACGCGACGGGTCCCGAACATCACTGGCCGCTGCAGTTCGTTCTGATACTCTTCAGTCTTCGACACGGGCCCCCAGCGGCGATCTTCATTCGATACCGGCCGGATAAACTGGCTGTGGCAGTGCCAGCACGCTTCGCCCACGTAGACCTTGCGGCCCACCTTGAGGGCTTCGGCGCACTTTTCATTCCACCACGCCTGCTGCTCGGCTTCGTTCGCGGGGGGCGTTCCGAAGGCCTGCTTGAAGGGCTCGGGATAACGCCGGGCCAGATCTTCAAACTGAAAACGGACATTCCCGTTGACGACTTCCAGGGCCGTCTTCTCAGGCAGATGGCGGTACATGACCATCGGCACGACGGCATTCGAGACGAATGCCAGCGCGAAGAAAAACAGACCTGCGATCAACATGACGCCTGACTTGCTTTCGAACATGGTTCCTGGAACCTCTTCTCCTGCGGAGTGACTGCACAGCTTGAATGATCATGCCTTGCGACCGGCCAATTACGCGGCAACGTGGGTCGCAACGGCCTGCTGACGGGACAATTGCCACGTCATATAGATGTTGTAAAGAAACAGAATCTGCCCGATGAACAGGGCCAGCCCGGCATAAATCCGCACCATCCAGAAGGGGACCGAGCCCTCCACCGAGACTTCCCACGGCTGCAGCGACGCCCACCAGTAGCCCTGGAACACACCAGCCAGGGTCAGGTCGCCGGCCATGATGATCAGGCCCACCGCGGACAGCCAGTAATGCCATTCACACAGCTTGCGACTGTACCAGTCCTGCTTGAGCAACCGGGGAAACAGGTAGGTCATAATCCCCAGCAGCCACATCGAGAACACACCGAACATCACGAGATGCGCGTGCCCCACGACCCAGTCGGTGAAGTGAATCAGCGCCTGAAACGTCAGTGTCGTCTGCATGGCACACTGCAGACAGGTCAGGAAGTAGTAGACCATGCCCGTGTAGAACCAGCGGATGGGCAGGTTCTTCATAAAGGCCTGCCCCGTACCGACCAGCGTTCCGAAGAAGTTGATGATCACTGTCAGTACGACCATCTCAACCGCGATCGTCGAAATGACCGCCCCGTGCTGCAGGAACATGGGGATCGGCGTGTAGAGGAAGTGATGGATGCCGGTCAGCGGATAAAAGAACGCCAGGCCCCAGAACCCCACCAGTGACAGACCGTGACTCCAGATCGGCTTCTTCAGCAGAATCGGGACGAAAAAGTACATCAGCCCCCAGCCCAGCGGCGTGACGAACAAGCCGACCAGGTCATGAATAAACAACCCGCCGACCGCCCCGGCACTGGTCCCCGAGACGAAATACTGCGGGATGAAATTGCCCATGGCATAGGTCAGGAAGGTCCAGATGAAAGCCGCCGTAAAATACCACAGCGTGACATACATCGGACCGCGCGTCTGCACGATCGGGGTCAGGAAGTTGATGGCCACCAGCAACAGGCCGACGAGCGCCAGCGGGTCAATCCACGTGGGAGTTTCACCCCATTCCAAACCCTGGGCCTCACCGAGCATGATGCCAATCGCCGTCGACAGCACCACAACCTGCCAGGCCGCGAAGATGAAATACGACAGGCCGCGATGCAGCACGGGCCGCAAGGTCAGCCGCGGTACCACCCAGTGCAACGCCCCCAGGAAGGCATTCGCCAGGAAGCCATACGCGATGGCATTCGTGTGAATCATGCGCCAGCGACCGGGCGACAGCCACTCAATGCCCCGCAACGGGTTCTTATCAACCAGCTGCAGCGCCATCAGGAAGCCACCCAGCATCGAGATGGTCATGTAGGCCAGGGACGCCAGAAAATACCAGATCACCAATTGCTCGATGACCAGATCCTTATGTTCCGGCAGTTTTCGCGGAACCTCCTCGGTACTCATGAATGCTCCATTGTCTTCGAAATTGGCTGGAATTCACCCAGCGGTGAGAGGAGTCCCATGGTCCAGCCAAATACGAGATGTGTTCCCGCGGCGACCCAGATCGGGTGGTACTGGGGGTTCACAATCCAGTTCCCCCCGCACAACAGTGGCTGCAGCCAGATCAATACGCCATAAAAATTGATCAGCCAGATCGCCAACGCGGTCAGGCTGGCACAACCCAGACGTTTTCCCAGAGACTGGCCTCTGGTGTAAGTCGACAGGATCAACTGAAAGACGCTGCCGATCAGCATCCCGGTCCCCAGATAGAGACAAATCCCGAGCAACAGAATCATGCGATCGTCGATTGCTGCCGCGCCACGTGTGGCACTCGTCAGGACGAGGGCCTGCCCCCCCAGTGGAAATGTCAGGTAGACCCGGATCAACTCCAGCGGGTGCCGCCCCACCAGGTAGGCTCCGGCAATGTTCACGAACAACGCGACCGAGGCGGCCACGCCCCCCAGCAGGAAGCCGGTCGTTGCCGCGTAAGCCGGGTACGAGGTGGCACGCGTGCGCCACGAATCGTCGACCTGGGCCTCCGCCAGCTCCCGCTCCAGCTGCGCGACCCGCGACTGAAGCTCGTCAAATTCTTGTTGTTTTGTTGGCATATTCACGGTATTTCCGCCTGTTTACGGGCGTTGGCGAGCGAAACCAATAACCAGAAAATTCACGTCGGCGACAGCGGTTTCGAGATCAGGCACCACCTATTTGGACGGTGCGGGAATCGCAGCAGTGATATAGGGGGCGATATTACCACTGGGCGGAATCTCCCCTGATCGTCGGCGTCCGGAGACATGCAGGACGTAGGCGACCAGGTTCCAGATGGTGTCCGGTTCTTCCTTCAAAGTGATGCTGAAGGCGGGCATCGGGGTCCCGTTGATGCCGCCATAAATTCGTCGATAGACATCGATCGGCCGCGGTCCGCCCCGCAACATCCCCGAAGTCAGGTCGGCCGCACGCGTGGGATAGCCCCAGGCATCCTGGCGATCTCCCTTCAAGTTCTCCGTCGTCTGGCCCCGACCATCTTCTCCATGACACTGCGCACACCCCTTCGTCAGGAAGGCTTTCCGCCCCGCCGCGACGTGCTCGGACGTAAAGACCGGCTGCGGCGAATAGGGCTGGTAAACCGCCTGGTCGGCCTGCGTCCAGCGTTCCTGAATCAGGGCCAGCGCGTCGTTGAGGATGTCCTCGTCGAATTCATCTGCACTCGCCACTTCTGTAGTGAGTTGCGACTCCAGCTCGCCACGGTGCGTCAGTGCCAGTACGTAATCAATGACCGCCTCGATGTCGGTCGCCGGCAGCAGATGGAAGGAGGGCATCGAAGTCCCCGCGATCCCCCGCTGCACAGTCAGGACAAGGTCCGAGCGGACCGGCTTGGTTCCGAAGGGAGTCGATGCGAACTTGAAAATCCCCTTGCGATAGTCACGCGGGCGGGGGTACAAGCTAGCAGCGGAAGGGCCCTGACCATCTCCGGAGGACCCGTGACACTGCACACACCGCTTCTGATAGACCTGAAAGCCGTGCTCCAGCTTTCGCGAGTCGAAATCAGGACGCCATAGCATCTTGGGATGCGCGGGCGTCGCACAATTTTCGACCAGTGCCTTTTGAATGGGTGCCTGCAACTCGGGTCTCAGAGCCTGCAATTCAGCACTGCTCACAAACACGGGCTCAACGGCCTTCTGGCAACCGAGCACACCCAGGACGCAAGCTGCGAACAACACACTTTCTCGCAACATCGGCGTAGATACTTTCCAGCTTGGGATGGCAACGAAACACGGAAACACTGGCAGGTTACTGACATGCACGCATTAGCATTTCGAGTGCCGGATGCCACGAAATCCCACGATTCCGTTTTCCGTGTGATGTTTTCCAAGTCGGCGCACCCTTCATCACGGCCCGACAGACTCGCGGCGTACTTGTCGGCAGAGGCCCAAGTGTGCGTTATCGCCCGCACTGTGCGATTTGTCGAATTTCATGTTGTCTTAGAAACCTGACAAACCTGGCTGTGGGAAGATCGGAACCGCGGTATTTCAAACGCTGCTGAACTGGCGGAAAGGTGTTGTTAGCGTTTATTGGTCTCCATTCATGCTGCGGACGTGCGTCCGGCTGGAGGCTGCGGCAGATCGCCTGCCGCCGAGACGTTGAAGATTTCGGCGATTGTTTCCAATACATCCAGTACTCTCGATGCGATCCATCATGACTCAATACAGCGCCCGGTTGCTGCCGTCGCCGCGCAATCAGCTCCGCCCCCGCACCCCGCACCGCCGATTTCTTTGGTCCCTTTGAACTCTTTGCATGGACCACTTCACACGGCGCCCCCGATCCCGGCCTGCCCCCATGGGGCCAGCTCTACGTGGTGCCGCTCACACACCAGAAATTCTCGCGTACTCTTTGCGCTCTTTGCTCCCTTAGGTCCTGACGGACGCCGCAGCCGCCACACCGATATAGACCTAACCTCTTTCCAATATTCTACTTACCCCTCACGCAACACCAGCCAACCGCATCCACCCCCGGCGCGTCACGCTGCCGCTCCCTTTGCCCTGTTGGTCAAATCCACCAATCCAGCCCTGTCAAACCGCGCCGTTCTGCAAACACCTGCCCGGTCGCGCGACTTCTTCGACTTCTTCGACTTCTTCGACTTCTT
>CAZQUW010000028.1:8603-36480 GCA_964596215.1 uncultured Planctomicrobium sp. | reverse complement strand
GATTGATTCAGCATTTGACACAACTCATAGATAGGCGGCGACCATGCCTCAATTCGAGTACCAGTTTTCTCAAGCGGATCGCGATGCTGTCAATCGGGCCGTGCAGGAAGCGGAAGCGTTGACGAGTGCCGAGATCATTCCGGTCATCGCGCTCAGTTCGGGGCGTTATGACCGTTCGGAAGATGTCGTGGGGTTGTGGACGGGGATTTTAACGCTGTTCGTCGTCTGGTCCGTGTTCCCCAGCGTCCAGGACCAGATGAATTCATGGGGAGCACCTTCGCCGGCGTGGCAGTTCATCGCGTATGCCGCGGCCGTTGTCGTCGGGTTCCTGGTCGGGGCTGTGGTTGCCAGTCGCGTGGCTGTCCTGCGGCAGCTGTTCACGCCGATCCAGCAGATGCGCGACGAAGTCAGCCTGCGTGCGCGTGGCGTCTTCTTTGATCAGCGGGTGCATCACACGGCGGGGGCCACGGGCGTGCTGTTGTATGTTTCGCTCTTCGAGCGGATGGCCACGGTGCTTGCCGACCAGTCGGTGATCGAGAAAATCGGTCAGTCGCAGGTTGACGAGTTGTGCCGCGATTTCACTCAGCGGCTGCATTTTGGCCGCCCTACCGCCGCGATCTGCGAGACCATTCAGGAGGTCGGGCAGTGTCTCGCGACGGCGATGCCTCGTGCGGAACACGACGTCAATGAGCTGGCGGATGCGCTGGTTGTCTTGTCGTAAGTACTTTGCAGCGGGACGTTGCAGATGTGTCTGAAACTTCGGTGTAAGAAGAATCCTGGCTGGTTGGAGGTCCCATGTTTCGCCTGCTTGCTGTCAGTTTACTGCTGTCCGGAATGCTGTTGCCGGCAGATGAGCCGAAGGCCTTTAAGCTGGCCGCCCCGGACGGCTGGGCGGGTGAAACGATCTCACTGCCACCCGGGTTTGCGCCCGATATGGAGCTGAAGGGGGCGGAACATATTCGGTTTGCGCCCGGGATGATGAAACCGGCGTCCGATTCGTTCTTCTGCTACGCATTTGTGTTTGAGCTGCAGGCCAGGCCGGAACTGACGGAGGGGGTTGTTAAAGCGGAGTTTTTGAAGTACTTCCGCGGTCTGTGCACGGCGGTGCTGAACGGAAAGGTTCCGGAAGTCGATCCGTCGGCATTCACGCTGGAACTGCAACGTGTCAAATCGAACGCGAAGCCGGCTGCGGACGGTCAGGCGGCGCCGATTATGTACACGGGAACTTTAAATTGGGTCGAACCGTTTGCCACACAGAAAGCTCAAAAGCTGAACCTGGAGATTCGGACCTGGTCGCGAAATGACCGTAACTACATTTTTGCGTGTGTGTCACCCCAGGCCAGGGATTCGGCGATCTGGAAACAACTGCGTGCCATCCGCGACGATTATTTGCAGGGGCAAGGCCAGTGAATCGAATACGGGACCTCTTCTGCACCGGCGCGCGACCCGTTGGTGTTCGCGGCGCGGCCGGGCCTGGTGTGTTTGCCTCGAATTAGAAGGAGAGTGTTAGTGAACTTAGAGGTGTCCGGGGTCGAGCAGCTGGATCACGTGTCGCACGGTATAGGGGCGTTTCACCAGGCCGCTGGCGCCGGCCGAGTTCCATTGCATCATGCAGACGTGATTGCTGGTGGCCAGGATGACCGGAGTTCCGGCAGCTTCGTTGAGAAACGCGGACTTGCGCGACAGGATTTCACGAGCATTTTCGGGTTGTTGGAGATTGTAGACCCCCCCGGAACCACAGCAGTCGCGGGCTTGAGGTGCCAGTTCCCAGTGGTAGCCGGTGGCGTCGAGTACCGACTTGGGAATGCCCGCGAGTTTCTGGCCGTGAACCAGATGGCACGGCAGGTCGACATAGACTCTGGCTCCCGCGTCAGGTCGCGTACGTTTCACAAGATTGAGCTCGCCGAGGAAGTCGAGCACATCCCGAACGGGGACCTCTTCGCTGATCGCTTTACCTAGCGCCAGTCCACAGCCTGATGAATTGCAGACGACGGCGGATACATCGAGTGACCGGAAGCTGCTGCGATTGTGCTCACGCAACTGATCGACACCATCGAGCCCCAGGTGTTCCTGCATCGCGCCGCAGCAGCCCTGATCACGCGGCACGATGACCTGCACGTTATTTTCAATCAGGACGCGCACGGTGGCGAAATTAATCTCGCGGAACACGGCTTCCATCAAGCAACCCGTGAGCAACGCCACGCGCGGGCCGGTCGGACGATGCTGTTTCATCAGCTGCTCGGCATAGCTGGCAGTCGACTGGCCGAGTGCCGGTTGACCTGAGAACAGGAAGCGATGGGGCAAGATCCCCCAGCGACGCAATAGCCGTGCGGGAAGCATTGCGAGATTGAACAACCACTGTCGTGCAGCCATTGCCGCTGCGATGCGCAGCATCAGGGGGGGGCGTGTCCGTCCGGCAGAGACGTGTGCGTGTCGAGTTTGCTCGAGGATTTCTCCATATGGAACGTTGGCAGGACAAGCTGATTCGCAGGCTAAACACCCGACACAATCCTGTGTGTAGGCCACCGTCCAGGGGTCCACCGCGAGCCGGCCTTCGGCTTCCTCACGCCAGAGGCGCAGCCGTCCACGCGGCGAATTGTTTTCGTCACCGGACAACTGATAGGTTGGGCAGACTTCGAGACAGAATCCGCAATGCACGCAGCTGGTCAGCAAGTCCCGCTCAACATGCGGAGCGGTGCCGGTGTGGGGAACGGGGGCCGAAGAATTGGATGAGGTCATGCTGATGCGAACTCCTGTCCCAGAAGTTTCAGCCATGCGGCTTCGACGCCTGCGGGAGGCGGGCTGGGAATATGTCGTGACTGCCAGTCGCCACCGATCTTGTGCAGCGCGGGTGAGTAACGTTGGATGATGGTGTTGATCTGCGACCTGGCGTCAGTCGCAGGTTGATTGAGATAGCCATGCACCACACCATTGTAGGCCAGTGCGATGCAGGTCACGGCGTTGTCGGCCACGATCTGGCGGGCGAGCTCGATCGCCTGATCGGGGGTCGTTTTGAGAGCGAAATCTGGGCAGCCATCCGGTATGAGGGGAGTGGTCGAGTCGGACGTTAATGATAATTTGTGGACTGCCGCGAAGGACTGCAGGTACGCGTTATAGACTGGCCATTCGGCGGCCGGGCAATTGAGTGCAATTCGCAGCTGGCACGTTTCGGCCGGGCCGGTAAACAGCACGTCCACAGAGTCGAACCAGTGGATCCAGCATGTCGCCAGCAGGGCCGCCGTCGCCTGCGACACTGACTGCTGACTGCCGGACAGCATAAAGACTCCAGAGGAACCACAATCCGGCCGCAACCGCAGCACGAAGTCGACGGGCTCACCGAACCGTCCATCCGAGTTCAACAAGAATCTGAGGAGGTCATATCCAGTCGTGGATTTTACGACGCGCTCGCCGATGCGGACGATACGGCCGCCCGGCAATTTCCAGTTCATGCCCATGATATTGTCGCAGTAGGGTCCGAACCGGGACGATGCCGGAGCAAAGCCGCTGGCCGCGACTTGCTCACGAATCGAAAGCCGCGGATCCAGGAGCAACGGAAAGCGGAATCCATGCGAGAGTCGGAGTGCGTCGAGATCGGCAGCCGTCATGCTCGCCGGGCCGCTCATCACGCCGTCGATTTCATCGAAGAACGGCTCGAATGTGCGTTCGCCTTTGGCAACCGGCGTGGCCGGTGAAGCCGTGCCTGCAGTCGGCGGTGACGCGTCGTGCGGGTGATGATGGTCGAGTTGGGCAGCGGTTCGGCCACCATCATCGAAGCGACGTGACGCAAATACTTTGAGAGGATTTAACTGATGATGTGGATTGAAGATGTTGGGAACGGCCAGTTGCAGGCGGAGGGTGTGCTCGCCAAAGACGAGCGGCATGTACGCTGTTTTGTCATTGCCGATGCCATGTTCGCCAGACAATGTTCCGCCGACCGCTACGACGCGCTGCATCAGCCGCTTGCTGATGGCTTCGACCTTTTCGATCTCACCGGGTTTCCCGGAGTTAAACAGGAAGTTGGGGTGCAGATTGCCATCACCGGCGTGGAAGACATTTACCGCCGGCAGGCCCGCTGCATCGGCTTCGTCATAGACCAGCTGCAGCAACTCGGCGAGTGCCCGCTTGGGAATGACGGCATCCTGCACGAGGAAGTCCGGGCTGATCTGTCCCATCAATCCGCCCGCAACTTTGCGGGCCTTCCAGAGTCCCTTGCGTTTGGTTTCATCATCGCTGTACTCGACACCCAGGGCGCCTGCGTTATTGAGCAGTTCGGCGACCGCCTTCGCCCGGGCATCGACGAGCGCCGTCGGCCCGTCGATTTCTGTGACCAGCAGAAACACGTTCTTGGGCAGCCCGACCGCCATGGGGCTGTTTTCGACCATCGCCACGCATCGCGGGTCCATGAGTTCGATGGCTACCGGGAAGGAAGAGTCGACGGCGAGTGCGTGAATGGCGCGCTCGGCAGATTGCAAATCAGCGAAGGTCGCGCGGTACGTCCAGACTTTTTCCGGCCGGGGCAGCAGCCGCAACCAGAACCGGGTGAATGCCCCCAGGGTTCCTTCCGAGCCGACCATCAATCGCTTCCAGTCCTCGCGCCAGTCGCCGCGTCCGCCCGCCGGTCCTCCAAAGCGATGCACGCTGCCATCCAGCAATACGACTTCCAGACCGAGTACGTAGTTGCTCGTGACGCCATAGCGGAAGCAGTGTGCACCGCCGGCGTTCATCGCAATATTGCCGCCCAGCGTGCACACGGGGCCGCTGGAGGGATCGGGCGGATAGAACAAGCCGTACGGCAGGAGTGCCGCATCAAGTTGATTGAGCACTACACTGCATTCGACTTCGCACCAGAAGCCTTCAGGACAGATGGTGCGGACCTTCTTCAGGGACGAGGTATGGACGACCACGCCCCCCTGTGCGGCGACCGGCCCGCCGGAGAGGGACGTCCCTGCGCCGCGGATGGTTACCGGCACATCGAGCTCGCGGGCGTCCCGCAGCAGTTGCACGAGTTCTTCCGCATCGGCCGGGATGACGACTGCGTCAGGCCGAAAGGTCTTATAGCCCAGCCCATCGGTATCGTACCCCGCCAGCTGAGCCGGCGCTGTCAGCACCCGCCCTCGACGAATCGAGCGCTTCAGCTTCGCTTCCAAGTTTTTCACGCTCATTCAATGGCTCCCAGACTATTTTCGTGCGAGTCAACGCGGATGGGTAAGATGATTCGCGTGGGGCTCGTTGTTGTATGTTCAACCGATTCGGAGGCGAAGGAGGGCGGTCGGCTGGATATGTCTTCGGCTGCGTTGGGCTGGTGGTCGCACAAGGTCAAATCATCTCCAGTAACATCCTCACGTCGGCGATACCCGGGCGCGAGTCGGATGGCAATCCAGCCCACCTCGACGTTGAGTTTGTCAACAGCATCCGGAACAAGCCACATGGGGTGAAGTTGAGAATAACAGATTGTCATACAATTGGCTGTAGCGGATGGAAACAGGGCCAACCCAGGGGATTGGGGGCGTTGCTTCGGGGAGCCTTGTGGGTTACCTGGTCACAGTCAGCGTTGTGTGCGCGGCGGTCATTTTCAATGCTGGAATGGTGATCAGGCCTTGGCCGTCGACCTGGCCCTCGCCGGTCGCGGCACCGAAGGTCCATCGGAAAGTATCTCCAGGTTTTACCTGAAATTTTTGCAGCCGGCGCAATGTGACGTCGGCGGTCGACTCATTCGGAATCTTGAACTGCGTTGTCAGGTCTGCTGCGTTGATCAAATAAAGTTCGGTTTCGAACTTGTCAGTAGTATCGCTGACATTCTTCCAGCGGAAGAAGGCGTTGACTTGTCCTGCGACTGTGCTTTTCAGATCGTCGGGCCACGGGAGCTGCGAATTACTGGTGGCATTGGTGAAGGCGACGTACGCCTCGTTCTTTTTGATATTCAACCAGTCGAAGGAGTCGATCAGATCGTTCACCTTCATGATTTGAGCCGAATTATTCGCGTGTCCGAATGGACCCCAATAGAAGTAGAGGGCGTACTTTCGATCGTTCATCGCGCTCACAAAACGCTCATGCCCGATAGACCAGCTGTCGTTGGGGGCCGAATAATCGATGGCAACTGGTGGATCAGGCAGTTTCACGTTGCCAGGCACGGACAGAGGCGGAAAATACAGGCGGTCGGCGACATGTTCGATCCCGGCCGGAACGTTGGCCTTAATTGAAGCGAAGACATCCCCATGGCGCATGCCAATGCCGAGCGTCCCGCTGCCTCCCATGGAGTTGCCACTCAGGTAGACACGGTTCGGATCGATCCCGTATTTCTGGATTACCCATTTGACGGTGTCAATCACGCGCTTCTCGACGGGCATCGGGACACCCCCGGAGTTCTTCTTGATGAGTCCCTGATCTTTGCCGTGCATGCCGCCCCACCACCAATCGCGTGCCGTGTTCTTGCGACAATCGACATAGAGGGCGAAATGATCGTCAGGCGAACGGTATATGTCATGATTGCCGACAGTTCGTGTGCAGTTCACGCACGATGCCACGTCATGACCTGCCGAATGCAGCACGACATACAGCGGCGCATGCGGGCGCTTCATCCTGGGATGCATCACGACAAAAGTATCTTGTTGCGGGGCCGCGTAGCCCCACTCCGGCTTGACACCCGCTTCAAATGTTTCGAGCGTGCGGCCGTTGATTTCGAGGTCTTTGGCCGCGACTTTGGCCGGAGTCCACTCCTGTTCGTCTCCGCGGAGCTGGAAAGGCACAATCAATAGCAGTGCGAGCAGTACCGTTTTCATAATTGTTCTCATGCCAACGTGATCTGTTTACCGTCGGGTGGCTTCAAGTGCTGACTGCCCGGCCCGGAATAGAAAACACCGGCCCTCGGGCCGGCTGACAGGTGCCACCCATGCATTCACGGTTAGCATTGGTTACGGCGGCGCGACCAGTCGCTGCCTGCGGGGGAAGCCTGCCTGCCGGCACGTACCGGTGCCCCCGCCTTGTTCCGCCGATTTCCCTCCGCCATACCAAAACAGGTATGGCGGAGGGGGACGGCAATTTCAACGCAGACGATGACTGCGCCGTATTCGGAGACGCATGTGAATGTCTATTTCAATTCCTGCACGCCCTGCTGCAGCCCGTAGAGGAGTTTTACTTCACCGTCAGTGAGTGCCCGGTTGAAGACGGCCAAGTCATCCATGTAGCCAACATAGGCGGCGCCCAGCACCAGTTGCACGCGTGCCGGATCCCATCCAAACGTCAATTCCCAGTTCTCGATCGTGCCCTGCAGCTTGCCGTTCAGATACAGCCGGCCGACTTGCGGCTTAGTTTTGTCGTTGACGTTTTCCAGGGTGAATACAGCATGAGTCCAGGCATCGTGAGAAAAAGGGGCCTTGTCAACTTGTACCATCGGACGTTTGTTGAAAGGGATGTCAGCCCACTGCACATTGGTCGGGTTCCAGATATGAAACAGCGGGCGAATGGCGTAGCGAAAGAAGCGTGGTGTTTCATCCTTGGACCATTCCAGGAAGATAAAGCCTTTTTTCGTATCGTCTCCCACGATCTGCACGGGGTCGCAATAGCCGGGCTCGAGGTCTTTGTCCGGGTTGAGACGCAGCCAGACCGAGACCGAAGTGTTCCAGTTCTTATCGTTATAGCCGAGCGTCCCTGCGTCCTTAAAGATGGGGCGAAAGTCATTCTTCTTGATGTAGTGCAGCGCGCCGCCAAAACGACCCGCGTCGGGCACCAGCCGGACTTCGTTGGTGGGGGCGGCGGTCGTCAGTTCTTTACCCTGCGCAACGTAACACGTCTTATCACCCCGCGCGAAGTCCGCCTCCAGCCCCTTGTCAAACGATGCGTGCAGCGTCAGTGCCTGCGAGAGACGTTTCTTGGTTTCTGCATCCGCTTCGCCCAGAATTTTCTTGGCGTCCTCGGGGGTGATGTCGCGAACGAAGATATTTCGCCAGCGGATTTCGCCACCGTGCGTCTGCAACATGATTGGCCCCTTGGCGGCCAGCGGCTGCGAGCGATCGTAGAAGTTCTCCATCACCGCACCGTCGACGACGACCTTGTCGTTCAGCCAGACCCAGGTCCGGTCGCCAATCTGGCGAATGCGAAACTGATTCCATTCTCCAAAAGGCCGGTCGGCCAGGACCAGCGGATCGCGTCCCGCAGTTCCGGGAGTATTATTGAACAGACCACCTGATCCCAGGTGCGGTCGACGCGTGGGATTCTTGGGGTCAAAGATCTGGTTCCGGTCCCAGATCTGCACTTGCGGAGTGCCCCGCAAATAAATGCCGCTGTCTGCCTTCGGAACGGTCTTGTAGTCGATCAATAGCTCAATATCACCAAACTCTTCGTCGGTCGTCGCATATGGACCATGTCCGTCATTGACCAGTTCACCATTCTCGACGGTCCAGTGTTTCGGAAAAACGGCACGTTGCTGTGCCAGATTGGCCTCTTTCTTTTCGCCCGTCAGCTTTTCCACACCGTGCGGGTTCAAGCCATGCCAGCCGGTCAGATCACGGCCATTCAGGATGGCACGGAAACCGGGGGGCGGAGTTGGTTCCGCGGCGCGGCTGATCTGGAACGGGAAGACGCCGCCAATCGCGACGGTGAGTAACAAGACGCGGATGACCATTCTGCTCATCGACTTACTCCAAGGCTTCATCGTCAGGATTACCGCGAACGCAATGCGGCTCGTGGCTCGAAAGACCATATTCTAACGAGATCGAATTTTAAAAATCATTGTTGAAGTGGTTACGCTGGAGCGTTTTAGGACGAATTTAAGTTGGGGCATGTGGACAATTTGCGGAACTGGACGGCGTACGATCTCGGAGTTCGATTTTGGCAATTGACTCTGCAGGCAACCGCTCATTGGATGCGGAAGCCGATCCAGTTGGACTCTGGCTTTCAAATTCTATGTCGCGGTGGCACTGAATCGCAAGTTGTGGTCAAGACGAATTGGCAGGACTGATTGCGGGCTGGCGAGAGCCGACGACGAGTTAATAAAGACAATCAAAAGGTCAGGTTCCAATTCGCCCTGTCGGTCCGAAATGCCCACCGACGTTGAGACTTCGGTAATGCGGTCCTCAGAAAATGATGCAGACTTGCCCTGTTGATGAAAAATCACGACAGGCGTTGATCCTGCTGATGACGTGGAACGACCTCATGCCCGCAGAACGCCACCCGCGGACAGTTAGACTGTTTGTCATATATGTTATGTATAATCCGATTTTAATTCTCGGGTGAATTCACGTACTACAGTTGCGTGGGAAGTTGATCGTCGGGATACGTACCGCGGTGATCCCGAGCCTTTACTTTACACGATTTCGAAGTCCGGCCTGTGCTTGCCATGCGTGTTCTTCGCATTGCAGGCGGCAAATCTCTTTTGCACACGGGTTTCAATCTCACATCAGGTGCGCGCCGCTCAGGCGTTGTCTCGAAAGGAGCATTATGAGCAGCATTGTGTTCTGGAGAAGTTCGCGCGGAGCGCTGATATTCTCTCTCGCCATCTTCAGTACATTCGCCTGTTTCGCATCCATGACCCAGGCCGACGATCCCGGCCCTGTCGTGCGTGTGGAAGAGGACTGGACACTGGAGATTATTGAACCAGCCTACGATGATACTTCGCCTCAGATTACCAATACCATCAGTCCCGCCACCAATCTTGATTGCAAGTTCGGATTGTTCGAAATCAATCACGGAACGCAGCCCGATTATCGGGACGGTGGGCTGGAATTGCAGATTTGGGATCGCGATCAGCGAGTCAACTATCGTCGTCACAGCAATACCAATCGACTGAGCTACCGCGACGAAGTCGTCCGCTACACCATCGCCATGTCGATCCAGAACGCCTTTGATGGTTCTAATCGACTGCGGTTTGATGTGAAGAATGGAAGCTCACAAACTTGGGGCGTTTTTGGCAACCCGGAGAGTATTGGCTGTTCCATTCCCACCTTGCGAGATGATCTCAGATACTACTCGCCGAAATTCTCAGTCGACAATTCAAAAGTCGGATACGCCTCCTTTCGTGTCCGCAAATATGCGCTCGTTGCCGTGCGTTACTACGACTCTCAGGGGCTCATTCGAACGGATACCACGGAACGGATCGCTCATCAATACAGCAATAACGTCGTGATTTCGGAATAGCGTCAGCTGATCGAATCAATTTCTGGGAACAAGGTAAGGCCCGTATGACTTACCTCAAGGAGAGCAGATCATGTTGGCTTATCATCGAGTTCGACTTTACGAAAAACTCGGTCGCCGAGGCCTCGTGCTGGTGCTGGTCGCGCTGCTGATGGTGGCGATGCTGGGGTTCACGGCATTAGTCATCGATATCGGTTTTATCTCGCTGGTCCGGAATGAAATGCAAACGGCTGCCGATGCCTCGGCACTGGCTGCTGGCTTGGAACTGGCTGACGGCTATGGACCGGGCGCGGTCCGCACGCAGTCTGCCATGGCGACGAGAGCCCAATCGGCTGGGGCTGCCGTTGCCGCGGCCAATCCGATGGCAGATCGCGCCCATGCCTACCTGAATTCGACGCGCGATCTGGAATTTGGTCAGCAGACCTGGAACAGCAGCACCCAACGATGGGAATTCCAGGCAGGAAGCAGTCCCTATACCGCCGTGCGGACCACGATTCGTCGCGATCAGACCTCCGAGACGGGCAATAACTCCACGACTCTGGATGGACCCCTGAATTTGTTCTTTGCCCGAGTCCTCGGTTTTAATACCGCCAAATGTCGATGCAAGGCAGTCGCGGCTCTTAAGCCGGGAGTCGGAGTTAAGATCGCACCGGGCAGTTCCGCAACTGTGGATGTGCTGCCCATCGCCCTGGATCAGCAATCGTGGAACAATCTTCTTGCAGGCGCCGGCTCTGACAATTACTCGTTCGATCCGGACACGGGCACCGTCAGCAGTGGATCGGATGGAATTAAAGAGATCAATATCTATCCCACGGGAAGTGCCAATTTGCCACCGGGCAATCGCGGCACGGTGGACTTTGGTAGCTCGAATAACAGTACGGCCGATCTGAGTCGGCAGATCAGATATGGGTTGAATGCGAGCGACCTGTCCTACTTTCCCAATAGCGAGCTGCGGTTCGACAGTGGTCCGAAGATCATCAATGGCGATACGGGAATTAGCGCGGGAATCAAGGATGATCTCGCCGCCATTATTGGTAAACCGCGAGCCATGCCGCTGTTCACCAGCGTGTCAGGACCGGGAAACAATGCCATGTATACGATCCCCAAGCTCGTCGGCGTGAGAATTGTCTACGTGAAGTTAACTGGCAGTCCATCCCAGAAGCTGGTCCTTGTGCAACCGGCCACATTTGTTTCCAAGCAGGTGATCACATCCACCTCTCAGTTAGTCGTGCCCGATTCCATCTTTGCGCCGGTGCGTCTGGTTGAATAATGTACTTCCGGCGGCTCTTCCCTGATTGAGTCAACTGGATGAGTGGTCGCGACGCGATGATCACGACCCGTTCCACGTCACCTCGACATCACCTGGAATTAGAAGTTTCTAAATCCAACGTCACAAAACTCGTGACTTCGCACCGGAGGGACTGATCCCGCCGGTGCGAATTTGTCATTGAGATTGGCTGCGTCCCAGCCGCGTCCGTCACCGGTGGCCGCCACCAGTGGCCGACGTCGAGCCCGCTGGACTACACCCGACGCCTGGTTGATCGCGTACACTTGTTTGAATCCAATGCGACGAGTCTCAGATTGGAAATTCAGCGACCTCGCGGGTAGAACGTATCCGCGAGTGCCCTTCTAGAACGTGCTGACGTTACACTGGAGCCTCATCCTCGAGATAACCAATCGCCCAATAACCTTGATGGGAACAATCTGTGATGAGCTCACCCGGTGTGCCAAAGACCGTCGATCAGTTGACGGCCGATCTGGGATTGATCCCCACGGATGTCGAACCGTTCGGGTGGTACAAGGGTAAGCTGGCCCTGGGGCTGGAACGACGGTTGGCAGAGCGGCCGCGGGGGAAGTATATCGGAGTCACGGCGATCAGTCCGACGCCGCTGGGCGAGGGCAAAACCGTGACTGCCATCGGCCTGGCCATGGGGCTGTGCCGGCTGGGGAAGCGGGCCATCGCGACGCTGCGGCAGCCGTCGCAAGGTCCGGTCTTCGGAATTAAAGGCGGGGGGGCGGGAGGTGGGATGGCTCATCTGCTGCCTGCCGATGAGATCAATCTGCACTTTACCGGCGATCTGCATGCCGTGACCGCAGCCCATAATTTGCTGGCCGCCATGCTTGACAACCATGTGCAACGGCGTCTGACTCCGCTGCTTGATCCCGCCACCGTGACATGGCGTCGTGTCATCGATCTCAATGATAAGGGATTGTCACAGATCATCACTGGACTGGGAGGGCATCCGCAGGCACCACTGCGTGAAACCGGCTTCGATTTGACCGCGGCGTCTGAGGTGATGGCCATTCTGGCGCTGGCCACGAGTCTATCTAATTTGCAGGATCGCCTCGGGCGAATCGTCGTGGGCCGCGACCGCGAGGGGCGGATTGTGGAGGCCCGGCAGATTGGCTGTGTCGGCGCGATGACGGCCTTGCTGCGTGATGCGGTAAGGCCCAATCTCGTGCAGACTTGCGAGCACACCCCGGCCTTCGTCCATGCCGGGCCGTTTGCCAACATTGCCCACGGGAACAGCTCGGTACTGGCTGATCTGGCGGCGATTCGGCTGGGAGATTTTGTCATCACCGAAAGCGGGTTCGGCGCTGATTGCGGAGCTGAGAAACTGTTTGACATTAAATGTCGGGTCAGCGGTCTGACACCCGATGTCGAGGTTCTGGTGTGCACGGTCCGTGCTCTCAAGTATCAGAGCAATCGATTTGATGTGAAGCCGGGCAAGCCGCTGCCCGAAAATCTGTTTCAGGAAGACCTGGATGCGCTGCAGGCCGGCCGCGCGAATCTGGAAGGTCATCTCGATATCCTGCGCAAGTACGGTGTTCCGATCGTCGTGGCGATCAATCGATTTCCCACGGATACCGATCGCGAACTGGAAGCCGTACGCCAGATTGCCTTAGATGCCGGCGCTTCCCATGTGGCGGTGAGTGATGTATTTGCCCGCGGTGGCGCTGGTGCCATCGAACTGGCCCGCGCGGTGATGTCGGCGTGTGAGCTCTCCAGTCATTTTCAGTTTCTCTATCCACTCGAACGGTCGCTGGTCGACAAGCTGGATATCGTGGCCCGCGAGATCTACGGCGCAGACGGGCTGGACATCGATCCGGTCGCGCGAAGGCAGCTGGAGTCGTTCGAGACGCTGGGCTACGGTGGCTTGCCGGTGTGCATCGCAAAGACGCAGTATTCGTTTTCACACGATCCCCGGCGACTGAATCGGCCGACAGGATTTCGCTTTCCGATCCGTGAGGCACGTCTGTCTGCCGGGGCGGGGTTTGTGTACGCACTCGCCGGAGATATCTCGACACTCCCCGGCTTACCCGCTGCGCCAGCGGCTGTAAGGATCCGGGTCAATGAACAGGGCGCGATTGAAGGTATCAGCGGAGTGCCTGGACTGCAGGCTTGATGTCGCCGCATTGGCCGTCTGTGAAAGTTCGCATTGGCTCCTCGGCACCGTTGAAAATAGCTAGGATGTGGACCTGGAATCCGAATCGAACTTACCCGTCGACTCGCTCGGATAAGATGCATTAACAAGACCCCGGCCGCAGGCTCAGATAGGAGAATCGTTCATGTCCCAAAAGTGCTCGTTCGCTGCTGTTGTGACTGTGATGCTGGTCGCCGGTATGTCATCGGCATTTGCCGCCGACGATCCGATTGCGCTCGGTACCCGCCGGGAACTCTTCGTCGATCGCTATCTGATCGAAAAACTCGACGGCGTCTCGCTGCAACTGCAGCGTCCACAACCTGCAGGGATCGCGCTGAAGTTTGATCAGCCCTGGGAAGGCCAGGTCAGCGGCTATGTGACGGTTCTCCAGGACGGCGATCTCTATCGCATGTACTACCGTGGCCGGCCACTGACTGGTTATGGCGACAATGATCCGCGGGCCCAGGAAGTCACCTGTTATGCCGAAAGCAAAGACGGAATCAGCTTCACGCGGCCGAATCTCGGATTGATTGCCTTCGGTGGTTCGAAAGCGAACAACGCGATCCTGGCCGACGTGGGACACGTCACGCACAACTTTGCTCCCTTCCTGGATACGCGGCCCGGCGTCGCCAAGGCGGAGCGTTTTAAGGCGGTGGGCGGCAGTAGTGAGTCGGGCCTGATTGGATTTGTCTCTGAAGACGGTATTCATTTTCGTAAACTGCAGGACAAACCGCTGATTACCGGCGGCGCGTTCGATTCGCAGAACAATATTTTCTGGTCAGATCACGAGCAGTGCTACGTGTGCTTTTTTCGGACGTTTAAGAATGGCGTCCGCTGGATCACCCGCACGACTTCGACCGATTTTCTGACTTGGACTCCCGCCGTCGACATGACGTTTGGGGATACTCCGAACGAACATCTCTATACCAACCAGACGGTGACCTATTTCCGCGCACCGCACATCTACATTGGGCTGGCTGCTCGGTTCTGGCCGAATCGACGGTCGCTCACCGACGATCAGGTTGCGGCACTGAAACTGCAGGACAAGGCGAACTACGGTGGTTTGAAGCTGGAATCGTCCGATGCGGTGCTGCTCACCAGCCGTGGCGGGAACCAATACGATCGCTCATTTCTGGAATCGCTGGTCCGGCCGGGGCCGGATCTCAGGAACTGGACGGCGCGCTCGAACTATCCTGCCCGCGGTATCGTGGCGACTGGCCCCCATGAGATGTCCATGTATATCCAGCGGTGTTATGGTCAACCTGCGTCGCATCTGGAACGACTGACTTTCCGAACCGATGGGTTTGTTGCGGTGCATGCCGGTTATCAACCTGGCGAATTGACGACGAAGCCGATCACCTTCACGGGCAAGCAACTGGCTGTCAATGTGTCGTCGAGCGCCGCCGGAGGTCTGTTCGTCGAAATCCAGGATGCCGCCGGAAAGCCGGTTCCCGGATTTGCGCTCGCCGACTGTCGGGAACTCAACACAGACGACGTGGACCGCGTGGTGTCGTGGAAGAGCGGTTCCGATGTCAGTTCCCTGGCTGGCAAATCAGTTCGTTTGCGGTTCCGTCTGAAAGACGCCGACTTGTATGCTTTTCAATTCGGGAATTGAGTGAGCGCAAAGTTGATTGATGCTCGTTCGCCGCTCCGGATGGTTGATTTGATGCGGCCTGGTTGCTGACGGAAACCTTCCGGATGAATGGCAGGTCGGGACGAACTCTCAGGCCAAACTGAGTTTGGCGGACATCAGTCGGATAAAAAAAGTTGCATTCCAGCTGAACTACGCTACACTCCTGTCTGTGGATAACAGGATCTAGAGATCCAGATATCAATATCGTCTCTGGTGTTGTGGCTGGCCGAGGTTGATGGCATCGATTGCGTTGTCGGTGCCCCTGGGCCGGTCGCTGTCCTTGTTTGTCTCGATGTCAAGGAGTTGTTGCGATGAAGCGAATCTGGTTTGCGGGACTGATCTTCAGCATGCTGGCATTGGTGTCGGTGGTGGCACCGGCCCAGGTCAAGAAGGGGAAAACTCGCCTGGCGCTGACCAAACAGATCATGAGTGGTCTGGTGCAGCCGAACTGTGCTGCGCTTGGCAAGGGAACTAAGGAAGCTCCCGCCGATGACAAAGCCTGGGAATCGCTGGCGACCAGTGCGGCGCTGCTCAATGAAGCGAGTTACCTGCTGCTGGATGACGGGCGTTGTCCGGATGCCGACTGGGCGAATGCCGCCAAAACGCTGCGTGAGGGAAGCGCTGCGGTGCTGGCGAAACTCGAAGCCAAGGATACCGCGGGAGCGGCTGCCGAGTTCAAGACGATGACACAAGCGTGTGGCGCCTGCCATAAGGCACATAAGAAATAGCGGGAAGCAGCCAGCGGTCGGCCGCTGTTCCGGCCGGCCGCTGCTCAATTTCCGGAGTGTCGAAGAGGCATTCGCAGTTCACAGGCAGCAGGTGAAACTCGTCGGGCGCTCGGCCGGTTGACAGGTCCCGGTCCGCCGTCCCTTACCAGTGAACTCGGAAATCGATTTGACATCTCGCTGCCGGATGTGTAATTTAAGATAAACGGATATGTGTATCCGGTAATCCGAATCTGGTAGTGGTTCTCTCTGTTTTAGACGAGGTGTCCCATGGTTGGCGTCGTGCTGCTGTCGCTGTTGGTGACGACTGTCGTGGCTGGCTGTATTGGAGCGGTAATGTTCGCCGACGTGGCGTTTGCCAGCCCACAGACGGATTCGCGATCGGCAATTGCCGGTCATCGGAAAGGTGGCCTGTCAGGCCCCCAGCTTTTTGACGGTGCCGGGTTGGCGCTGCGGCTGGAGCAGACCGTCAGTCGTTTGATCACCAGGCTGGGCATGCGCCCTGCAGTGGCCACGACGTGCGATGCGACCTGTCACGAGCGTGAAATTCAGGTCACGACTCCGGAGGCGCTGGCCATTGTGCAGGAATTACACGAGCGGCAATCGCCAGCTCAGCTGGAGTTGGTGCGCACTCAGGCACAACGGAACCTCACCATTCAGGATGGAACATACCAGTGTCCCCTGTTGATGTCCGGCGGCTTCTGCGCGTGTCAATCGGCCCGGCCGGTCGCGTGTCGGACACGTTGTGTCGCCGGGGCCGACTCCCCGCTCGAAGCCCAGTTGCTGGCCGATGCGGTGGGCCTGGGAGCGACCGAGATTTTTCAAGACTGTCTGCAGGCATCGGGCCTGGATGATACCCGGTATGAGTTGAATTATGCGGTGTCCCGTGTGTTGGACACGCCGCAAGCCGCCCGCCGCTGGGCGCGGGGCGAACCGATTCTCAAAGCCACATCCTCCGCGACCGCCTGAGCCGGTTGACCCGATTCCGCTGGATCGTCCTGCGACCAGTATCTGCCCGCGACCTGCCTGCCAACCCACCCTGCCCCCCCCACCGTGAGCCCCGCGCTTGTGGTCTCGCCTACCGACCTGAGGCACTTATCATGCAACGACGCAATTTTCTGATCTGGATCAGCCGCGCTATGGGTTCCGCCATCGCAGCTCTCGTGGCATTGCCGGGCATGCAGTATGTCTGGAACACGCTGCAGGCGGACACCGCAGTGTCCCACACGCG
The DNA here is from genome assembly GCA_964596215.1 of uncultured Planctomicrobium sp. Classification (GTDB taxonomy): domain Bacteria; phylum Planctomycetota; class Planctomycetia; order Planctomycetales; family Planctomycetaceae; genus JAKFVC01. Next base: position 19,338 of record CAZQUW010000028.1, on the reverse strand, counting down.
CCGGCGTATCGTTCGCTGGAAAGATCTGCGCCCGGGGGAACCGGTGCAGTTTTCGATCTATGGTGAGCGGCGAGATGCCTGGCATGTGGAGCCACAACAGGTTATCGGCCGCGTCTGGCTGGTTCGTCAATCCGAGGCGGCTGCCCCTGCTGCCAGCGGCGTGACGGCGTTCACGAGCCTTTGTCCGCACATGGGATGCCAGGTGCAGAAATCGGGTGGCGATGCAGGTTTTATCTGCCCCTGCCACCGTGCTGCATTTAAACTGGATGGAAATCCACTACAACAGGGGGCCGAGCGGAACCATGCTCCGCGCGGTCTGGATCAGCTGCCGTGTGAACTGGTCAAGGACGACTCGGGGGACTTATGGGTGGAAGTTGAGTACCAGCGGTTCGAGCCCAGCTTGACGCGCAAGGTCGTCAAGGCTTGATCAGTCGCAGTGTTGATACGGTCGCGTTCATCAGTCGCTACGCTCGCCAGAGGATATGTTGAATCCATATAGCCCACCCTCTGGCGGGCGTGGCAATTCCTGATCGCGATGCCGCAATCCTGAAATCCTGTTTTCCGAGGTCCTGACCATGCGGCGCTGCTTTGATTGGCTCGAGAGTCGTCTGGGATATCGGTCGTTCCTGGATCTGCTGCGGGGACGCGTCCTGCCTGACGGCCCCAGCTGGTTGTCAACCAGTGCCTCCTGCCTATTCTGGCTGCTGGTGATCCAGGTGGTGACAGGTCTGCTGATGATGGCGTCTTACAGCCCCTCGATGACGAGTGCCTGGGCCAGCGTCCATTTTATCGATCAGACTGCAGCCGGCCGGTTTATTCGAGGCATCCATCATTACGCATCGCATGCCATGATCGTGGTGCTGATCCTGCACGTGACCCGCGTCCTGATCGCGGCCAAATTCCGGCAGCCTCGCGAGCTGATCTGGGTGACAGGTCTGCTGATGATTCCTCTCGTGATCGTCTGGACAGTCACTGGAAATCCGCTGTCGGGCAGTCAGAAGGGTTTGGTCCAGATCGAAGTCGAAGGACACATCCTGGGGGCGATCCCCTTGATCGGTCCGCCGCTCCAACGGCTGTTGATTGGCGGGGAAGAGGTCGGCAACCTGACCTTAACACACCTCTATTTCCTGCACGTCGGCCTGCTGCCGCTGGTGGTTGGCGGATTGTGTGCCGTGCACCTGCATCAGGTGTTGCGGCATGCTGATCGGGTTGTCTCAGCGGACGGTCCAGCCCCCTTGCCGTACTGGCCGTACCAGTCCGTCCGCAATTGGACGGTGCTCGCGGCGGTAATGGGAGTGATCTCGTGGTGGGCCTGGAGACATGGTGCGCCGTTGGATGCACCGGCCGACCCCGCGCTGCCCAGTATGCCCCGTCCGGAGTGGTATTTCCGGTGGATTTTCGAACTCCGGCGGTCGTTCACGGGCGATTCCGAGTTTCTGATTACCGTCGTATTGCCTTCCGTGATTCTCGGCTTTTTCATGATTGTTCCCCTGTTCGATCGGTGGCTGTCGCGACGGTTGAGTGCGGTGTTTCGTGTGACGATTGTGCTGGGAGCCTTAGGCTGCTGGTCGTGGCTGACATTGGCATCGTTGTCGCGAGACTGGAAGGATCCAGAATATCTCGCAGCTCAGCAGAAGTCCGAGGAACTGGCAGATCGAGCGCGATTCCTGGCGGATCGGCAGCATGTGACGGCTGTCGGTGCGGCGGCCTTGCTGCGCAGCGACGCCCGCACACAGGGGCCCTTACTCTTTGCCCGCCATTGCACGGCGTGTCACAGCCATGCGGATGCCCAGGGGCACGGCATCGTTGCCGAGAATCCTTCTGCGCCAAACCTCTATGGTTTTGGATCCCCAGAGTGGATTCAGGGCATGCTTGATCCCGAGCGTATTGTGTCACCTCAGGTATTCGGCAATACAAAATTCAAAAAGGGAGAGATGGCTTCCAAGGTTCGCAATATGTTTAAGAAGTTGAGCGAAGAGGAAGCTGCGGAACTCAAAGGCCAGTTAAAGCTGATTGCCCGCGCGCTGTCCGCCGAAGCGCAGCGGCCTGATCAGCTGGCCCAGGATACGAAGGACAAAGCAGATATTGAACAGGGACGAACGCTGCTGGTTGAAGTAGGTTGTACAGAGTGCCATAAGTTTCATGACGAAGGCGACCTTGGGCAGGCTCCAGATCTTACAGGGTATGCGTCACGCGAATGGCTGACGGGTATGATCAGCAATCCTGCACATGAGCGTTTTTATCCTGACGACAAAAATGATCGCATGCAGCAATTCGCGGCCGATGCGTTGCACCCCGAATTAAATCTGTTGAACGCCAACGAACTTCGTCTGATCGTCGATTGGCTGCAAGGGGAATGGGTCGAACCGGAACCGGTCCATGAAACTTCCAGGCCGTCGGCGGTGTTGCCGAAACGGCAATTGGCGAAGGGTGAGTAACCGGCAGGCCAGAGTGGCTACGATTCATTCGCAGTCAGAGGAAACCGGCAAAGGGGTTTGCGGGTTTGCGGTACAGCCAGAAGTGAACTGATCGTGGTGGTACCAAATGCCTGCTCGGCGAGAATTGCGGTGTCGTCCAGCTTACGATGGAGCGGGCACAAGTTTTTGCCGTGATGTGGCAGTTTTAATGGGCATTCCGGAAAGCGGCGGATGGGATCGACCGCATTGATCACTTCGAGCACCGTCAATACGTTCCCCGGCTTGGCCAGAACGAAACCGCCATTGGGGCCCCGCTGGGCGTTCACCAGCTTGGCTTTGCTTAACGCCTGCATCACTTTTGCGAGGTAGTTAACAGGGACAAACGTCTCTTCCGCAATCTGCGCCGTCGTCTGCGGAACATCATTCCGGTCGGCAAGATACACAATTGCGCGCAGAGCGTATTCGGCTGTTTGTGAGATCATATCAGGAGGTCCCGTTTCGTCGCGAGCGTCGTTACGCCAAAGTAAGGACATGAATGTCCAGATTAGGGGGCCGCTCGGAATCTGTCAAACTCCCCGCGCCGGTTCGGTCTGTTTCTTCTGAACCATCTCGCCCGCCGATCGACTTGTCGCGGTGATCTCTAGAAAGCGCGCGCGAGTACTCCGTCCGCGATCGGTCTGGTGCAGATTCCACAGCCCCCCCCGGCTCAGTTATGTTAAACGGGCAGCGTCGTCGTTTAACTGTTGTCGCAACCTGGAAAGTTCTGCCTCCAGTTCTTGGACTCTCGATTCGAGTTTGTCGATGATCGGAGCCACCTGCCGCTCAGTAAAACGCTTATGGATATGCTGCGGGCAGTTGATGTCCCAGGCGTCGAGCGTCAACAGAATGGCCCGTTCGACGCGACCCGGATACTGCGGATCGCGGAGCCGATTGAGTAATTCAGGATCATCGTCGATGACTCGCGCTGTGCCCCATAGTTTCACACGTTGGCTGTGTGCGTAGTCCATCAGGAAGATAAAGGCTTGGGGGTTCTCGGAGAGATTTCCGGTCGTGATGTATTGACTGTTTCCGCCAAAATCAGCGAACCCGAGGGTGTGCTCATCCAGGACTTTTAAGAATCCCGGGGGGCCGCCGCGATACTGAATATAGGGTTGTCCAGCGGCGCTGGCTGTGCCCAGGTAGAACATATCCAGGCCGGCCAGGAATTCGGCCAGTTGGGGCGTGACAGTCGTTTGCCAGCCCTCCCCCTGCTCCATGCGGGCGTAACTGTGTCGGGACCCGTGCTGCCGTTGGAGGGCTTTAACGGCAGGTGTGAAGGCGATGTCGCTGGGGATCCGCTTCATCATAGATTCCTTTAAGAAATCGAACGCACGCTGTTTATCGTCATGCGGACTAGATCCTGAAATTTCATGGAAATTATGGTTCTGGAGTGTTCCTGTCCGCGACGTTCGAGTTGTTCGAAACCCAGAGGCACTGAGACCACAACGACACTGACCAGGCAGAGGTCTGCGGCACGTGTGGTTCACCCGGTGCCTCGGTGCTTCGCAGTCGCGATTACTTCCGGGCAATGTGCCTGGCCAGGAAGTCACGCATTAGCTGGGCGATAGTGTCGCCGTCCGACTCCAGGGCGAAGTGCCCGGCGTCAAGCAGGCGGTACTCCAAAGTTTTCAGGTCGCGCTTGTAGGGTTCCGCTCCGGCGGGTGGGAAGATCTGATCGTTCTTTCCCCACGTGATCAACATCGGAGGCTGATGTTTGCGGAAGTAGGCCTGCCAGGCGGGATACAGCGGCGGATTGCTGCCGTAGCTCAGAAATAGATCGAGTTGAATCTCGTCGTTTCCCTTGCGGTCGAGCAGGAACTGGTCGTGGGCAGCGCCGTCGGGGCTGACGAGTTCGGCATTCTTTACACCGGTTGTGTACTGCCACTTGGTGGCTTCGTAGGTGACCAACCCGCGGAGGGCGTCTCGTTTCTCTTGACTGTGGGGTTCCTTCCAGTAGGCCTTGATCGGTTCCCAGAACTTATTGTCCAGACCTTCGTCATAGGCATTTCCGTTCTGTACGACGATTGCGGTAATCCGTTCAGGATGCTTGACGGCCAGGCGATAGCCGACCGGCGCGCCGTAGTCCTGAACGTAGAGGGCGTAATGCGTCAGCCCGATCTTCTCGGTGAACTTGTCGATGACCTGGGCCAGATTGTCGAATGTGTAACTGAACTTGTCATGCAAAGGCATGGAACTGTGCCCAAAACCGGGATAATCCGGTGCGACTACGTGGTATTGATCAGCGAGTGCGGGGATCAGGTTGCGGAACATCTGTGAGCTCGTAGGAAAACCATGCAGCAGCAACAGAGTTGGGGCGCTCCGTGGGCCGGCTTCGCGGTAGAAGATCTCCAGATCGTCAATTTTGACCGTCCTGTGAAAGACTTTGACGGAAGCTGGCTTGGAATCAGCGGGAGCCCGAGAGGGTTGTTGGGCGGTGCTGGAATTCTGCAGATTGATGGTGCAAGCCGCGGCCACGGCTAGAAGCAGGGGCAAGCCGAGACGAGTTACACGAACCATGATTTTGCTCCGAAATGAGAGTTTGAAGTTGCGACTTAACTGGGTTTAGACACATTCCACAGGTCATTGCCTGCGGACTGGAGATGTTTAACTGAAACGTTGGTGGTCAAAATAGTGGATATCTCGGCAGGGGGAGACCTGTGACGGGCTCGGAATGCGCGGGATTTGTCGGATACTCAGGAGGCAGCAGCCTGACGCTTCCGTAGATAGGCCTGGGCAGAATCTGCCATCGTCACTAACGCCGCGCCCATCATGATGGCATCCTTAACGACGAGCCGCCCGGCACCGGATAACAGCGGAAATCCATGTTCGGAACTTCCCAGCGCAGGTACCCAGCATTCTGGAGTGGTGATGAGAAACGACAGTGTTACGAACGACATGAGGAACACCAGGAAGCTGCCGACGGCAGCGACCCGAGGCAACCACGGGTGCAGCGAGATCATCACGCCATAGGCCACGATGATGCTGCCGAGTCCGTAGGCGAATGTGTAGGTCCCGTTCAATTGATGCCATTCGCGGTTCGCGGGGACCAGTTGTCCCTCCCGATTCATATGCTGGCGGTATTCGCCTGCAGGTCGACGGTAGAAGAAGCTCATCAAGGGACTGTTCGCCACGAACGGAACAATGCCCTCGTCTTCGTATTGGTAGATCTTCAGGCCGCCGATCCATACCAGGACCACGACGAGTCCCATCCGTGTGACTGTCTTACCGATTCCGTCCAGTTGAGCTGCCAAGCCGAAAAAATTGTGAATCGCGTTCATCGCAATGTTCTTCCTTTTGTCGGGACCTGTCCCGCTGGGATGTGATGGTTCACTTCCAGCGCGTCAGCGGCAACATATTCAGAATGCCGCTGAGCGTTCTGTACCAAGCGTTGCCGTGGGACTTTATGCCGTTGCGGCGGGTTCGGGGATCAGGGGGGCAGCCGGTGGAAAATCGATATCCGTGGCTGCCACATTGTTGAAATAATTGGTGAAGATGCTGAGCGCCACATACGCCACGACTTCCGAGATGCTGCCGTCATCGAACCCGGCTTCGCGGACCGCTGCCAGGTCGCTATCGCTAACGCGACCGCGGCTTTCGACCACCAGCCGCGCGAATCGGATCAGCGCGTCGGTCTTGGCGTCGACCGCAGTTCCCAGCCGGCTGTCGCGGATCTGGTCCGTGGTCAATCCCACCATCCGGCCGACCGCCGAGTGAGCGGCGAGGCAATACTCGCAGTGGTTGGCTTCGGCAACCGCCAGTGCCAATTGCTCGCGAACCTTAGCCGAGAGCCTGCCCGTGTTCAGTGAGCCACTCAGGTTGAAGTACCCTTCCAGAACCGCGGGGGAATTAGCCATCGTCCGCATCATATTGGGGACCATGCCGAACTTTGCATTGGCGGCCTGTAACAGTTCCTGGGCTTTTCCGGTTGCTGATTCTGGGGAAATCGCTTTGAGACGAGACATGACATCTACTCCACTCTTGATAACATTTCTGTTTGCAGGCCCCCGACATCCGGCGGCTGATGGTCAAAACTAAAAACATTTTTCATGCCAAGTCTTGTCGATGTGTTAAGTCTTTGATTTCAAATCAGTTGTGATCAATCTCGATAGTCGATCATGATTACGAAATTTCGTGAAACTACGAAATATCGTTGACGAGTTACGAAATATCGTAGAATGCAGCTATGTCCGACTTTCCTGGCGATGACCCACTGTTTGAAAATCCGAAACGCTTGCTGCTGGATCTGGCCCAGGAGCATGCGGTGGATGAAGTACTGCGTCTCATTGTTTCGCGAATCAGTGATTCGCACCGCGTGGCACTCGCACGTATCTGGCTGGCGGTGCCGACATCACAATGTTCAGGTTGCCTGACGCCCGACGTCTGTCGCGGTCAATCGCAGTGCCTGCATCTGGCTGCCAGTGGCGGACGTTCGATTTCCAGCCCGGAGATCGAATGGACCAGTGTGGGAGGTGCGTTCTGCCGGATCCCGTTCGGCGCGAGGAAGGTTGGTCGGATCGCGGTGAGCGGTTTGCCGCTGGAAGTGCCGGATCTCTCGAATCCCTTTCCTGATTGGATCGCGCGGCCGGAATGGATTCGAGCTGAAGGCATTCAAGGATTTGCCGGACAACCGTTAATTCATCGTGGTGAAGTACTGGGTGTCCTGGCGGTTTTTGCCCGCGGTCCGATTGGGGCGGAATGCATGGGCTGGCTGCGCATGATCGCGGATCACGCCGCAGCTGCCATTAACACGGCGCGGGCATTCGCCGAGATCGAGGCCCTGAAAAAACGGTTGGAACAGGAGAATGAGTATTTGCGTGAGGAGGTAACGGGGACCGGGGCGTTTGGCGAATTGGTGGGGCAAAGCCCCGCGCTGGAAGCCGTAGCCCGACAGATCGATCTGGTGGCTGCGACAGATTCCTCGGTTTTGATCCTCGGGGAGAGTGGCACCGGGAAGGAACTGGTCGCTCGGGAGATTCACCGGCGTAGTCAGCGGTCAGCCAGGCCCTTAATTAAGGTGAACTGTGCCGCAGTGCCCCGCGAGCTCTTCGAGAGTGAGTTTTTTGGACACATTAAAGGGGCGTTTACCGGCGCCTTGCGGGATCGAATCGGGCGTTTTGAACTGGCAGAAAGCGGGACCCTGTTTCTGGATGAAGTGGGGGAGATTCCGTTGGAGTTGCAGGCCAAACTGCTTCGCGTACTGCAGGAAGGGGAACTCGAACGAGTCGGCGAAGAACGGACGCGGCGGGTGAATGTGCGAGTCGTTGCCGCAACCAATCGGGACCTGCGGGCCGAGGCCGAAGCCGGGCGTTTTCGACAGGACTTGTTCTATCGGCTGAGCGTCTTCCCGGTGGAAGTTCCTCCGCTTCGCAAACGGAAAGAGGATATTCCGTTGCTCGCCGAGCATTTCCTGCAGGTATCGTCGCGCAAGGCGGGGCGGTCCAAGCCTCCGTTGACGCTGGCGAACGTTCAGCGACTGCAGCAATATGACTGGCCGGGAAACGTGCGGGAACTACAACACGTCATCGAGCGAGCCGTGATTACTTCCGTGGGGGGCCGATTCAATATCGAGTTACCCGTGACGTCGAAACCAACTCCTCTGTTAGATGCACCGTCGGATGATGCGGGCCAGGTTCGGACCGATGCCCAGATCCGGCAAGTGGAAGCTGACAATATCCGCGCGGCCCTGAAGGTCGCCGCGGGAAAAGTGTCAGGCCCCGGCGGCGCTGCGGAATTACTGGGCATCAAGCCTACGACCCTGGCATCACGAATCAAATCGCTGGGCATCCTGACTTAACGGACGGGCCCGCGTCGGGTGTGGGCCCAACCCCAGCCCCGATACGCCGTCTGAAGTATGTTCTGCGCCCGGCCAGTCAACGGAGCTGGTGGGCTATGACCTGTGGTGAATCGGCGCGGGGATCCATTCGGGCAGGCGTGCTCCGAGCAACCGCACGAATGCGTGAAACTCTTCATCGCTGGATCCGACATAGGGCGGAAGCAGGCGGAGCGGGACTTCCTGGTCGTACATTTTCTCGAACAATTTGTCGTACGAGCCATCGATGCGGCTGTCGGGTACTGCTTCGAACAATGTCTGAATCACGATATTGATCTCGCGATTGATGGACGTTGTGGTGGCAATGTCGCGACGATTGCCGGCGGCCAGCAGTGCTTGCAGCTTCGGCCAGTTCATGATGAACGAGGCCAGAATGCTGCATTCGCCGAACAGCGATCCATAGACATAGCCGGTTTCCGACAGGAAATGCTGCAGCTGCGGGGCTTGTTCGATGAGCCCCTGAATGAGGGACAGTGAATCGCCGCAATTCTTGGTCGCCACGAGATTCGGATGGGCGGCCGCGAGGCGGCCATATTCCTTACCCGTGACCAGCCGTTTGGTTCGCGGCAAGTTATAGTGCATAAATTGACAGTCCGGAAACATGTCGCAGACACTATCGAAAAAGAGAAAGAGTTCGCGATCGCTGAGCGCGGCCCAACTGGGCAGCGAAATTTGAAAGCGGGTCACCCCCTGATCGCGACACCGTCGAATGCGTTCCTGCATAGTACCCAGTGACAACTGGATAATGCCGACCATTGGTTCGGCGCCCCCGGCTTGCATTTCGCTGGCAAACGCCTTGACGATCTGGTCGAACTGCTGGTCCGTGACGGCATACCCTTCGCCGGCGGTGCCGAATACGTAGAGGTGGGGCGTGGCAGTCAGTGAGTGCCGGACGGTGCGGCGAAAGATGGCTTCAGCAAATTGAAACCGATCATCCCAGGGGATGCAGCAGGTGCTCATGATGCCTTGGGGAAAGCGTTTGGCACTGGTGTTGGGCATGGCAGGGATTCCGATTTCGAATGGGGAAGCGGGCGTCAGAAGTGATGAGTTCAGGGACAGAGGTGATCGCACGGGGGCAGTCTGATCTCGCACTGCTCTGCTGATCGGGCTGCTTGTTGTGTGGGCGGCAGTTACCGGAAGCAGGCTAGGTCGGGCCGTTCAGACATCCCACCGACTGGGGTTAATGCCCGTTGCCTCGGTGCGCATATTGGCGGGGCGATTGGCGACATGGAAATCAATCTTGCGCGTATTGGGGCTATTAAACAGCGGTTGGATGTGTTGGGGCAAGCGGGCGACTTTGTCGGCAGGCCATTCGGGAACTTCCGCAATGGGCCCGGCCCAGGCGGGGCGATAGGCGATTGCCAGTAAGCGGCGATCTTCCTGGCTGACGTTGGGATAATTCGCATGAAAAACCGTCTGGTTGATGATGGCCGCGGTACCGGCCTGGCACGTGATCATCACTTCTTCCGGGTGCCGCAAATAGCGATGGTAAGGATTGCCATCGGCATGCAAGGAGAGATGCGAATGCGGGATCACTTTCAAGGGCGCGCGTTCCGGCGTCAGATCGTCCAGATAGTAGAGGACGCGTACCAGTCGCGGACTGCTGGCCTGATGTCCGAAGATTTCCGAGCCATAGGGTTGAGCGTCGGTATGAATGGCGATTCCCGGATGACCGGGCCGGGACAGCGCGAAATGGCAGCTTGTGCACAGCAGTTCGTCGCCGAACAACCTGGTTAGAAACTCAAGCATCGCGGGCAATGCGATCAAGTTAATACACGCGGGCGAATCGGACCACTGCACGTCCCGATGTCCCCGCTGGTTCTCGCTGTAGTCGGTCCCCACTGTGGGCAGGCGATCAAGTTCCGCTCGGATCTGCACGAGATCCGCGGGAGAAATCAAATTGGGCAGGACGACGTAGCCCTCAATTTCCAGATGTTTGATCTGCTGAGCCGTGGTAAGTTGCGACCAGTCGGTAGCGACCCGCCGGGCATCGGTCGTCGTATTGGTCGGTTCGACTGGCGATCTGACTGCAGCTGGCGTGGTCATGGCGGCAACTTTCCTCAAGAAAATACTAGTGGACATATCATCTTGCGTGTCGTCAGGCCCTCAACAGAAATCGGGCTGCAGTGAATCGTGCGGCATTGCGAAAACTGGCCCCCTTGCAGTGCCTGACTCTCCTGAACCAACCAATCCTTACGACCGGCTTATCAGATGTAAATCATTCAGTTCCACGAATCAAGGAGCGGTAGTTTGTCGAATGGTCTGTACCAATTTGCGATCAAAAGCTGAAACTCGTGTGGTAACTCCAAGATTCGCGCGAAGTATGACATCTGCCGATGTTGTGACGTGACTGGCTTTCCGCGAAAATCGGTTCTGCTCTGTTGTGGTGAGGAATTTCTGGTCAGTCACTGAATCAGCGCCAGGCGATTGAGGTGCTCGGGGATGTTGG
>CAZQUW010000028.1:0-8503 GCA_964596215.1 uncultured Planctomicrobium sp. | reverse complement strand
CGGGGCACACCATGCCCCCGGTAGATTAGCTCCGCGACTTTCCCAGCTTCGTGTATCTGCCGTATCGGATAAAACGGAAGTAATTACTACCATTTGAGTTGGTCGATATGTTAAACTGAGGGCCTGCGCGAAGCCTGCCTGACCCGAATCCAACCCGCAAATGTGCTGGAGCGGCCTATGACTGCCTATATTCCATCCCACCTGACCACCAATCGCCGCACCATGTTGCAGGCGGGTTCGTTGGGATTGTTAGGTTTGGGGATGAACCATGTGTCGGCCTTACGCGCAAGCGACGTGGTGGCTGCGAGCCCCGTGCCGGCGAGCGCTAAGTCGGTCATCTTCGTGTTCTTGTCCGGTGGGCTGGGGCAGCACGACAGCTTTGATCCCAAGCCGGGGGCTCCCGCCGATATTCGCGGCGAGTTCAATCCGATCGCGACCCAGACTCCCGGGGTGCAGATTGCCGAACATTTGCCGATGCTGGCGGCCCGCAGCCAGAAATGGAGCATGATCCGGACTCTGTCGCACCCGCATAATGGTCACTCGGAAGGTCACATGACGATGTTGTCGGGGCGCACGATGATGCCTCCCGGCTATAATGGCAGTAAGCCGCAACTCAGTGACTGGCCGTCAATCGCTTCGATCGTAGGCGATGCGTTGCCGTCGCGCAGCAACAATTTGCCCCCGGCAATTGCCCTGCCCGAGCAACTGGTGCATATGTCGGGGCGTGTCTTGCCCGGCCAGTTTGGCGGGATGATGGGCAGCCGCCGTGATCCGTGGTTCATCTCGGCGTCCCCCTACAATTCCAAGTCGTATGGTGCGTATCCAGAATACGAGTTTCACTTTGTCCGCGGGCGCGAGCGAAATCCCGATTTGAAGTTTCAGTCACCGAACCTGAGCCTGCCCGAGGGGCTTAGCCGTGCCCGGTTGTCTGACCGTGATGCGTTGCGTGGACTGCTGGAAGGGCAGCGTCGTGATCTCGATCAGGCGGCGTCGTTGGAAACCTTTGATCGTCACCGCCAGTCGGCGATTTCCTTGCTGACCGATCCGAGTGTGCAGCGGGCTTTCGACGTGCACAATGCTCCGGCCGAGGTACAGGATCGCTATGGCCGCAATTCATTTGGCTGGTCGTTGTTGATGGCGCGGCAGTTGGTCCAGGCGGGCGTGAATCTGGTGCAGGTCAACCTGGGGAACAACGAATCGTGGGACACGCACGATAATAACTTCCCGCTGCTGAAGGATTGCCTGTTGCCCCCCATGGACCGCGGAATGTCGGCATTGCTCGATGATCTGCAGAGCCTCGGGATGCTCGACGAAACCCTGATCGTCATGTGTGGTGAGATGGGGCGTACCCCGAAGGTGAATGCGCTCAATCGCAGCCCCGGGGCACTCGCTGGCCGCGATCACTGGGGGGCGACGCAGTCGGTCCTGGTGGCCGGTGGCGGAATTAAGGGGGGCGTCGTGGTGGGCGAGACCGACAAAGACGGTGCCTATCCGGTTGACAACTTGCAGCTACCCGAGAATCTGGCCGCGACAATCTACAACGCGCTGGGGATTCCGGAATCAGCCGTGTGGCACGACGATGTCTCGCGCCCCCATAACATCTATTATGGTGACCCGATTCTGTTTGCCTGACATGCGGCCCTACGGGAATTCGATCGTTACCTCGTCCAGCAGGACGTACCCCTCCGGCAGGCGGTGGCGCCATACCGGATAATCTTTTTCCGGCCGCAGGTGATGCAGGTCGCCGGTGATCGGCCCCATGGGGACAATGTCCAGAGGAAAGAGGACCAGCAGGATGTTGGTGTTTACCTGCCGCAGGACTCGCGGCAGCTCGATCTGACCGTAGAATTCCGTGCGGTCATGGCGGCTGCCCAGGCTGGTCCACTGTGCGGGATCGGGGACAGCGACAACGGTTTGTTCTGACCAGTCGGGAGTAATTTCAAACGGCTGTCCCGTCAGCATCCAGCCGGAACAGATGCCATCCTGGATTGATTGCACGAGGAGTGTCAGCTGGGCACCCTGCGCGGCGAGTTCGCCCTTGAGTCGCAGCGTAATCCTGGCGTTCGTGAAGTCTGTACCATGGCCGCCACTGACAAAGCGGTTCTCGCCGGCGACTTCCCGCTGGTGTTCGCCGCATGGCCCCCGCGTTAACAGCATGTAGAGCAGGTGCAGGTAGCCGGCGCCGGGAGGTGCGTGGTTATAGTCAATCCACCACGGGCTGCGTGATATCAGATAGCTGTCCCGATTCTCAAGTGGCTTGGGGCCGGCAGCATTGCTGATCCAGCCGAACCAGCCCCCGGGGCCGTTGTCGAACGTTTCGTGATAGATTTTTGAATTCGTCAAGATGATGCCCTCAAAAAATGGACCAGCGACTGCGCGATATCTCGTTGTTGCTTTGGAATCTATTGCCCTGTCCTTTATTCTGCGAGTCAGCCCTGCATCTCCCCTGCTCTGCATCGTGCCATCAGTTTCGGGATGCCGAGTTCCGCCATCGGCTATGCGAGCTCCGCTCGGAGCCGTCACCGCGGGTGGATTGCGCTATAGAACAGGTTCCGCCTCGTCCTCTTCGGGGGTCGGATTTGGCGGCAGCAGGACACAGATCAGGACCAGTGCGCAGACGAGTAAACTGGCCGCTGCATAAAAACTGGCGATGCGGCCGAAATGGTCGGAGATCCTGCCAAACAGCACTGATGAAAAGCCGGTGATCGCGGTGAGTACGCTCAGGTATGCCATGTTGATCCGGACAAACGGCTTGGAAGACGCGGTCGTGACGTAGTTGGGAAAATAGGCGCCAAACAGTTCGCCTGCACCCAGCAGTCCAAATGTCAGCATGAACCACCAGCCGGCACTGGAGAGTGCCCAGGTCATCCCGATCAGCAGGATGGAAGTCGTCGCCAACAGTGTGGCACGCGGACTGGCGGTGGCCAGCAGCCAGCCCAGCATCACTCCCGCTACAGCCTTGAAACCAAATCGCAGAAAGCTCTGTATGCCCAGCGTGTCGCTGTTCTCCCCCAGGATGGTGGTGGCATGCAACGAGACGTTCTGCAAGATGGCATTTCCCCCTGAGTAGACAATTACATAGATCACGACGGCGATCAGGACATTGCGGTTTCGGATGAACTGCCGGATCCCTGCCGCGATCTCGGCCAGCGGCGTCCCCGAACTCGACGAGTCTTCAGCGGGAATGGGAATGCGGAACATGGCAACCGCGACGCCCGCGACCAGTAACAGCGGCGAAACGGCGGCGAACATCGCGAGGTAGTTGTCGGGAAAGTTGAGTCCAAACGATCTCCCTCCGAGCAGCTTGCCGCCGAACAGTGCATCCTGCAGCACAGCGCCCACGCACGCCAGCAGCGGGCCGACACCGAACGTCAGGCCGAGAGCTTTTCCACGGCGCGAAGTTGAGACCCCGCGCCGCAGGAAGTCCCACATCGCAGTCAGTAGTACCCCGTTCGCGGCACCGAAGACTGCTCCGTGGGCGATCACCACGGCTGTTGCCACCCATGCTGAAGCACCGCTACCGAGTGTCACGGCGACGGCCGCCGTAATGGTCACCATCAATGCGACCGATGTCAGGGCGAGCGGCTTCAGATACTTGGGATGGGGAAACATCCAGGCCGCCAGAACTGGCAACGCGGTGAGCCAGAGATAGACGGCGGCCGGCAGGTTGCTGACGGTGTCCGAATTGCCAAACGCCTTTAACAGATTGGCGTGGGTCACACCAATATACGACACGGGTGCGGCGAGGTAATACACGCCCCAGAAGGTGGCAAAGCACCAGATGTTCCGATTCTGCACCGCCAGCGGGAGCGGGCAATCGTCGTTCAGGGACTGAGGAGGCGAAGTCGCTGCAGTGGAGTCAGTCATCCGGGGGCCTTCACACTCATGTGGAATGAACTTGGGAGTCGTCTCGCGGTATCTTGCTGTGGCGTGTGACTATTGCCCGCGTCAGATCGGTCCGCGGCCAAAATCAAACGGGCGTGCCTGCTCCTGGTTTCGCCGCTGTCGCTAAACCAATAGTTTCAGTTTGACGTAACGGATTCCAGATCCCGAGGGTTGAATACACCAGATGGCCGCGAGCCATGTTCCATCTTGTAATAGTGCGATGCTGGGCTCGCCGAATGAAAAGTCGCTCCACTCACTTAAGTTGCCTGAACTCGCCGTCTGAGTCCGCGTCTCGGCGCGCCAGAGATAATCATCGTATTCAGTACCGAAGTGGGTGTCGGTGGGGCGGACAACGGCCAGCTTGACTCCCGGGTCGCCATGCTTTCGCTGATTGTAAAGAAAGAGCGCCCGACCGTCTGGCAGCGGGGCCAATGCCGTCGTCTGTCCGAGAATTTCCGTCGAAGTTGTCGGAGTCCAGGTCGTTCCACCATCATGTGACAGGGCATAGGCATTGGGCAATTCGCCCCCGGCAGCGGCGACCTGCCAGCAAGTTCCCAGCAGGCGGCCGTCGGTCAGTTCAATGATCCAGGCCTCGGCCCCGCAACTGGTTGGACTGGCGAACCGGAGCATGGAGGTATGTCGCCAGGATTGGCCCTGATCATCCGAATAAACGACCACGACCTGACTGTGGTCGACCTTCAAATTGGGATCAAACGTATTGCCCGGTGAATAGCAGGCCAGCCAGCGACCGGTCCGTGTGACACATAGCGGGCCGGGAGCTTCGGCAGAGCCTGGAATCGGCATGGGGATTACGGTGGGCTCGTTCCATGTGTGTCCGTCGTCGGACGATGACGACCAGATCAGTTCGTTCGCCTTCAATCCCAGTGTGACGGTGCTCCAGTTGGATTCACCGGGAACGTCAATGACCGTCCGTGTCCCGTATAGAAACAGTTTTCCCGAATAGGGATCACGGCTGATGGCGGCGAAGATGGACCAGTGGGAACTCAGTTGCGGCCAGACGCGAACGGGTTCGGTCCACGTGCGGCCGTGGTCTTTGGAGCGTGCGAGGGCCGGAATAAAATCATTAGTCGCAGTCTGGGCCGAGTACATGTAAGAACATATCACTTCGCCCGTGGGCAGAACCGCGAGGCGCGGGCCAATGGCAATGTCTGTCCCGCGTGCGACTGGCGACTGTTGTCGGATGAAGCCCTCTTCCAGAGTTTCCCAATGCATTGCAGTGTTCCCGTTTAGTCCGCAACTGCGGAGAGGTGTACTCATCGAGATTGATGTCACTGCGGCATGGGCCGGGTGGCCACCACATCAATTCGGACCTATTCGAAACGCCGCGTCATCGTAGCAGGGGAATTACACGGAATCGACACAACGCACACGTCGATGGTGCGTACCATTCAAACCTTTGGGACGCAGAACGCTGGTGATTAGTAGGCCCTCGGCCCGCGAAACGCTGGAGTGTGTGAACATCATTCATTTGTGAACAAACACGAGTTTGCTCTTGGCTCAAAGCACGCATCAATGTATGCTTGTGCGTAGTCTGAGTGTCTCGAGTCTGCGCGTTACGGTCTATCACTGCCGGAGGTCGCCATGCTGGATGCTGTCTCACGTTCGCGCCCGTTGTCTGAAGGTGTTTCCCGCCGCAGCCTGTTGCATACGGGGCTCGCTGGCATGCTGGGGCTCTCTCTGCCCGACTTGCTGCGATTACAAGCGAATGGTGCGGAAGCGGGACGCAAACGCGAGGCTTCAGTAATCTTTATCGAGCTGGCTGGAGGACCGACGCAGCACGAGACCTACGATCCCAAGCCGAATGCTCCGCTGGAATACCGCGGGCCGTTGGCGGCCATCGAAACCAGCTTGCCTGGCGAGTACTTCAGTGAGCTGATGGTGCAGCAGGCCAGGGTCGCCGACAAGCTGGCGGTGATTCGCTCGATCACGCATGACTCGGGCAGCCACAGCACCAGTGCCCACCTGACTCAGACGGGCTACTACTTGCGGAATCCTCAGAACCGTGAGAATGAAATGCCGTCGGCGGGATCGATTACCGCGCGCTTGCGTGGATCATCGGAATCAGGGGTGCCCGCATATGTTTCCATTCCCAACAGCACACGATTTGGCCGCGCCGCCTGGATGAGCCGCGCTTACAACCCGTTCGAGACCGTGAATAATGGGGATGTCGATAATTTTCAGGTTCCCAATCTCACCTTGAATCAGGGGCTGACGGGGAATCGTTTAGACGATCGCCGCACGTTGTTGACGGCATTTGATGCGTCTCGTAAACAGGTCGACAACCAGGGGGTGGCTGACGCCATGGACCAGTTCACGCGACAGGCGTTCGAGCTGGTGACTGGTCCCGCGGCGAGAAAGGCCTTTAATCTGGCGTCCGAGGATCCGCGCATCCGGGCCAAGTACGGGCTGAACGCGACCGGCCAGAATCTGCTGCTGGCTCGCCGGTTAGTCGAACATGGAGTGCCGTTTGTCACAGTCCGTGTGAACGGCTGGGACGATCACGGCAAGATCGCCCAGGCGATGAAGGCCAAAGGACCCGCGTACGATCAAGGGGTGGCGGCCCTGGTCGAGGACCTCTACTCACGCGGTCTCGACAAGCAGGTGCTGATGGTCTGCATCGGCGAGTTTGGCCGTACGCCGCGCGTGAATGCCAGTGCCGGGCGAGATCATTGGGGCCAGGTCATGAGTGTTGTCATGTCTGGTGGCGGCCTGCGAACGGGCCAGATCATTGGCTCATCGGACCGCCACGGCGCGACTCCCCTGACACGGCCTTATCGTCCAGAGAATGTTCTGGCGATGATTTATCGGCATCTCGAGATCGACACGACGGCCTCGTTTACCGACAACTCCGGCCGCCCCCGATTCGTTCTTGAGCGGCGTGAATTGATTACCGAACTGATCTCATCATGAAGAACCTGTTGTGTGGGTGTCTGATCTTTTGTGTCGTTGTGGCTGCAAAGTGCTCGATGGCCGCGCCGCCCGAGATTTTGTTGTGGCCGCAAGGGATGCCCGAACCGGTGGTCCCCGCTGAGCCCGCGGAGATTGTCGAAACTGGGGCCGATGGCATTCAGCGGCGGACCAATGTCTCGCGGCCCAGATTGTTCGTGCACCTGCCACCCGAAGGGACTCCCAGGTCAGGCGCGGGGATTATCGTGGTCCCGGGCGGAGGTTTCGGCCGTCTCGCCGATGGGCATGAAGGTGCGGAGGCTTGTGAATGGCTGGCCAAACAGGGAGTCGTGGCGTTTCAACTGGCGCATCGGACTCCCACCACGAATCATAAAGAGGTGAACGCCGGCCCGGTTCAGGATGCCCAGCAGTCCGTGATCGAAGTGCGGCGCCGGGCCCCAGAGTGGGGCCTTGATCCACAGAAGGTCGGCGTGCTGGGGTTCTCGGCGGGTGGTCAAGTGACAGTGGTGGCTGCGTCCAATGACTTGCGGTTTCCCGCCACAGCAGGGAGTCCCTCCCATAAGCCTGATTTTCTGCTGCTGATTTATCCTTATAAGATCTATGACCCTCTGACGAAGGGGCTGCGGGCTGACATTCGACTGGATGCAGGATTACCGCCAACTTTTCTTGCGCAGATGGGCGATGACGGTTCTTCGCTGCCGCAGGGAACCGCCCTGCTCTACCTGGAGCTGGTGAACCGCAAGATTCCCGCCGAGATTCACGTCTATGAGCGTGGCGGTCACGGGTTTGGCATGCGCTCCCGACTCAATGCGCCGGGAACCGCAGACTGGGCACAGCGCGCTGCCGCCTGGCTGCAATTGCGAGGCTATGCTGGCAAACCGTGATGTGGAATTCGAAGCAGTGATCGCAGGAACTTGCTCGTTTACGAGCCCTCATAAACCACGCTGAGCGGCGTGCCGACGGTCACTGGGTAGGGGCGGTTCAGCGGGTCGTAGTAATGGTGATCGCGAGAAATGCCCAGGGCAGCAAAAATGGTTGCGGCGATGTCCCACGGGCCATAACTTTCGGATGCCGGATAGGCTCCGTAGCGGTCTGTCTTGCCGACGACCTTGCCGCGCGAGACCCCTGCTCCGGCCATGAGGATTGAGTAGGCCGCAGACCAATGCTTGCGGCCGGGACTTGCCCCTAGAAAATTCTTCTCGAGCGCCACCAACGGCGCGCGGCCGAATTCGCTCATGCAGATGACCAGGGTATCGTCCATCATCCCGCGCGATTCCAGGTCTTCCAGGAGCGCTGAAAAACTTTGATCGAATCGCGGCAGCAGCCGGTTCTTTAGAACGTCGAAGATATCGTTGTGAGTGTCCCAGCCGTAGTACTCGTCATCCTCAGGGTGCAGGTCCTGTCCGCGGCTCTGGTGGTTCCAGACAACGGTGATCAGTGGCACACCCGCCTCTGCCAGGCGTCGGGCCAGCAGGCAGGCCTGACCGGCTCGATGGCGCCCATAGCGGCGGCGAAGTTGATCGGGTTCTGTGGAGAGATCGAACGCCTCGCGGGTGCGCGGCTCGGCCAGCAGTTCGAAGGCCTTGTGATATTGGCCATCGAGATCGGTCAATCGAACATTTGTTTCGTGGCTGCGTAACGAACGATCGATTGCGGCCAGTAACCGTTCTCGCTCGCGAATGCGAACGGC
>CAZQUW010000027.1:18442-36574 GCA_964596215.1 uncultured Planctomicrobium sp. | reverse complement strand
GGCAGGATTGCCCCCCGGCTGAAACGGCCGGCGCCGCTCGGAACTGCTGACCGTTGTCCACACCTGGCCGTCTCCGGAGACCGCCACCGAGTAATCGGTCGCCAGTCGATCCAGGAAGGCGCCTTCACGGTCACGACCCCAGACGATGCGTGAGACTTCGACGGGCCGCGGGAATTCAATCTGAGCCCACCCCTTGCCCGGTTCATTGCTGATCCAGCTCGATGAATTTCCAACTTTGCCATCATTCAAATGGTGAATCTGATGGATCGGATAGCCGGGCAACAGCGACGATGCCGACGCCTTGGCGCCGGCACTGGCCAGCGCGAGATTGAGCTTGGGACTGGCACCATAGACTTCGAGTTCATCCACACAGGGCTGGGCCCCCGTGGTGGCTTTGATTTCAAATCGCAAAAACCTGGCGACGACCGGCGTGAAGGTTTCGTCGTTGCGAGCGAAATTGACCGCGGGCAGTTTATCGGTCTGCGGATTCTTCGCACGTTCGGCCGCCATTTCCGCCAGCAGCGTCTCGCGGACCGGATCCAGCAGCCTGGTCATTGCCGACTTGGCCGTCTCGATCCGCTTCTGCACTCCCTGGCTGGCGGCTGCGTACTGGGCTTTTTCTGCCGGCTGTGCGACCACGTTGTCGTTACGATCGAGACCGCTGAAAATACTTGTAAAGCTGTAGTAGTCACGCGTCGGGATGGGATCGAACTTGTGATCGTGACACCGGGCACAGCCGACGGTCAGCCCGAGAAACGTGGTTCCGGTAGCAACAACATATTCGTCCAGTTCGTCCTGACGCGTCATCATGCGTTCCAGTTCGCTGATGGTCCCCACGTCATTCTTGGGCCCCGCCACAAGGAATCCGGTGGCGATCAGCGCCTGGGGATCAGCGGGCCGTAACGCATCACCGGCCAGTTGCTCGCGAACGAAGTCGTTGTAGGGCAGATCCTGGTTGAACGCGGAGATCACATAATCGCGATAGCGCCAGAAATTGGTCCGCAATCGATCGCGTTCAAAACCATTGCTCTCGGCAAACCGCACAATATCCAGCCAGTGCCGGCCCCAGCGTTCGCCGTAGCGCGGGCTGGCCAACAGGCGGTCAATCAGTAATCCATAGGCATCGGGCCGGGTGTCAGCGATAAACGCCCGGACTTCATCGTACGTAGGCGGCAACCCGTGTAGATCATAGGTCACGCGCCGAATGTAAGTCGCCCGATCGGCAGGTTCCGAAAACGACAGTCCGGCGGCCTGCAGTCGCGCCAGGATAAAGCCATCAATGGCGGTTCGCTGGCGCCCCGTGCTGGTGAAATCGGGGACCGCGGGCCGGGTGACAGCCTGCAGCGACCACCAGTCATAACCGCCACGATGATCGGTCCCGAACGAATACAGATCGAGCGTTCGGTCGGGGAAGTACGCACCCTTCTCAATCCAGCTCTTCAGGATGGCAATCTCGGCCGCTGTCAGAGGCTTTTTGGGGGGCATGTACTCGTTAGTGACATGTTCGAACAGCAGGCTGTCGGCAGGCTTACCGGGAACGATTACGGCACCGGTATCGCCCCCCTTCAGCATTGCCCCGCGCGTGCGGAGATCCAACCCGCCACGAGCCTCCGCCGCATGGCATTCCAGGCAGCGTCGCACGAGCAACGGCTCCACCTCGGACTGAAAAAACTTCTCGTTCGACTGGTCTGCGGCCTGCGCCCAGGTCGGGCAGAACAGCAGCAGCAGCAGTACGACAGCCAATCGTTTGATAGACATGCAAACTCCCTCTGCAGACTCAACGGACCCGCATCAACTGGCAACTGCTCAGACGCACTATTGATCACATTCGTTTCTTGCGTCTCATTTGCCCCGTCACCATCGACCGGCACCAACCAGACACTGGCAAGAAACGACGACGCCACGCTGATGATTTTACAACGGCTGACGACCGCAAATAAGGGGCAGCGTACGCCGGAATCAGGCAGGTCTGGCTTTTCCCGATCGGTCTTACTTCTTGAGATCGATCTAAAAAAAGTTCTCACCGGAATCGGCAACCGTTTCGGAGAGGCCACTCGTATTGACCGAGCCGTACTTCTCGGGGATCAGCGATTTGGGCGTGACATAGGGATCTTTGGGATCCAGTGGTGCCCGCTTTTCGACCGCAATGCGGCAATTACCGGGGACCACTCCGTCTTTCTCCTGAACCGTGGTCAGCTCGAATCCACCGTCCGCATCCGTCGTGGCCGAGGCCTTCGGCCCCATGTCCGGGATAAACAGGACATAGGCCCCCGCGAGCGGTTCGCCGTTGAGCGTAAGGACGCCTGATGCCGGCACCGGTTTCGCTTCGCCGGCGCCCCCCAGACAACCCGTCAGCGTCAGTAATACGACCGACAGGCAGGCCGCGTGGCAAAAACTTGCCGAGCGACCGCCAGCGCAGATCGATGGACGGATCACCGCCCGGAGTGCGGTTACCAATTTAGAAGTCACCAATCACCTGCCCGTCGCGTCGATCCCCCAGCTTCTGCAGGGTGGCATAGTCAATATTCTGGCTCAAGAACCGGACGGAACCATCACACAGGGTCACGTGAGCACCACCGACATGCCGCGATTTGAAGGCCTGAGCGGCCCCCCATTCCGTCTCCGTGTGGCACGATCCGCCGTAGCCAGTTTCACCCGCGCAGGTCACCGTGTTGATGCCGCCGGTCGTACCGACCCACAACGAGTTCTGATGCATCCAGCCATTCTGCTGGTGGGTCGAACACTTGGGGCGGGTCTCACCCACCAGGATGGTGTTGGTGGTTCCGTCGGTGATGTCACGAATCTTGGCCGCCCAGGGATAATGGGCAAACACGCCAGAAATCACGCTGGGGTCAAGAGAATCACCATGCCCGGCCGAACCGTTGGAGTTCACCGTGTTCCAGCCGGTGCTACAAACTGCGAAGACTTGGGCCCCGATGCTGTGAGCGTAGTTGGTCACTGCGCGGGGACTGGGGGATGTGTTCTGTCCGCCGCTCAACAAGCCGCTGACATCATCACTGGGACACAGCAGCGAGGCCAGCGTCGTCTGGCACAAGAGAGCTCCCGTGGAAGTTGTCTGAGCATCCAATTGCGTGGCAAACGAGAAATTGATTGAGTTGTACAGTGGAGCCTGATCCATGTAGGGCAACAGCATGACCAGGAAGTTGCCGCGATTAAAAGTCCACGTTCCGGCGAAGAACCCACCCGGCGGGAACTGTTGCGCGACATCGTGATAGTTATGCAGAGCGATCCCCAATTGCTTGAGATTGTTCTTGCACTGCGAACGACGAGCGGCCTCGCGGGCCTGTTGCACAGCCGGCAACAACAACGCAATCAGGACCGCGATGATCGCGATCACGACCAGCAGTTCAATCAGCGTGAAGCCCCGACGGCGGGGTGACAGAGAGAGCGACATAAAGCACCTTAGCGAGCGTGAAAAGGAACTTTGGCGGATGTAGTAAACAATTACGCCAAAAGAGAATCCCGTTTGAAGAGGTGAAACCCAGCGGATTGAAGGTGCCAGCAATCGGCCCCACGTCATCACCGGATAATCATAATATAGGAATAGTAAGATACTACTGACAGATTGACTTCAAATCAACCTGTATGACAAGTGCCGAGTTCCTCCGCCGAATCGACCGCCATTGCCCCAGCACCCGTAGGAAACTGCCCCCCCGGCATCATCCCAGGTCGCGAGCAATTGGCATAACACTCGCTGCCGAAAAGCGTTAGGCTAGGAGCCCGGAGACTCATTCATCGCGTCCAGGTGGTTCATCCAGTAATGTAGGTCAGGCCGTGCCTGACGCTGTTCCCAACAAAACGCACTTCAATAACCGTCCGTTTACGCATCTGTTGTCAGAAAACATTTCATGACAGGTCGGGCCGTGCCCTCGTCAGGCACAGCCTGACCTACCTGGCTCCATTTCACTGGCTGATCTGTGGTATTCAGTTCCTTCCTGTTTCTGTTTTACTTTTTGCCGCTGACCCTGGGACTGTATTACGCTGCGCCGCAAGCCTGGCGGATGGGGGTCTTGACGGTCCTCAGCTATGTCTTTTATGGCTGGACCAATCCCCTGTATGTGCCCCTGATGTGGTTATCAACCACCATTGACTACATCGCAGGCGCAGTCGTTGCCGCGGACGAACCGCTTCGCGCAGCCGGCGGGCCGCATACTTTCAGGCAACGGGCGGCGCTGGTGATTTCAGTCAGCTCCAATCTGGCGCTGCTCGGGTTTTTCAAGTATTTTAATTTTGGAATCGACGCCTACCGCCAACTGCTGCTGCAGTCAGGCTGGTCGCAGCATGTCCCCGACGCCTTATGGCAGATCACCTTACCCCTGGGGATCAGCTTCTATACCTTTCAGTCGCTCAGCTACACGATCGACATCTACCGGGGCGAGGCCCGGCCAGCCCGGAACTTCCTCGATTTTGCCTGCTACGTATCCCTTTTTCCGCAGTTAGTCGCCGGCCCCATTATTCGCTTCCAGGACCTCGCCGATCAGCTTATATGCCGCACGCATACCTGGGAGAAATTTTCGCGCGGGGTGCTGCTGTTCCAGTTCGGACTGGCGAAAAAAGTGATCCTGGCGAACCCTTGTGGTTCGGTCGCCGAGGCCGCGTTCAATGCGGGGACCCTGGAATGCCTTCAAGCCTGGTGGGGCCTGCTGGGCTATGCCTTTCAGATCTACTTCGATTTCAGCGGCTACTCCGACATGGCCATCGGACTGGGGCTGATGTTCGGCTTCACCTTTCCTGAAAATTTCAACTCGCCCTATCGTTCCGCATCAATGACCGAGTTCTGGCGGCGCTGGCATATCACCCTTTCGACGTGGCTGCGTGAATACCTTTACATTCCCCTGGGGGGCAACCGGCACGGTCGACTCCGCACGTATCTCAACTTGTTTCTGGTGATGCTGCTCGGCGGGCTATGGCACGGTGCCGCCTGGAATTTTGTGATCTGGGGCGGTTACCACGGCCTGCTGCTGGCGGCCGAACGGGCCTGGCACGAATTCCAGGGGGGCCGGACAGCATCACCGGCGACAGTTCGTTCCTGGCAGCGATTGTCGGGTATCGCGTGCACATTTTTGCTGGTGGCCCTCGGTTGGGTCCTGTTCCGAGGCCACGACTTGCCGCACGTCGGGCGCTACTTTGCGGCCTTGGCGGGACTGGCTGACCCGCAGCCCGCAACGGCCCTCTTGTGGAGCTTGATGTTCCAGCCATACCATGTCTTGTGCGTCGCGGTGGGTGTGATCGTCGTCTGGTGCTGCCCGACATCGTGGAATTTCACCGCACGCCAAACCGCCGCCAAAGCAATCTGGGGGGGCGTGCTGTTCCTGCTGAGCATCGTCCTGCTGGCGACGCAGCAGTACAATCCGTTTATCTACTTTTTGTTTTGATGGCATCGGCGAACCTCTCGATCCCGTTGGAGAATCAGGATCACCTGAGCCCCAATGGGGCTTGAACTCCCTTCCGGATATCAGCTCCTGAAAAACGATGTTTGACTGGCACTCCATCCCGATTCGCTTCCAGTATCCCGAGCTCTTATTGCTGGGGATTCCGCTGGGTTTCGTCTACTGGCGTTGGGGTCGAGTCGGCGGCGTGACCGGTTGGCTGCGCGCCGTTCAGCTGTTGCTGTTGCTGTTCGTACTGACTGCCCCTGAATGGGATCTGGGGGGGCGAGGCATTGACGTCGTGGCCGTTGTGGATCGCTCGCGATCGATGACTCACGAATCTGAAACACGCATCATCGAGCTGTTGTCGAATCTGCTGAAAGGGCGTGGCCCCGGCGATCGAGTCGGCATCGTCACTTTCGGGCAGGAACCGGCGGTCGAATTGATGCTGTCCCGAACGGCGGTGCTGACGGGGGGCGGCTATACGAAGCAGGTGCTGCCCGACGGCAGCGATCTCGAGGCGGGTCTGCAGACGGCTCTCAATCTGGTCGATCCCTATCGGCCATCACGGATCCTGGTCCTCTCAGACGGCGAAGCGAACGGTGCACCCGTCACGACTGCGGCGCGCCGAGCCCAGGAAATGCACGTGCCGATTGACTACCGCGGCTTCGAGCGGCTGCGCACCGGCGATGTGGCGGTGGAAGCCGTGCTGCTGCCGGAAGTGGTTGCACCGCGTGAACCATTCCAGTTCACGACCGTCATTTATGCCGACAAAGCGGCCGAGGGCAAGGTCACCGTGACGCGGGAAGGCCGCGTCATTGCCAGCCAGACGCGGCAGTTCTCACATGGCTCGAATCAGATCTTGTTTCGCGACTTGCTCGAAAGTGGCGGCCTGCATGCTTACGACGTCAAACTGGAAGTCGCGGGCGATCCGCTGTCGGAAAATAACCGCGGAGCGGGGGTGGTCCGCGTCGAAGCGGGACCCCGGCTGCTGGTGCTGAATGCGGACGGGCAGGAAGACAATTGTGTGCGTGCCCTGAGATCGGCCAAGCTGCCGGTGGATGTGGCTCCCGCGACCACCCATCCGCTGACTCAGGATGCCCTGGAACGCTACCGGGCGGTCATCCTGGAGAATGTTCCCGCACGCGACCTCGGGCGGCTCAAGATGGAACGTCTCGCCCAATACGTGGAAGACCTGGGCGGGGGACTGCTGCTGACGGGGGGCGAGCGGAGTTTTGGCACCGGCGGTTACTTCAAGAGTCCCCTGGATGCGGTCCTGCCGGTGTCGATGGAGATGCGCCAGGAACATCGCAAGCTCAGCCTGGCGATGGCCATCGTGCTCGACCGCTCGGGCAGTATGGCGCTGCCGGTCAAAGGGAACAAAACCAAGATGGACCTGGCAGACCTGGGGACTGCCGAGTGCGTGCGGATGCTGTCTGCCGGAGACAGCGTCGCCGTGATCGCGGTCGACAGTGCGCCCCATGTGATTCAAGCGTTGACGCCCGTCGACGATCCCGAGGCCATCGCCAGCAAAGTCTTAAAGATTCAGAGTGAGGGGGGCGGGATCTTCGTCTATGAGGGTCTCGTCGCCGCCGGTGATCAACTGCTGAAGGCCGAGCAACTCACGAAACACATCATCCTATTTTCCGACGCTCAGGACAGCGAAGAACC
This sequence comes from uncultured Planctomicrobium sp., assembly GCA_964596215.1. Lineage (GTDB taxonomy): Bacteria > Planctomycetota > Planctomycetia > Planctomycetales > Planctomycetaceae > JAKFVC01. The sequence continues at coordinate 29,513 of CAZQUW010000027.1, read as the reverse complement.
GGGCGATTATCGCAACTTGCTGGCCAAGTATGAACGCGCCGGAATCACCACCAGCGTGATCGGCCTGGGGAACGATACCGACGTCGATGCCGCACTGCTGAAGGACATCGCAAAGCTCGGTCACGGGAACATCATGTTCACGACGGATGCGGAAGAATTGCCCAGGCTGTTCACCGAAGACACCATGAGTATCGCCCGCAGCAGTTTTGTGAAAAAGGACCAGAAAACTCAGCCCGGCGGCATCAGCGGGCGACTGCTGACCGATGCGCGACTGATGGGTGAGCTGAAGCCCGGGGCCTTCCCGAATGTCGATGGTTACAACCTGAGCTATCTCAAACCCAAGGCGACGATGGGCGTGGTTTCCCAGGACGAATTCGCGGCCCCGTGGTCAGCCTTCTGGTATCTCGGGCTGGGCCGCGCGGCTGCGATCACCTTAGAGGTCGACGGTGCCTATTCCGGACAGTTCGGCCGCTGGGACAATTACAGCGATTTCCTGGTCACGCATGCTCGCTGGCTGCTGGGAAGCGATCAGCCTGACGAAGCATTTCTGAAAGTTCAGCACGAGGGACAGGATGCCGTCGTCACGCTGGAACTCGATCCGGATCGCCCCGGCAAGCAGGCGATTGATTCCCCGTTGTTGACGGTTATCCCCCCGGGCGACGAACGTGCCAAATTGCTGGAGATTCCGTTTGAATGGCAGGGCGCGAACACGCTGCAGGCACGGTTTAAGTTGTCCCAGACCGGCACCTACCGACCCCTGGTGAAGCTGGGGGCGAAGAATTTCGTCCGTGGCCCGACGGTGACCCTGCCCTACTCGCCGGAATTTGCTCCGCGCGATGCGGCCAACAGCGGCCTGACCGTACTGAAATCACTGGCGGAAAAGACGGGTGGCAAAGCGCGAGTCAATCCCGTGGAAGTCCTCGCCGATCCACCGCGTGCCTCCACCAGTTGGCCGCTAGCATCGCTGTTGTTTCTATTAAGCATTCTGCTGTTACTGTTGGAAATTGCCGGGCGACGATTGTCGTTGTGGGAAAAGTTTATCGACGCCGTGACTCCCGTAATTCCGCAAGCCCGAGGTGTCACGGCCCAGCCGCTGCGGCCAACGGCCCCCGGTCGTCCGGCACCAGTTTCACCAGCGATAAAACCATCGCCGGCCCCCGCACCGACTACCACAGCGGCCCAGAATCCGCCCCCGACCGCCCCCGCGGTGAATCCTCTGGAACAAGCCAAGGCACGAGCCAAACGGCGTTCGAATTGAGTCACAAACGTCCGTGGGACGGGTCTCCAGGCCCGTCCGTCAGAAATGAACTCGTCTGAAGCAATTTGCGATATGCATCATACATCAAGGCACAACGATTAAGCGTAAGGCGCGACTGACGGGCCTGGAGACCCGTCCCACGTTTTGCGCGGGTCGATTGCCCACAGACGCCGCATTGAATTCACGTCAGCCTGACCGACCTTGCTGGAAAACCTCACAGATGCCGGAGACTCATCGTTACCGCTGGCTGGCCCTGGCTGTCTGTGCGGTGGCGTTTGTCTCGCGACTGGCGATGTGGTGGGTGCAGGGCGATCGACTGAATCTGGATATCGATGCCTATCTGGAGATTGCCCGGCACCTCACCGCCGGCGACGGCATGCAGTTGGGCCAGCCTCCTCATCTGACGGCCTATCGCCCACCCCTCTACCCGTTGCTGGCAGCGGCCATCCTGGCTTGCGGTGGAACCACCGCAACCCTGGGTCTGATTCAGGTCGTGATCGGAACGATCACCGTCGGATTAATCTGCCGCTGTGGACAGCTGCTGCGGTTGGGACAGGCCAGTTTGCTGGCTGCGGGTTGTGTGGCGATCGATCCTCTGTTGCTGCAATACACCTCTTTGCCAATGACCGAAACCCTGTGCGCCGGACTCGTCGCCGTCTGGTGTTGGGTGTTGCTGGAATTTCCCGCCACTGCTGGACCCGATGAAACAGCGAAAAATGCGGCCCCGTCGGGGCGCTGGGTCGCCCCCCTGCTCCACGGTGCCTGCTTCGGATTGATTTGCCTCTGCCGCCCCGGGTTTCTGGCCGCTGTCGGACTGGCGGGGGGCTGGCTGTTGAGCTTCACCGCCTGGCAGTGGCGGACCGTTGCAATGCGCCCGGAACTCCGCAGCCGCAGCTTGGCCGCAATTTGTAGCCTGGTCGGACTGACGCTCGTTCTGTCACCGTGGGTGGTGCGCAACGCCGTCGTCATCGGCAAAGCCACGCCCGCGACGACACATGGTGGTTACACGGTGCTCCTTGCCAATAATCCTGTGTTCTACCGGGAAGTGATCGCACAACCGTGGGGCACAGTCTGGCAGGGAGACAGCCTGAATCGCTGGCAGGCCGAGCTGGAAACAGACATGGCGGCAGAAGGGATCAGCCCTGCTGATGAAGTGTCGCGCGATCGCTGGATGTATCGCCGCGCGTGGTCGCATATTCAAGCCGAACCAGCCATGTTTGGCCGCGCATGTCTCTGGCGTGCGTTGAGATTCTGGGATCTCGCCCCGTGGACGCTTCCGGCGGGCTATTCAAAATTCCTGCTGTGGGGCACGGCAATTTACTATGCCTTGATGGCCTGCGGCATGATCCTCGGATTGCTTCGACTGTCGGCGTTAGAATGGAGATGGTGGAGCATCCTGCTCCTGCTGCCCCTGACCCTCTGGCTGACCCATTGGGTCTATTGGACCGACATGCGGATGCGGGCGCCGGTCATTCCGATCCTCGCATTACTGGCGGCTCGGGGATTCAGATCTCCCGTGCAGGACACCCCCTCGAACCAACAAGCCACACTATGAATCTCGACGATAAAGTCTGCTACTGCTTCCACGTCTCAAAACGCAAGATCGTCAACTACATCCGGCTGTATAAGCCGCGACGCGCAAGCCAGATCAGCGAGTGCGGCGGAGCGGGAACCGGTTGCGGCTGGTGTATTCCCTATTTGAAGCAATACTTCGAACAGTTCCAGCGCGGTGAGACCATCGCGGATGACGAACTGACTCCCGAACAATACGCCGCCGGCCGCGCCGACCATATCAAGTCGGGCCACGGCAAACCGCCTCCGGGAGCAACTCCGATCGCCTAGCCGTTGACCGCGGACCGATCCGCGGTACTCGTTACCATCGGAACTCGATGTCGGCGATTTCGTGCGCCACCATGTCGACATGCACCACGTCGCCGTGAATGGGCAGATCGGTGATGGTGCGGCCCTGAAAATCTCGCTGGCGGGCCGATTTGGGCGTGCGATAGCACTGCAATGTCACGCGCACCGGCCGCCCTTCGGTTTCCAGCAGTCGCAGGGCGAGACCTTTGTCGGTCGAGGTTGGCTGCGTCGCCAGAGGGTCCCAGGCATCGGTGTGTTCGACGGGGTTCTCGATCAACTCCAGCAACTGCACGATCTGCACATTGCGGCCGCTGATGTGGAAGAACCATCCCGAATTCCCCGACCGCGGTGGCCCTTTCGTTGTGGGAATGACCGTGATGGGAGTCAGTGCATCAAGCGCCGCCTGCATCGGGTAGGGCTGATCAACCGCGATCGTAAACCGAAATTTCCGGGCAGTCTCGCCCGACACCAGCATGATGGAATCGAGCATCCGGTCGCCCGTCTTGCGATGGAACGGCAGCCCGTGCGTCAGGATGGTCGTGCGTTGATTCTCGTCCGCAATCTCCAGGTAGAGGGGGGACTCCAGACGCTCGTCCTTCCAGTCGGTCTGGGCTCCTCCCAGGACCGAGCGTGTGAGCGCCGCAATCGACGAATTCCAGGCGAACCGGGCCCCGATGTAGTTCGACCACGGGTCGCCGTCGGGCATCTTCACGGGCTCGATCTCAATCTCCATTTCGAGCATCGGGCGACCGCGCCATACGCGGAAGGTCTGCTTGAATGTCGCCAGTTTCTGGTTGTTGGTCTGATCGATCAGCTCACCTTCGGTCACGATCTCACCGAGCGTCGGGCCGGTGCTGGTGACGGTGGAACTGGTGGCCCGCATCTCGCTGTAATAGGACTTCGTATCCGGCTCATCGGGATCGGCGGAGACGATCTTGCGTTCGCGGGGAAAACGGTACGCCAGCAGCTGGCTCAGGCGATTCGGGCTGCGGCCATAGTTCTTCAACTGCCGCAGTCCACCCGTCGACTCACTCAATAGGACTTCAAAAAAGTCGTTCCGTAACAGGTGGGGTTCCGCCAGGGGCGCTGCGGTTGCAGGGGTAGGCGTTTCAGGTGATTCCAGCGGCAGCCACACAAACCCCGAACCGGGAAATTCGACGGTGGCCGTCTTGTGCAGTTCATCCCACTGGACGAATTTCACGGCTCCGCCGATCGCCGGCGGACGCGAGAGATAAGCTCCCAGCTCCACGACGGCTAACCGGGGGAAGCCCAGCGTATTGACCAGCAACAGTCCGGGTTGAGTCCCGCCGCCGCTCGTAATCAATTCCCCCAACTGCTGCCCGGAGTTTCGTTCAAACTCCGCGAGCTGCGCCAGGGCCCCGGCACAATCTTCGGGAGTGTCTTCGGCGGCACCCTGTTCGAGAGCTCGCTCGACGGCACGGAGTTCTGTGCCGCGCAGCGGCTGCTGGCGGAAGGCCGCCGTCATGCCGGCACACCAGGCGGCTGAGTCGAACCGCTGCCGATTGCGGAACTGCGTGATGTAGCGACCGAGCGGATCTGCTTCCTGACGGGCGACCGACTGCACGAAGTACGGCGAGAGATACTCGTTCGGATCATACGACGACAAGCGGCTGGCGCTGTCGGTATGTTCGAAGTAATCTTCCAGTGTGACGAACCGCCCCAGGACGGGCGAATAATTCTGCATGCGACGCAGGTCTTCAAACCACGGCGCCTTGGCTTCCGGCCAGCGGGCGAACATCACGGCAGCGACCGAATCATTGTCCATGGATTCCGACAGCCGCACGGGAAATCGCAGATAGCTGTTGGCACTGTCAGCAGCCAGCGGAATGCGGGAAATCGCATCAATGGCCTGCCCCGCCGTTCCCTCCCAGCGAATCTTGCTGAATTCCTGATCGGGGTAGAACCCATCATCCAGCGCCACATGCATCGCCCCGATGTAACCGTTCCGATGCAGGATCTGCGGCCAGGGGGGCATCAGGCCGAAACGCCGCCGGCCCCAGATCGTCGGCTTGCGGCCGAGGTACTGCTGATAGAGGTCACGGCCGGCTTCCAATTGCCACAACAGCGAATTCAACGGCAACAGCGTCGATGGCCCTTCGCGGAATTCCCCCCCGACGACGGCGACCGATTTCCGCAACCAGGCTTCCTTCAACAGGGTCAACTGCGGCGCGTGATCGCGGGCAATTTCTTCCAGATCCTGGGGCGTCACCATGACGCTCATCGGCTTCAAGGTCAGCAGCGTGTCGGATAAATGCTGATCAGCCAGGCGCGGGATCAGCAGGCAGAGATCAATCAAATAGCAATCGGTCGGATAGAACCGCTCACGGGCCTCGGTCAGCAGTTCAAAGCAAACTTTCAAACGGGTGCGCGCCGTTTCCGGATCGTTGGCCACTGCCGCCCGCGCCGCGGCGACCGCTTCGCGCTGGAAGTGCACTTCATCGGTGCTGCCAAAATGCCGCATGTGCCGTGTCAGCAATTCGATCTGCAGATAACAGAAGCCCAGAGCCCAGAAATCGGCGGCCAGATCAGGGTCGACCGGTTGTGCCTCGAGCGGCTGGAGAGCCAGTCTGAGCATATCCTGACGATCGGTCACTTCGGTGATGACCGTCGCGCCGTTGCGCCGGGCTTCGTCGATCCAGCCGTAGGGGACCAGATCCTGGCTCTTGGTCGGGATCATGACCAGACGGTTTGTCGTGACCTCGGGTGGCGTGTCGGCGCGATGCCAGCGCGGGACCACGCCCGCCGAAGCAATCAGCTGCGGGTGCCAGGGCAGAATGAACGAATTGAGCAGGCTGGCTGCCTGGGCATCATTGGCCTCGGTGGGAAAATCTTCGAGGCTGTGGCTGGGAATCAGGAAAATCAGATCTTCGTAGGCCATGAGTCTGCCATTTCAGCGTCAGGTCAAGCGGTACACCGAGGACCTATCAGAATAGCAGCCTATGCTTACGGATTCACGCAGATCGCAGTGTTGTCGATCTGCTGATAGCGAAGTAATTCTGCGGCGGGCGAAGTCTCAATCAGGGTCGCCCGGAGCGCCGGCGAGCGGATCGCACCGAAATTTTCCGACTGCTCGATTCGTTGACGGTTCGTGCGGGACCGACAACGACCACGCAGCAATTCGATAACATCAATATTTACAATCACTTACAACACAAGACATGGTATCCAAAGACCCCGCAAAAAAGATTTTTGAATTTTTGGGAACTTTCCGGGAACCTTCTCGTCTAATGTCGTGGAAGCTGGCGCAACTGGCGATCGCACCTGCCATCTCAAAGTACGAATGACTTCGAGTCTCGCAGTTTGCAATTCGCCAATGCGTCTTGACGATGAGCTCGCCGCAGTAAAAATAGGAGCTGGCCCATCAGCAGCCTCAAACGCACGTCCCAGTCAGGTTCGTTGCGAAAGCGTTTTCCAGAAATCAATCGCAGCGATCACCGGGTCTCGCAGTGTGAATTCACCGCGGAGTCCTGGCAAAATGACTTGAACTCGCTGCAACTTGTTGGATAATTTAGACTTACTTTCGAATAAAAAGTGGCCTGTGCCTGCGCTCGCGGGGCTGGCGGCGACTCGCATCAAATTTATCCGATCCGTTCCTTAAGACTTTTCAACACAGAAGTTGCAGATTTCTGCCAGAGGCTTCTCGGGCAGATGGCCGTCTTGTTGGTAACGACGTAGAGTAGCGGCGTATTGTAACGACGCAGAGTAGATGACGTAGATGTAGACGACATCGATTGGCATTTGGTTCCCGGAAGCGGTCCGACGCCTGACGTGGGTGCGGCGGCAGGGAGCATTCCCGACTCAGAGAGTCGGGCGACAACACACATCATCCCAATCCACCGGGAGAGTCGTGATCATGGCAGAAAACGGAACAGTCTGGGGCATTGATATCGGCCAGGCCGGACTGAAGGCTCTGCAGCTGCGCTACAACGAAGCGTCACAACAAGTGATTGCGGTCGGCTTCGACTATATTCAGCACCCGAAAATCCTCAGTCAACCCGATGCGATTCCCGCCGAGTTGATCAATGAGGCGCTGAAGACGTTTGTCACCCGCAATGCGGCACAGCTGCGGGGCGCCCAGATTGGGTTCGTAGTCCCCAGCAACACGTCGATCGTCAAATTCATTCAGCTGCCGCCGGTGGAAGCCAGTAAGGTTGGCGACATCGTCAAGTACGAAGCCCGGCAACAGATTCCGTTCGACCTGAACGATGTGATCTGGGACTGGCAGACGATGGGGGGCGGAATCCAGGAAGGTGGCTACATGCTCGACTCGGAAGTCGGCCTGGTCGCCATGAAGAAGGAATCGCTGCAGAACCACCTGAAGCCGTTCACCGAGCTGCGGATGGAAATTGACACGATCCAGGCCGTCTCCCTGGCGATGTTCAATTTCATGTCGTACGACCAGTTCGAACAGCGGGTCGGCGATCCGGTCATGGATCGCGAAGGTTATACAGTCCTGCTTGATATGGGTGCCGATACGACGACGATGCTGGTGTCGAACGGCCGCAAGATCTGGCAGCGCAATATTTCGATCGGCGGCAATCAGTTCACCCGTGCGTTGACGAAGGAAATGAAGCTGACCTTCGCCAAGTCCGAGCACCTGAAATGCAACGCGACCAAAGCCCCCGATCCCAAGGCCGTGTTCCAGGCCTTGCGTCCGGTCTTCAACGACTATGTTTCCGAAATCCAGCGTTCGATTGGATTCTTCTCCAGCGTGAATCGCGACGCCAAGATCGAGAAAATCCTGGCGATTGGTAATGGTTTCAAGCTGGCCGGGCTGCAAAAATTCCTGCAGCAGAACCTGCAATACGATGTCGAACGCGTCGAAAATTTCCCGGGCCTGGTAGGCGATGCCGTGTTGTCGCAGCCCCTGTTCCAGGAGAATGCGATGTCATTCGCCGTGGCCTACGGCCTCGGTCTGCAGATGCTGCAGCAGACGACGATTCGCACTTCTCTGCTGCCACCGGAGATCAAGACGGCCCGCATGATCCGTCGCAAGAAGCCGTGGGCGGTGGCCACCGCCGCCTGCCTGTTGACCGGGTTGTGCGTCTCCACCATGGGCTTCGCACTCGCCAATACCACGGTGAAAGTCGAAAAATGGAAGAGTGCCGAAGACAAGGTGAAAGCCGTGCAGGGTGAAGCTTCTTCACTCAAGAGCGCGTATGACGCGGCAGAAGCCAAGAACAAGGAACTTCGCGAACAGGGCGAGTTCCTCGTTAAGCCGGCGGTCGGCCGCGCCCGCTGGCTGGAAGTCTATAAAGCGATCAATGCCTGCCTGCCGGCCGAAGGGGCGACGGCGGATGAAAAGCATATTGCCAAAAAGCACCGGATCCGAATTTTCAGCATCACGACCCAGGAAGTCGTCGATCTGAAGACCTGGTTTGAAACCCTGAAAGCGGGTGCCCCGTCGGTCCAGGACTACATTGCTCCGGAAGACAAGGACAAACCACCCGAGGGTCAGGGTTGGGTCTTCACCCTCCGCGGGCTGCACTTCAACGAGGGTAAAGACCAGTTCATGATCAACAACTTCCTGCGGCATTTGCAGCAGTGGCAAGTTCAGGTTGATCTGCCGGGCGGCCGGTTCCAGACGGTTCCGGTGCGTCAGATGGGCATTACGCATGTGATGTCGATGCGCTCGCTGCCGACGCGCAAGCAGTGGTATCCCAACGGCCCCCCCTCCAATCTGGCAGGCGGTCCAGGTGCTCTCCCGGGTGCCATGGGCGCGGGGATGATGCGTCCCGGCGCGGGTCCAGGTGCCGGTGGATTTGGTGTACGACAACCCAAGACCGCCAAGAATGCCGCGGGTGGACCGGCCGACTTGCTCAACGAACGCAAGGCCGAGGACATCTGGCAAACCGATTTTGAAGTGGTCTTCGTCTGGAAGGAAACGCCGGAGGATCAGCGTCTGGCGGCCCCGCCGCCACCCGTCGCTGCGGATGGGACTGCGATCCCTGGAGCTCCCGGAACGCCCGGTGCTCCAGCTGCTCCCGGTGCCGCACCTGCCGGGGGGCCTGCAGGGACCCCAACGGGGACGCCGCCAGGTGCTGTGCCTGCAGGGGTGCCGGCAGCTCCGGGTGCTGTGCCTCCAGCGGCTGCCGTTCCGGGGACACCCGCCGCGCCGGCAGGGGGCCCCGCGGCACCACCAGGAGCCGCCCCTCCAGTGGGGGCACCACCCCCCGCGAATTGAAACGGCATGTGAAACAGTCATCGTGTTGCATTCAGTACTTTCCAGGCGTTTGACAAACTGCAATTCAGTCCCGTGACAAAACGGCGGGTTTCCACAGTGCGTGGCCGGCCGTTCGAACGAGGAATCTCTTATGGATAAGCTAAAGCCCATCCTGGCCCAGAAATTCTGGATCCTGTCCGCGGTGTGCCTGCTGTTGCCCCTCACTGGCTGGTGGCTGGCGACGGGCGCGATGGCGCTCGAGTACACCACGCGCACCAAGGCGATTGATGACGCCTTCAAGGGGATTCCCCAACCGGGTCCGAATCAGAAGTGGACCGACCGTGTGCTGGCGCTGAACACCGAAGAGGAGCAGATGGTCAAACAGACCGGTGAGTACCTCTGGACCCAGCAGCTGGCCTTGATGGTCTGGCCGGATATCGTCAAGGAAGGTGTCGAAAAGGTGGGATTTCAGGGTGAAATCGCCGCCAAGACACGCGGCGAGTACCGTTACGCCTATGAACAGGAACTCATCGATCTGCATCAGATCGTCAGCCCGTTTGACGCCACCACGGGCGAAGGCCTGGTCGATTTTCCGATCGAGTTGATCCCTACCTTAAGCTGGGGCACATCGCCGATCCCCCCCAGCACGGTCCAGATGCGGGACTCGCAGGAGGACATCTGGTTGTATCGAACCCTGCTGCAGGGAGTGGCGAACATCAATGAGCAATTCGGTTGTGACTCGATCGTCAATTCCAAGATCAAGCAGATCCTGATGATCGAGCTGCGTGGTGGTACGCCGGGCGGAGCAGCGGCAGCCGCCGAGGCCGCCGGCGCGGCGGCGGGGGGTATGGCAGGTGCAGAAGCGGGCGCGATGCCGGGCGGCGCAGGAGCCATGCCGGGTGCGATGCCGGGTGGCCCCGGCATGGGTGGCGGAATGAGTGGATTAATGGGTGGCGGACAGTCGGGTGGCGCAGACACCCTGAAAGCGTCTTTCGATCCCGCGGAACAATTCGGTTCGGACGAGGTCGCGGCCGCAAGCGCCGAAGGTGGTGCCGGGGGCGCAGACCCGATGGCCGCGGCCCCCGCAGGTCCAGGGGGGGCCGGCAGCATGCCCGGCGGTCCGGGTATGACAGGGATGGGAATGCAGGGAGGCGGATCTACAGTCAAGAAACGCTATATTGAGGAGACGCCGCGTTTCAAAACGCGCGGTTTCTATATGGAGCTGGTTCTCGACCACCGTATCCTGCCGGAATTTATTGCGGAGTTGAGTGACTCGAAATGGCCGTTGCGTGTGATTCGCGTACAACAGGTCGATCTCGACCTTTCTGAGATTGGCAGCTCCGCCGTTGGCGTGAGCGGCCCCGGTGCCATGGGTGGCTCAGCCCGAGGGGCGGGCTCGATGCCAGGAGCCATGCCAGGCGCGATGCGCAGTGCTTCGCCAGCGCGCAGCCCCGGCGTGATGGCGGGGGCGGGGGTTGGCCGTGGTGTCAGTCCCCGACCAGCCGGTGGGCTGCGAGCCGGTGGTCTGGAAGGTGGAGGGGTGGAAAGTACCCTCGATCTGCAATCCGCAATGACTGACCCGCATCTGGTCAATGTCGCACTCAGCGGGATCATCACATTATATCTGCCCCCCGAAGCGGCAGCCGCAGCCCAACCTGGAGCGGAAGGTGCACCAGCAGCGACCCCGGCAGCGGGTGACCCCACGGCGGCAACCACACCTCCAGCTGCCGGAGCCACGGCGTCGGGTACGGCACCTGATCCGGCAGCTG
>CAZQUW010000027.1:0-18342 GCA_964596215.1 uncultured Planctomicrobium sp. | reverse complement strand
CTGATCCGGCAGCTGTCAGCCCGGCCGCCCCGGCAGGCGCCCCAGCCGCAACAACACCCCCAGCCGCTGACGCCAAGCCGGCAGAAGCAGAAACAGCCAAACCAGAAACGCCACCTGCAGCGCCAGCCAGTACGACCACTCCGGCGCCGGCCACACCACCGCCTGCCAAGCCGGAAACACCAGCGGCTGCAGGGGCCAAGCCCGAGCCCGGCAAATAGCGTCTCAGGCGGCGGCCGGGTATTTGCAAACGCACCAACACAAGACTGTCCAAACAATTCCATCAGGAACGCATCGAAATATTGAGCCTGTCAGGCTCCAAGGGGGTCCCATGAAAGGGTTGATGGCGAAGCTCAAGGGCATGCCGATCAAGAGCATCCTGGTGGCGCACGGCGAGAAATTCGTTCTCGGAACGGTCGGGTTGATCGTCCTGATCGCGCTGGTCTCAACCACCTGGGGTGGCTACGAGAAGCAGCCGGAAGAACTGCTGACCAAGGCCACAGCGGCCGGCACAGCCCTCCATACGGGAGCCTGGCCCGAAGAACGTCAGGCTGCGTTCAAGCCGTCGACTTATCAGCTGACGGCGCAGTCGATGTACGACGAGTTGAACCTGGTCGACGCGATGTCGCCCTTTGCTTATGACAAACCGATGTCATTTCCGATCTACGCCCGCCAGGAACCACGGGGCGAACCGGAATGGCCATCGGCTCCGCAGGACCTCATTGCTGACGCCAGCGTGATGGTGCTGGGCGTTAATCCGCCGCTGCCCACCGAGGAAGAACTGGCGGCCCAGCAGGCCGAGTTCGAAGCTGCTGCCGAGGCCCCCAGGACTGCCGCCAAATCGGCGAAAAGTAAAAAGGGGATGGAGGGGCTGATGGGCCCCGAGGCGATGATGGCGGGGATGGGGCCCGGTTCGATGGACATGGGGATGAGCACCGGCCTGCAACCCCGCGGCCAGCGCTATGTCGCGTTGCGCGGGATCGTCAATCTGTTTGATATCGGTCTGGCGATTCAGAAAGCCTTGCATCTGGAAACGGCGGCGGATGGCATGGCGTTAATTGAGGTCATTGACTTCAAGATTCAACGCCAGAAAGCGGTGGCCGGCCCCAATCCCTGGCCGGATGACACATGGCAGGATGTGAGTCTCGATCGCGCCGACGAAGTCCTTTCAGAATGTGGACAGGCCGCGGATCTCGTCACAACCGAATGCATTAATCCGGTATTCACGATGCCGCTGCCCACGCGTCTGGATGGTGATTACACCAGGATCGTCAGCCACCCCTCTCTGGAACGTTTCGAACTCACCAAAGAACAGCGGGAGATGGAGCAGAAATTGAATTCCGCATTCCTGGATGCTGCCGGCGAATTGGGTGTGGAAGAGCAGGTTGGCAAACGCCGCGGCTTCATGAAAGACCAGATTGATATGATCGGCGTCCGCAATGACGTCATGGGTCGGGGCGGAAACGTCGGAGACATCTACAAGAAAGCGGGCTTAAATTCTGCAATGCCTCCCGGTGGCGGCATGATGATGCCGGCAGTTGGTGGACCGCGACCGTCAATGGGTGGTCCAGGTGCCATGCCGAGCCCGCGTGGCGGGGGCATGATGCCGGCTGGTCCGCGTGCCGGAGCCATGCCCGGGATGGCCGGAGCGATGCCGGGTATGGGCGGCCCCGGAATGATGGGTGGCCAGGGTGGAATGGTGGCGCAGGTCGGTGGCGCTGCCGCGGGCTATTTGATGTTGTTCCGGTACCTGGATTTCGATGTCAATCCGGGCGAAGCCTATCGCTACCGCGTCCAGCTGGAATTTGCCAATCCGAACTACGGCGAGACGCTCGACAAGATTAAAGAAGCCTCTGTGGCCGAGGGAGAAACACGTCTGACGGAATGGTCTCAACCTTCCGCACCGGTCGTCGTAAATCCCGATTCGAACGTCTATCTGACCGATGTCGACCGACGCAACAATCGCAACCGGGGTGAAGCCAAGATTCATGCCTATCAGTGGGATGCGAGCCTGGGGACGTACATCGATTCGAAACTGGTCGCCCGGTATGGACAGTTCATGGGTGGCCTGGCGACTTCGGTCCGACTCGATCTGGGGGGGCCAAAGTACGAGGAAAAGCAAGTCTTGATCGCGACGAAAGACTTCCTGCTGGATACTTCAGTGCCACCGGCTCTGATTCCCGAAGAGAATCCCGATCTGAACCTGACGCTCGATGCCAGGCAGAGCAAGGATGGGCTGGACTTGCCGGCCGAAGCCATCGTGCTCGATGAGTACGGCCAGATCAAGGTGCTGGATTCCATTACCGATCGCCCGGGCGATCTCGCAGCTGCGAAAAAGGTGAAGGCCGAACGTGAGCCTTGGGAGTACTTGAAAGACACAGGCGAAGACACAGGCGGATTGAACGACCTGAATGGCCCCGCTGCGGCGGCGGGACCGGGAATGATGATGCCCGGGATGGGTGGTCCCAAGAGTGCCTTGAAGCGTGGCAGGGGCGGTCGAGGAGCGATGGGTGACATGTCCACCATGCCGGCCGGTCCCGGTAGCCCCGCAGGCGCCGGGGGGCCCGGCCGGCCCGGTCGCGGTAACACCAGAGGAACGCGCTAACCGCGCACGTCGTCTCCTCAAATCGCAACGAAGCTCAGCTGCTCTGCAGCTGAGCTTTTTTTTATGAGTCACAGCACACAGGCGACCCTAGTTTGCTTCCCAGACCAGTTCGCAAAACCGTCCCAAGGTGCGGCTGACGCGCGCGGTGTCGGCATCGGTCGCGATGTGGGCATTGTTGATGAAGACTGCAAATGCCAGGTTTTTTTGCCTGGCTGTGGTCATGTAGCCCGCCAGGGCCTTGCTGGTCACGAGATAGCGGTTGTTGAGCAGATTCTGGAAGAACAGGGTACCAGTCTTAGCCTGCACGCGACCGCGGGCCGGACTGTTCGCGGGGACCGCATCGAACAAGGTTCCATCGATCCCCAGGAGCGGCAGACCGTCGCGATATACGGCGGCATCGGGGCGACTGGCCATGTGCCGCAACAGCTGCACGGTGGCCCGCGGAGTTACGGCATCTGCAGGCGAACCACCCGCGCCGCCGCCAAACGAAATCGAGTCGGCATCTACCCCCGCTTTTAATAGAAAATCGCGTTGCAGCAGCAGGCCCGCCCCCAGCGTGCGTTTGCCCCCTTTTGCAGCAATAATCAACGGCAGAGTGCTGGCGTGCAGATTGTGGCTGACTTTGAAGATCAACTTGATGGATTCCGACAGCGGTGGCGATTGGAACTCGGCAACTCGCGGCAGCCGGGCAACTTCTTCCCTGCCCGGCAGCCGGTCGCGGGCATTGTCGGCCCACAGGGAGCGTTCAACGACGACACCGCTGCGCTGCAGGGCCTCGATCAACAGCGAACGGGCAAATGACGCAGGGTCGGGAACTTCAAAGGTTTTCAACAAGGGTTTATGGCCTTCCGGAATCTTTCCTGAAACGAGCAGATTCCGGGGCCCGATCGCCTGCACGTCAATTTCCAGGGAGTCGCCTGCGGCCACGGTGAAGACCCGGGAGTCGACGCGCATGGAGGCGGTCTGTGGCCGCCAGCTGAGTTGGGCGAGTTGCCCTGATTGAGCGGGAGTCAGCACAATATCGATCACATTGTCGTTGATCAGAATCGGCGACACGCGGGCGGGGCCGCTACCGGTACTCTCGGCCGCATCGAACAGCCGATCATCGATCAGCACGTCGCCGCGCACTTGTGCGATCCCTGCGGCGGCGACTTTCTGTGCCAATTCGTTCAATCCCTGCAGGGGGTCAGTCGGTGTCAGCTCGCCTTTCGCCGAGTCATTCGCATAAGTGTGGTCGTTATTGACGAAGTCAATCTTGCCGTCACTCGTGGTTCGCCCCCCGAATGTCAGGTCTCCGGAGGCCACCAGAATCAGATCCCCTTTCAAACGGCCGCCACTATCAACTTCGCCTCGCCGATGCACGGGAGTTGCAAAGCGATAGCTGGCCCCCAGTGCATCCAGGGCGGCTGCGCAGGAATAAAGCTTGGTCGTGGAGGCGGGCGCGAACAGCTTGTCGGCGTTAAGTTCGTAGATCGTGGCTCCCGTCTCCAGATCAATCACCAGGCAGCCACAATGAGCCTGCTTGTACTCCGGGGCACGGAAGAGTTCGGAGATCAGGGGACTCAATTTATCCGCGGCGGATGACATGGCGGGGACCATCAGCAAGCAAGCCATGAACGCGCCCGAAATCAGACGCAGCCCAATTGAACGCGAAGACATACACAACCTTCCCGACATTCGAGTCGAGTCTGTTTCAATTTCTATCATTGCAGCAAGTCGCTGGCGAGCGGCGTCCCGTCCGCGCTACGCAGGCGGAGCGATCGAGGACCGGACGCCGGGCCCATCGCGATGGAGTCCCGTTCACACTCTCGCACTCGGCCATACGACCGGTCAGACCACTCTACTCTCCGCGCCGAGCGATGGAAACTCCAGCCAGACCTGCTCCAGGCGTTCCAGGGGCAATCCAATCACGTTGGAGGCACTCCCCGACATCGCGGTCACAAAGGGATCAGTGGGGAGCTGAAGACCGTAAGCGCCACATTTCCCCTGCCACTCACCGCTGTCGAGATACCCAGCCAGTTCTGCATCAGTCCAGCGACGCATGGTGATCTCGGTCGCTTCCACCCCCGTGATTGCCAATCCATCATCCGTACGCAGCAGGCACCAGCCCGTCAGTACCTGGTGCGTGGTCCCGGACAGATGTTCGAGCATCTGCCGCGCGGCCGGGCGATCAGCGGGTTTTCCCAGGATCTGGCCACCGGCCAGGCTGACCGTATCGGCTCCCAGAATGACACCCGAACACCCTTTGACGTAGACAGCTCGGGCCTTTAAATGAGCCAAATACACGAGCCCGGCTGGCAGGTCTGGAAACAGCGAGAGATCAGGTTCATCAACACCTGACGCCACCGCGGTCACGGCGTAGCCCGCGCGTTCGAGGAGTTCTTTGCGATACGGTGAGCCGCTGGCCAGGATGATGTTGCGCATGGTGCGATTGTGGTCCGCAACCAGCAGAAAGCCAAGGGAACGACTCACTGAATCAACGCAGCCTGCGGGATGAGCCCGCTGAGCCGAGCCGCGTACACCCTGGATTCATCTCACGCTCAATGCAAACGATCAATCGCGGACCGCTGTTCCCACCCGTGCCGAGCATTCCTTCCGAAGCTCAAATCCGGAAAAGTATGAACTGTTCTCGGGGGCTGGCGAATAAATGACCTATGTTCCACCGTCTCCCCCAACCCTATAATTCTTTATCTCATCCGCACAACGAGGGGTCTCAAGTCGAGCTCGAAACATTCCCACTGAATTCCGCAGCGTTAATCCAGCAGCCAGGCTGGCAGGACCGAGTTGCCATGTTAGATTCCACGACTTCTTTGGAACCGTCCGAGGTTCCTGCAAAGGGAGGTGCCACCCTGCCCCCTTTTGCGTCCACAGCCATTCCTGAGTCGAACGGTTCCCCGGCCAGCGAGGGAATCAGTGCTCATGGATGGCTGCGAGACGAACGCAATCTATTGGAAGGGCCACGGTCACGCTGGACCGAACTGATTCGTGTTTTCAAGATTGCGGCCGAATTCATTCGCGGGTTTCGGGCCCTGCACTTTCAAGGGCCGTGCATCACGGTCTTCGGCTCGGCCCGATTTCCCGAAAACCATCAGTACTATCAGAAAGCCAGAGAGATCGGTGCCGAGGCCGCGCGGCTGGGTTTTACGGTGATGACGGGAGGCGGTCCCGGCATCATGGAGGCCGCCAATCGCGGAGCCAAGGAAGTGGGGGGGCGCTCTGTCGGCTGCAATATCATCCTGCCGAAAGAACAGCACGAGAACCCGTATCTCGATCAGATGATTCTGTTCCGCTATTTCTTCGTGCGGAAAGTCATGCTGGTGAAGTACTCGCAGGCGTTTGTCATCATGCCCGGGGGCTATGGCACCCTGGACGAAGCGTTCGAAGCCATGACCCTGATTCAAACCGGGAAGGTGTTTAACTTCCCCGTGATTTTTGTAGGGGTCGAGTTCTGGAAGCCGCTGTTCGACTTCTTACGAAACACCCTGCAGGCGAACCGGACCATCGAGCAACATGATATTACCCGACTGGTCCTCACGGACGACGTCGCCGAAGTGATGGAACATCTCTCGACGTGTCCATCGAAACCCAGCAAATTAGGCCGCGGATTTATCGCCGACCGTGACTGGCTGACTCAGGACGCCCCCAAGAAACGTTCGCGCTGGTTTTGGGAATGATCAGTACGACACCAAGAGGGTCGAAAATCATCTCCCCGCGGTGCCAGCTGTGCTTCTGTTGTTGAAACTCACGGCCATCCACCGGCTGGCGCTGCGGGCCGGTCTCAGAAACGACCTAACCGCCCAGCTTTTGCTGGTAGAGGCGTTCGACATCAGCCGTGGTGACGGTAATTTCACGCGTAAACCCGGTATGGGTCCGCTCGTAGCGGATCTTGCTGGCCAGTTTCGGCTCAGCATGTAAGGCCTGTGCCAGCCAGCGTTTATCATCTTCCGGCAGCTTGGCCAATGCGGGGTCCCACAGGGTGAGAGTCTCCATCACCAGGGTCTCAATGCGGGCGTCGTATGCGTCGTAAGCCATGACCTGAACTCGTTAAAGCATCAAACTTGAGAAACAACGTAGAACCACGATTATAGCCTAACCACGAACCGTCTGCACTCCAACTGAATGGGCGGATGGGGTAGAGTGGACTGGGCGGAATATCCGTCACATCCCGATGCACTGAGTCGGGTCCTGTGCGCGGCGAGTCAACCCCGGCTCCGCGAGTCGGGCTACGGAACAATTATGAGTCACATTCTGGTGGTTGATGACGAACCGGCGATTTGCTGGGGACTGCGTGAATTCCTGTCTGACGACGGTCACGAAGTCAGCGTGGCGGCCTCTGCCGAAGAAGCCCTGCGGATGACAGACACCATTCGGCCCGATGTCGTCGTGCTGGATGTCCGGCTGCCGGGAATGGACGGGCTCTCCGCGATCCAGCATCTCAGGCCCCGCATCGGAACCGCCCCGATCGTGGTCATTACAGCCTTCGGAACGCTCGATACGGCTGTGCGTGCGGTACACGAAGGGGCCTTCGACTATCTCACCAAGCCGTTTGATCTGGATCAGGCGGCGACCGTCTTGAAACGGGCCATCACTTCCTGTTCCCCCACCGTTTCCGAACCGGCCGCGCCCCCTGCCGGCTCGACGACCAATGATACCGCTGTCGGGCTGATTGGTTCTTCGCCGGCGATGCAACGCATCTTCAAACAGATCGCGCTGGTGGCCGCGGCAGACGTACCGGTGCTAATCACTGGTGAAAGCGGCACTGGTAAGGAACTCGTGGCGCGCTTGCTGCACCAGCACAGTCCGCGGCGCGATAAGCCGTTCCTGCCCGTCTGCCTGGCCGCCTTAAATCCGGGACTCGTGGAAAGCGAACTGTTTGGACATGCCCGCGGTTCATTTACCGGCGCCACGGAAGACCGCCGGGGCGTGTTCGAATTCGCCGAACGGGGTACATTGCTGCTGGACGAAATTGGTGACACTCCCCTCCCCTTACAGGTCAAACTGCTGCGGGTGCTCGAAAATCGCGAATATTCCGTCGTGGGAGATCCGCGGCCCCGGCCAACCCAGGTACGGATCGTCGCGGCGACCAACCGGTCGTTATCCGAGATGATTGCTGCCGGGACCTTCCGTGAGGACTTGTATTATCGATTAAGCGTCTTCCATATCGAGTTGCCTCCGCTGCGTGAGCGATTGTCCGATCTGCCCGATCTCGCCAGCCACTTTCTGCGGCAGGTCTCTGGAAATTCCGGCCACCCACGTTTCGCCGACGGGTTCTTTGACGCCCTGCAGCAACGCCCGTGGGCGGGGAATGTTCGCGAACTGCGAAATGCCATCGAATATGCCGCGTTGCTGGCCCGCAGCGGACCGCTCCGCGCCGAACATTTGCCCCCGCCGCTCCCCGTACCGCAGGCCGCAGTGGTCGAGCAGCCATCGGCCGAGCAACAGATTTCTGCCGGCATGTCGCGATGGGTGGGTGAACTGGCAGAACACCTGGCCGAGTTCGGGGCCACCACCGACTTGTACGATCGGATGCTGGCCGTGGTCGAGCCCCCCCTGCTGCAGGCCGTGCTGGCACAATGCGGCCACAACCGCGCGGCCGCGGCCCAGAAGCTGGGATTACACCGCGGCACACTGCGTCAAAAACTGAGACAGCACGGGATCGATAAGTAACCATTCCCGGGCGACGCTGGCTTCGCGAGGCGACTCGATTCCTTTACAATCCGGCACAACCTCTGGATTGGCACTCGTCTGGAATCATTCTCGGGAGCAGCGCGATGGGCAGTCGTATGACATGTGTCGGCAGGCTGATGGCCGCGGCCTGGTGTCTGTTGGTGTGGAGCAATTCTCCGGCATTGGCTGCTGACGCACCGGCCCCCTATGAAACGGCCGATCCCGCATTGCGCGTCGTGACCCTCGACTCGGCCGACACGGAATCGTTTCTGGCCGTGAAACTGGATACGACCGGCCGCATGTTCGTCGGCGGACGTGAAGCCCTGTTTGTCTACGAGCCGCTGCCTGACGGCAAATACGGCCCACGCACCGAGCTGATGCATTTTCCAGACCACACCTGGGTGTATGACATCGAGATCCGCGGCAACGATATTTATATCCTCACGGTAAGTGCCCTGTATGTGCTGCCGGATGCCCGGATCAAGCGTGAGGGGCTGACTCTCAAGCGACTCGTATGGGGCGTCCCGCTGGGGCATGTTCACCAATGCTTTCATGGGATGACGTGGGGCCCGGAAGGGGATCTCTACATCGCCACGGGTGACCCGCTGTGGTACTACGGCGACTTCGAGCGGCCCGACCACTGGGGGCACTGGACCATGTTCAGCCAGCCCGCCCAGTCTGATATTCACCAGCCCAATACCAACTGGGTGAAGACTCCCTACAACGGCGTCGGGGCCGTATTCCGCTGTCGGCCGAACGGCAGTAATCTGCAGGTGGTGTCGCGCGGCCTGCGCAACAGTTGCGGTCTGGTATTTGACCAGAACTGGAACTTGTTCACTAACGACAACGACCACGAATCCATGCCTGCAGATTACGTCCCGGGGCGACTCAATCATGTTACGCCTCAATCCTACTTCAGCTGGCCGCGCGGATGGATGGTATCCAAGACACCGGAACGCAAGGACTTGCTCGACACGATGATCACAACCCTGGGACGAGCCGTCCCGGTCGGCCAGTCGTACTACAACGATACCTATCTGCCCGAAAAGTACCGGCATGCCTTGCTGGTCGCCCGCTGGTGTACCCGCAAGGTCACCTACTACCCGCTGGAACAGAACGGCGCGACATTCAAGTGCCAGGAGCACGAACTGTTAATTGGCCGCGACCAAGCCCGGCCGGTGGGTGTTACGGTGGGACGCGGCGGACGCATTTTCGCCACGGTGTGCTACATGGCACAGAACGAAGGCTCACCCGTTTACAAGAGCGACGTGGTGATGATTACCCGGAAAGATGATCCAGCGGCATCACCGTTTGAGGCTTACGATGCCACGCAGGCCCCCCTGGATCGGTTGCTGACAGAACTTTCGAATCCCAACTGGTCGCGACGGTATGCGGCCCATGTCGAGTTGCAGCGGCGGGTGGCAGACATTCCCGCTCCGGCATTCGCGGAAGCAGCCAGGCTGGAAGCGGGGAATCCCGCGGCATTGCACTGGCCGTGGATCGTGGCGCATGCGGCACGTACCGGTGCCGCGGACCTGTTCGCGACATGGGCAGCCAATGCCAACCCACAAATCCGGTTGCAGGCGGTTCGAGCCTGGGACGAACTGGCCACGCGGCAACCAACGAATTTAGCGGTCCAGGTGCAGCAATGGCTGCAGGATGCGAACCCGCAGATTCAACATGCGGCGATCGTCGCCTGCTTTCACCCGGGAGCGATCTCCGAAATTCCCGCCGCGATTTTGTCGGGACCGGCAGTCAGCGACGACACCTATTTGCGACAGGCCGCGGCGTTGCTGATCGCCGAACGCGGGACCTTCGATACCATCGGCAATCTGTGCCAGAACGGTGATGCTAAGGTCCGGCTGGCGGGAGTTCTCGCCGCGGGTTTCCGCTTGACCATCCCCAAGTCTGAGGCCGTCATTCCGCCCCAGTTGCAGCTCGCCCCCTGGCGGGCCGAGGATGTCTATACGATTCAGTTTGCTGACGAGAAAGTCGATCTGCGGCAGGCCAATGAACGGATTGGGCTCTACACCGTGGCCGATCACTGGAAGGGAGCACCACATACTCCGGAACAGGAACAACTGTTTGCATTGCTGGAAGTGCGGCTGGGTGATGAAAGCGAAGCGGTGCGCGCACAGGCGGCTTACTTCCTGTCTCTCTTAAATGATTCTCGCACCGAACCGTTGATTGCCCGCATTCGGACTGACATCACGCAGCGCAAGCTGGGTCTCGCGAATCTCAACCTGGTTCCCAAGGTGTGGGTCGTGGGTCCGTTCGACGATTTTTCCAGGGGCTTCAAGACGATTCATGAGCCGGAAAAATCGATCCCCAATCCCGGGGCAAAGTACCAGTCGGGCAGCTTGCAGCTCGATTGGAAGCCGGTGACCGTGCAACGTCAGATCAATTTTCGCGAACTGTATGGACCGTGCGATGGCACTTCGAGTTACATCTATTTCCGTCTGGAAAGCAGCCGCAAGCAACTCGCGACTTTAGAAGTCGGCTCCGATGACGGGATCAAGGTCTGGCATAACGGCAAGCTGGTCTGGACCAACGACATCACCCGCGGAGCCCTGCCCCTGCAGGATTCGGTGCCGCTGAATTTGCAGCCGGGCGGAAACGACATCCTGATACGCGTCCGCAACGTGGTCGGTTCCAGCGGCGGATATGCCCATTATCGCTCGTTAAGCCCGGTCGTCGCCGTCGCGCCCGACAAGGTGGAAAACACGTCGCTCGCCGAACGACTCAAGGCGGCCGCTGCGGGGGATGCCTCGGCGGCCCGGATCGCACCGGAATTTCTGACGGTCGACTGGCAGGCGGCGGCAAAGACCGGCAATGCCGAAAACGGCAAGAAGCTGTTCGCAGCGACGGGGCTGGGGTGTGCCAAGTGCCATTCGGCAACGGCCGAAACTTCGATCAACGCGGGACCAAGTCTGGCCGACGCCGCGAAACGGTTCACCGTCGCGCATCTGGTTGAATCGATCCTGCTGCCGAACAAGCAGATCTCGCCGGTGTTTAAAGCCACGTTGATTGTCACGACCGAAGGCCGCCAGCACATCGGACTGGTGACGGGTGAAACGGCCGAGAAAATCGAACTGATTCAGATCGATGCGGTCCCCGTGACCATCCCGATCAAGGCTGTAGACACGCGCAAACTGCAGGACCAATCGCCCATGCCGCCCGGACTGGTGAAGACCACGGAAGAACTGCGCGACCTGCTGGCCTTTTTACTAGCCGGTTAAGGTGCTTCTCTACCGAGAACCACTCTTCACCCTTCACACTTCACACTTCAATTGATCAGATTCTTCTTGATCACGTCCCAGTCAACGTCCACCCCCAACCCCGGGCGGTCGGTAATTGTGACGATCGGTCCCTGAATCGAAATCGGATTCTTCGCGATTGAGAACTCGTGGTAATCGGGGCCCAGGATGTCGCCGGGGAATTTTTCGAGCTGCAGATTGGGGCAGGCGACGGCCAGGTGGCACATGGCGGCCGTGCCGATATCCCATTCCAGGTTCGAGCCGACACTGCACGCAATCCCGTGCTGGGCGGCGTATTCGACGATCACTTTGGAACGATGAATGCCGCCATTCTTGCCGGGGTAAATGCTGATCACATCACAGCCATCATTGCGAATCAGTTCCTTCGCATGGACCAGATTGAAGCACATGTCATCGGCCATCACCAGGGGCTTGATCGCACGGCGGACCTCAGCAATGGCGGCGTAGTCTCCGTCAGGCGTAGGTTGCTCGAACAGGCCGACATTGCAGTCTTCCAACTCTTTGCAGGCGGCAATGGCGGTGGCGGCATCCCAGCCGCAATTGGCATCGATGACCAGATCACGATCGGGGCCGGCGACTTCGCGGACGATCCTGACCCGTTCAATGTCCTCTTTCGGCCTGGTACCGACTTTGACCTTCAACGTCGTGAAGCCTTCTGCAATCAGTTCCGTGGCCCGCTGGCGGGTGCGGTCTGGAGGATAGGCCCCGATCGAGAATCGGCAGCGGATCGACAGCGGACGGCAGGCGCCGCCGAGCAACTCGTAGACCGGCTTGCCTGCGGCCTTGCCCTGGATGTCCCAGCACGCCATTTCAATGGCCGACTTGGCGAACCAGTTGTGAATGCAGAACTTCTCCATCTGCCGTTCCAGGCCGTCGATATCATGCGGATCGAGCCCGATGACGGCGGGGGCCAGCACGCGGTCCACCATGGACTGGGCCCCCCAGACGGTTTCGCCACTCCAGCGCGGCGTTACCGTGGCTTCCCCCACCCCGTCAATTCCGGCATCGGTCAGCACGCGCACCACGAGGAATTTGGACTCCACGTGCTGGCCCAGGGCCGAGATCATGCGGCGCGCGGGCTTTAAGGGAATGCGGACGGGATAAGTTTCAATCCCCGTGATTTTCATGGTGTGCCTGCTGGTTGAAATTGCCGTCTACGAGTCGAACGCATCAAGAGATCTGCATTTTAATAAAAGTCGATCCACAATTCTTCCATCAACAGAGACTTGCTGTCGAGGGGCTGCCGCTTGGGAAATTGGATGACAGTATCTACAATCTACGATTGAGAACTGAAAATTATTTCCCGCCAGAGACCCGCCCTGTGACTCGCATCTTTACCGTGTTGGCGATTGTCGCCGCCTTGCTGACGACGATTGCGTTTACCCTGGGTATGAGTATCGGCGATGCCACGCAACGCTCGGCCCAGACTGTCGTGTCTTATCACTTGCTCGCCGGCCTGGGCGCGTTGCTCTTCACATCGCTGGTCCATGCGATCGTCCTGACCTATTTCATGGGGACGGGACGCTGGCTGGAAGAGACCACCACCGCCTACCGCATCAGCTGGGATTTCTACAAGGAAAGCAAGGTGCTGAAGTATCGCACCATTCTGCTGATGATGTTCTGCTTTCTGCTGTTGATTGCCACCGGCGCGTTCGGGGCAGCCGCCGACCCCGCCTCGGCCGTGGGCTTTCGCGGAGCCTGGGGGATCAGCGGGGGAACCATTCATATGACCCTGGCCCTGGTCACCTGGGCCATCAACCTGCTGGTCAATGTTTATCAGTTCCAGGTCTTGACGCGGAATGGTGAGATCGTGGAAGCGGTGCTGACCGAAGTCCGGCGCATTCGAGTGGAAAACGGCCTGACTGTTTAAGCGTGTCACGATCAGCGCGTCGTTGGTCCCTCGACAATCAGATCCGCTCGCAGTAAGCGTCCCTGAAGCTTTTGCCTCCGTCACGAGACTTAGCCAATGCTGCTAAGCCCTTGTAACAGTTTGATTTTGGGTAGGGTACCACTGGCTGTGCCAGTACGAGCCTTACTTCGCCGTCCTGCAAAGCACTGGCATAGCCAGTGGCACCCTACTTTTTAGCTTTGACAAAGCACTCGTGTGAATGCGTCTGATCGCAGAGTGACTAACGACGCTCTGGCATTCGGCAAGGATCGTCCCTTCTGTTATCATGCGGCCTGGCGTGTGGAATTGATTCCTGGTGTCGCAACGGATTTTGGCTCTTGCTTTCGTCTTCCGCTCAGTCTGAATCGCGCCCTGCCGGCGGCCCGGGCCGGCAAGTCATCGAGTTCTTCGTGTGTCTGTCGCTGGCTGTCATTCTCTTTAAAGCCTTCCTGATTGAAGGCTATGTGATTACGACCGGTTCCATGGCCCCCACGCTGTTGGGCTATCACAAGCAAGTCGTCTGTCCCAGCTGCAGCTACGAATTCGCTCTCGGTATTTCCAACGGCCAGGCACCAGCCCGGGCCGTCTGTCCCAACTGCGATTTCGCCGGGATCGAAACCGGTTCATTGATGTCGAACGATGGCGACCAGGTCCTCGTCAACAAATCGACATTCAACTGGCGCTGGCCCCGGCGCTGGGAGGTGGCCGTCTTTCGGAATCCCAATGACACCTCCGAGGCCTACGTCAAACGGATCGTGGGGCTGCCCGGTGAGCAGATCCAGGTCCGGCGCGGTGATGTGTTCGTCAATGGCCAGATCGCCCGCAAGTCGCTCAATGTGCAGCGCGGATTGCGGATCCTGGTCCACGATCATGCCCACCAGCCGGTCGCGAACGAGTCCGATGACTGGCAACCGCGCTGGATTGGCGATCAACCGTGGTGGCAGCCGCGGTCCGCCGGGTTTGCCGTCGATACGCGACCTGAAAAAGATCGGGCGGCGCAATGGGCCTGGCTGACATACCGGCACTGGATTCGTCGCGGCGGCAAGTACGCCACGAGGTTAAAACTCGAACATTGGCCGTCCAGTGCCCCCCTCCCCTCGCCCAGCTTTGATCCGGTGTACTATGACGAAAAGTCCAGCGATCTGGTCTGCCGGGGAGCGATGACCGACGAGACTCGGCAACGGCTGCGGGGTGCATCCAAAGATCGCAAGTTTCAGACGGCCATCGAGCAACTCTATACCGAATCGCACATCGCCCCCCTGACCGATTTTTACGCGTATAACCGGCAAATTCCGGGGAACGGCGATTCGGCCGTGGTCCGCGACCTGATGGTGGCGACCAAAGTCGATTTCAAGGCGGGCCAGGGGGAATTCCGGATCGAAATGAACGATGGCGTCGACGTGTATGCCTGGGTCTTCGATACCCGTCAGCAACAGGTGCGACTCCATTTACGAGGCAGCGCCGCCCCCGTCCGGACCGCCCCGCTGCCCGCCAAATTTGCCCGCGAGACGGTGCTGCTGGAAATGTCTCTGTTCGATCGGCAGGTGCTGTGTGTGATTGATGGCAGCGTCCTCTTCGAACCCTGGGAACTGCCTCCGGCCCCCCGCGGCAAGACGGCGCCGCGCCGGCAGGCTCGCCTCGGTGCGAATGGAGTCCGGCTGCATATCTTGAGTTTGGAACTCTATCGCGACGTGTATTACACGGCGGACGGAAACGCGGACACCAAGACCTGGGAACTGGCGGATCAGTCGGACCACGAAGAATTCTTCGTTCTGGGAGATAACAGTCCGATCTCCGTAGACAGCCGGTTGTGGGCTCCCGAAGTCGTGTTAACGTCGCAACTCTTTATGGGTCAGCCGTTTCTGGTGCATTTACCATCCCGGACGGCGCAATTGAAATTGGGGAACTGGCAGGGTCGTCTGCGTGTTCCAGACTTTTCCCGGATTCGCTATATTCGCTAATGAGAAGCTGGCAATACTGGGCCATAAAGC
Organism: uncultured Planctomicrobium sp.; assembly: GCA_964596215.1. Lineage (GTDB taxonomy): Bacteria > Planctomycetota > Planctomycetia > Planctomycetales > Planctomycetaceae > JAKFVC01. Next base: position 2,916 of record CAZQUW010000027.1, on the reverse strand, counting down.
CACTGAGTGCATCCCTGTTGGATTACGCGGAGGTGCACTCACTGGCGCTGCGGGCTAGTATGTGGTGTTCCGCACGAGACCGTTTGATACGTTTCTAATATCCTGGCAGCAAACACGAATACGTTGGTGCCAGAGACTTATTGTGTTTGCTATCGGAAGGCCGAGACATCCATGAGTGCCTCGAATGTATCGTCCGCACCCCTCAGTCCCGAAGGCCAGACGGCTCGGGCCGAGGCGATTCGGATCGCCAAGACTCAACCGGCGACCAAGGTTGAGGCACGTTCGAAGGATGGGCCGCGCGACGGTTGGCGCGATACGATTGAGTCCATCGTCATCGCCTTCGTGTTTGCGTTCCTGTTCCGCACGTTCATTGCAGAAGCCTTCATTATCCCGACGGGATCGATGGCGGAAACGCTGTACGGACGGCACAAGGACGTCCACTGCTCGCAGTGCGACACGCGGTTCCGCGTCGGCGCCAGCGAAGAAGTGGATCGTGAGAATGGATATTTCCGCTCGGAAGGGCGTCTGAAATACGGCTTTTGTCCGAATTGCCGGTTCCAGATGGATATCGAAGACGAACTCCCCTTCGCCGGGGATCGAATTCTGGTCAACAAGTTCCCCTACGAGTTCGTCAATCCGAAACGCTGGGAAGTCGTCGTCTTTAAGTTTCCCGAGGACCCCAAGGTCAGTTACATCAAGCGGTTGATCGGACTGCCCGGCGAAACCATTTCCATCCTGGCCGGCGACCTGTTCCGGCAGGAGGAGAAGCTTGGAGAAAAAGCCGAGATCCTGCGAAAACCGCCCGATGTGCAGCAGGAAACCCAGATCCTCGTCTACGATAACGACAAGCCGGCCAAGGTCCTGCTGGATCAGGGTTTCCCGGAACGCTGGGCGCCGGTCAAGGGACTGGATCCCGAGCAACTCGACCCGGCAGGCTGGCAACCCGATCCCGCGACCCGTTCCTTCGCCATCGACGCCACGCAGAAGGCCCCGGAGTCCGGTGAATCCTGGCTGCGGTATCGCCATTATGTCCCGCAATCGGTCGACTGGCAGCGCGCGTTCGACGGCAAGCGGATCGAAGCGGCTCCGCAGCTGATGCTGATTGCCGATCATTATTCCTACAACAGTGGCTATTGGGGCAGCACGCCCGTCAGCGATCCCGAAAGTGATTCGGTCGGCGAGCACTGGGTTGGCGAACTGACGTTGAACTGCCAGCTGGAAGTCCTCGCTTCGCAGGGGCAAGTCACGCTGCAACTGGTCGAAGGCCGCCGCAAATATCATTGTGATTTTGACCTCGCCAGCGGTCGCACGACCCTCAGTTATCAGGACGAATCCTTCCCCAAGGGCCCCCAGGGACAGCTCGAAGATGTCGCCGTCGGTGAAGCCGTCACAGCGGTCGGAAAAGTCGGCAAATATCAATTGGTATTCGCCAATGTCGACGATCGGCTGCTGCTCTCAGTAAACGGTAAATGGATCGATTTTCAGAACCAGGGCCAGCCTGTGGACGGTTCGTACGACTTTCCCCAGCAGGTTTCCGAGCGGATTCCCACGCATCAGGACTTATCACCGATTGGGGTCGCGGCGCGGCAGGCCAATGTGCGGATCAGCAAGCTGCTGATTGAACGCGATACGTACTACACGAATAAACGGGATCGCGACCCGCACAATCCCCGAATGTTGCTGCAGGATCCCACCCGGTACGCGAATGACTACGCGAAGTTCATCGAGAAGGACCGCTTTCCTCTCTCCTCCGACGAGTTTCTGGTCCTGGGAGACAACAGTCCGCGCAGTCTGGACAGCCGCTTGTGGGAGCAACGGGCCACGCACCCGTACGCGGTGAATCGCAGCCTGCTGATCGGCAAGGCCTTCCTGATCTACTGGCCGCATGGCATCCCCTTCCCCAATCGCCGCGGGTTTACCCCTGAGTTCATGAAGAAGTATGCCGGAAATCTGTTCTACTTCTGGCATCAGGAGGTCAAGCGCGACGAGCAGGGGAACGAGTACCACGAGAACACCAACTACCCGGCCAACGCGTTTCCGTTCTTGCCGCAGCCGATGCCGTGGATGGCCAAGGATGGTCGCTGGTTCAAGTGGATTCGGTGAGCCGCCGCGTGGGAGAATTCCTGATTCTCAGGGGCACTTCCGCATGCCCCGTTTGCGGACTTGCGGCCTCAACCGTCGTGAATCAGCGCAGGGTGATACTCTGCGCCGTTCGCCCTTGGCCGACGCATTATTCTCGCATTTGTCCTGTCGCGCTGTCATGTTGACGAGCTTCCCAGGATCACTCCCCAGACGCGCAACGTAGGATGGCCGCCCTCGGCCGTCGTCTCCCAGGATTGCAGCGGAGATTACGACAACCGCCCAAGAACGGGACGGCCGAGGGCGGCCATCCTACGGTCCACGGTGTGCGACGTTGATCGACGGGGATCAGCTCCCCAGTTCGGGGGCGCCTATGAGTGCCGCAGCTTTTCCGAACTTCTGGTCCCTGCTGGGGTTGGAGGGATTGGAACCTCTTGGAACGCTGGATTTCAGGTAACCCAGAATTTTGGCCGGTGAGTGGAGGGTGATAAAAGGAGTGTGGGAAAATGACGAATGACCTTCTGTAAAAACGATTAGGAACAGAAGGTCACGAAGGACACGAAGAATTCAAAGCGGGGAAAGGGTGCAAAGAAGAGTGAAGAGTTGGTGAGCATTGATTGCCCGTCACTGACGGAGATCTTGCGATAGACGCCTTTGAGTGAGAGGATTCATCAAGAGTTTCGGGGAGGTGAATTACCTAAGAGGGCAAAGAAGTCAAAGAATTCAACAGAGCCTTGGCCCGTATGATCACCTTCGTGTCCTTTGTGACCTTCTGTTAAAACGAATTGGAACAGAAGGTCACGAAGGGCACGAAGAATTCAAAGAGGGGAAAGGGTG
>CAZQUW010000026.1:23436-37777 GCA_964596215.1 uncultured Planctomicrobium sp. | reverse complement strand
CGTGGTGCAGATCGCCAGGCGGGGCGGACGGTCATGTTCCACGGGCGACCAGATCCGGATCGACAGGTTTTTCAGGCGGCCGATTTCGTGCAAGTGCTTTCGCAAGTCCGCGATCGATTCGACCTCCACGGGCCAATCGACGCGTAGCAGCATGGCGAAGATTTTTTCCGAGTCGTGGTCGTACATCTGGATTTCGCCGATGTTTGCACCCACGCTGGTGACGTAATGCACGATCGGGTCGGCCAGGCCGCGGTTATCAGGCCCGACGGCCGTAATAATGACTTGCATGCTCAGGACATTCTGCTATCGAAGGACTTCAAGACAGTTTTGTTGCCCCACTCATGTCGCAGAATCCGTGAGAATTCCTGCATCGGCAGGGTGTGCACCAGAAGTATATCGACAACTTTTGGGCAGTGTATTGCTTCCGGGCACTACAACTGACTGAAAGAATAGTTCCTGCCGTACGCGGGGGCAATTGACGTCCCTGTGGCAATCCGAGAAGATCCGCGTTTCAGGACCGTTTGGAACTGCAACCGTAGCCTGCGCAACATCTTGGATCTGGCCGAGTCAAGGAACTACAGATGATTCCCGTCAAACGCATCCTGCTGCCGACAGATTTTAGCAATAATGCCAAGTCTGCCCAAGATTATGCGTGTGAGCTTGCCGACCAGTTTGGGGCCCAGCTGCATGTGCTGACCGTGGTGCAGGACGCGGCGTTGATCCTGCCTGAAACTGGCATGTTTCTGACCCTGCCCCTCCCCAGCGTCCAGGAAATTGTGGACGCTGCCGAGAAAGAGTTACAGAACGTGCTCGATCCCGCCTGGGCGAGCCGGCATGATGTGGTGTTGCGAGTCCTGGTGGGCACACCGTTTGTGGAGATCGTCCGGTATTCCCAGGACCAGCACATTGACATGATCGTGATGGGCACCCATGGCCGCACCGGACTGAAGCACGTCATGCTGGGCAGTGTTGCCGAGCGCGTCTTGAGGAAGTCGGCGTGTCCGGTGCTGACAGTGCGATCACCTGAGCTGCAGGACGATCTGTACTAAACGGCTCCAGCTGGGCTAAAGGGTTTCGGCTCGTTCAACGGGATGTTGCAATCCTTTAGTCAGCCTGATTCCGGAAGGCGACAGTTATCTCGATCAGAATGCAGCCGAGACGATTCGTATTCCAGTAACGAATCGTCTCGGCTGACCCAATCGCGGCCCTTACCCGATGAATTCGATGTCGACCGGGTGCGGAATGATTTTCTGGTCGTAAGCTCGTTTCAGCAGCAGTTCGACGGCCTGCCGGCCGCGCGGGCCGAAGTCGAGGGTCCAGTCGTTGACGTACATGCCGACAAACTTGTCAGCCTGGCTGCGGTCCAGGTCGCGGCCGTACTGCAACGCATGGCTGAGAGCCTCCTGGCGGTGCTGCAACCCGTATTGGATGCTTTGCTTCAACAGAGCGGTCACTTCTTCCATCGCCTGGCGACCGAGGTCCCGGCGGATGGCGTTGCCACCCAGCGGCAGTGGCAGGCCGGTTTCTTCAAACCACCATTTGCCCATGTCGACGATCAGGTGCAGACCTTGCGTGGCATAGGTCAGCTGGCCTTCGTGGATAATCAGGCCGGCGTCTGCCCGCCCCTGCTCAACGATATTCAGGATCTCGTCGAAAGGATGGACTTCATACGTGAAGTCATTACCCAGCAACAGTTTCAACGACAGAAACGCCGTGGTCAGTGTGCCGGGAACGGCGATTTTCTTGCCCCGCAGGCTCGAGATCTGGCCGGGCTGGCGAGCGACGACCATGGGGCCGTAATTGTCACCCATGCTGGCGCCGCAAGCACACAGGGCATACTTGTCGGTCACATAGGCATAGCCGTGCAGACTGACGGCCGACAGTTCCAATTCGCCCCGCTGAGCCCGGTGGTTCAAGGTTTCGATGTCTTGCAACTCATGGGTAAAGCGGTAGTTGCCGGTGTCGATCTTATCGTTGGCCAGGGCATGGAACATGAAGGCATCGTCGGGATCGGGACTGTGTCCCACGCGGATCAAAGTTTTTTCGGACATGGCGATTTTCTGTTGGTTGATCGTAAAAACGTCGGCGACGAATCACCCGGGAGCTAACGCCGCCCGGCTCACCTGAGTTCGACATGGGCGTCGCAACTCAATAAAGCCGACATTGGGTGACAAAGCCGACACTGGGTGCCACTGGCTCTGCCAGTGCGGGATGACCTTCGACTTGCAAAACACTGGCAGAGCCAGTGGCACCCATCCGGGGTGCTTTTTTGAAAGAAATTGACACAGTTTGGCGGGCTGTAGCCTAATTGTCCCGCGCCCCCCCTGCAAGGGACCGCCTTGTCGGCTATCGTCCCGATGGACTACGATTGACGTACTTGTTGTTTTCAACCGTAAAGCGGTCGCCGCTATTAACTCTCCAGCCGTTCGCACTGCCACACGATGATTCTGCTGACCGTCCGTGATCTTGCCCGCCAGTTCGATTCTGATCCAGTCTTTTCGAATGTCACATTCGATCTGCGGCCTGGAGAAAAGATCGGTCTGGTGGGACCCAACGGGGCCGGCAAGTCAACGTTGATCCGTATTCTGGCGGGCCTGGACGAGGCCGACGTGGGAGTGGTCGAGAAGCACTCGGCGACCCGCATCGCGATGCTGGAACAGCACGCCGAGTTCAGCTCGGAACGCACTCTGCTGGACGAGGCCAAATCAGGTCTCGGGCCCCTCTATGCCCTGCAGCAGGAAGCAGAAGAGATTGCTCACAAGATGTCGCTCGATCACGATGCGACGAGTCTCGAGCGTCTGCACAAGCGTTACGATATTGTCCAGGCAGAACTGCATCGTCTCGACGCCTACAACCTGGACCACCGGGTGGACCAGGTCTTGCAGGGGCTGGGGTTCTCGCCGGATCAATACGACCGGCCGGCCACCCAGTTCAGTGGCGGACAGCAAAACCGCATCCTGCTGGCGCGACTGCTGCTGGCAGCTCCCAATGTGATGTTGCTCGACGAACCGACCAATCACCTCGATATCGCCGCCACGGAATGGCTGGAGTCGTACCTCGCCAACTCTGACCAGGCCCTGATCGTCGTCAGTCACGATCGTTACTTCCTGGACAAGGTGGCGAACCGCATCCTGGAGATGCATCGCCATCAGATTACTGATTATCCCGGCAACTTTTCGGCCTATTGGGGCCAGCGCGCCGAACGGATGCTCGTGCAGCAGCGGGCGTGGGAGAAGCAGCAGGAAGAGATTGCCGACCTGACCGACTTCATTCGCAAGAATGCTTACGGTCAACTGGCGACACAGGCCAAGGATCGCGAGAAAAAGCTTGCCAGAATTGAGCGCATCGAGCGGCCTAAGGATTTTCAAACGTTTTCCATGGGTTTTCCCAAGGCGACGCGGACTGCCGACCATGTGATCGAAGTGCTCAATGTGACCCAGGGGTTTGGAACGCCGCTCTTTGAAGATGTGACGTTGCGAATTCGCCGCGGCGAACGAGTCGGCATTTTTGGGCCCAATGGCAGCGGTAAAACGACCCTGCTCCGGACCATGCTGGGCGAGATTCCCCCGCAAAAAGGGACCGTCCGGATTGGGAATGGCGTCAACATCGGGTACTTCGATCAGAAGCTGGAAAGTGTTTCGGCCGACGCGGACCTCATTGAAGCGATCCGCCCGCCCCACAAGCCGGAGATCACCCCGGGCACCTTGCGAGATGTCCTTGGCCGGTTCGGGTTGAAGGGTGATATCGTCTTTCAAAAGGTCAGCCTGTGCAGCGGTGGTGAACGCAGCAAGGTGGCTCTCGCCCGTCTGGCCATGCTGGATATCAATGTCCTGGTCCTCGACGAACCAACCAACCACCTCGATCTGTGGGCGTGCGAAGCGCTGGAAGCGGGCTTGAAAAGTTTCAACGGCACGCTGATTTTCGTCAGCCATGACCGGTATTTCCTCGACCGGGTCGCCACGCATGTGATTTCCATCGACTCGGGCAAGGTTGATTACTTCGAGGGGAACTACTCGGACTATCACGCCCTGCAAAAGATGCGGGCGGATGAAGCCGCAGAGCGCGCCGCGGCCAAAGTCAGGCCGGCAGCGGTGACGGTCGACAAAGCAGACCGCGGCGGACCCGATAAATCGGTGAAACGGAAGCGGCAGTTTCCCTATCGTCGGGTCGATGAAATCGAAGCGGATATTGCGGAGCACGAAGAATTGATCGCGAAACTGCAGACCGACATGGTCGACCCGGAAGTCTTGCGGGACGGCCGCCGGGCGAAGCAGGTCTTCGATGATCTCCACGCGGGACAAGCGGAACTGGCCCAGCTCTACGCCCATTGGGAAGAGGCGATGGAGCTGAATTGAAGCACCTGGCCGCATTCTTCGGTCCTCCGCGGGTCGCCGCCTGATGGGGGCCTGATCGCTTGGACTTGCTCCGTGCGACTGCTAGCATGATTCGTTCACAACGAACATCCTCGGTGTCGTTTCCAATCGCCGGTTGTTCGCTCCTTACGCCTCCAAGGGGAAGATCATGCCGCGCTTGATGTGGGTTTCGTTGATTGCCGTTGCGTTGTTCTGTGGTTGCCAGGGCGAGAACGGAAAGCCTGCTGATTCCAAGCCCGCGGCCGCAACCGGTACCGCAGTGCCGGGCAATAAAAAGCTGCGAATTGCAGTCATTCCCAAGGGGACGACGCACGAATTCTGGAAATCAGTCCACGCCGGTGCACAGAATGCCGCGACGGAACTGGGGGATGTCGAGATCTTCTGGAAGAGCCAGCAGCTCGAAAAGGACCGCGAAGGGCAGATCAGCGTCCTTCAGGATTTCATCACCAAGAAGGTGGATGGAATCGTGCTGGCACCGCTCGATTCTCAGGCGCTGGTGCCCTATGTTCAAGAGGCCAAGCAGGCTGGAATTCCGGTGGTGATTTTCGACAGTGGACTCAATGACCAGGAAACACCGGTCAGTTATGTGGCCACCGACAACACCAATGGCGGCGCCCTGGCGGCACGGCATCTGGCCAAGTTACTGGGTAACAAGGGGAACGTGATCCTGACCCGTTACAACCAGGGCAGTGAAAGCACGGGGCTCCGCGAAGACGGCTTTCTGGAGACGCTGGAGAAGGAATTTCCGGACATTAAGGTACTCTCGTCGAACGTCTACATCGGGACCACTCCCGAAGAATCGCTCGATAATTCACAGCAGTTGCTGATCAAGTTTGGCAAGGACGTGAATGGCGTCTTCTCGGTATGTGAACCCAACACGACGGGCATGCTGCGGGCGCTCGAGCAGGAGAACCTCGTTGGCAAGGTGAAGTTCATCGGTTTCGATCCGGCACCTCAACTGCTGGAAGCGATGCGCGCCCAGAAGATCCATGGGATCGTCGTCCAGGATCCCGTGAAGATGGGCTACGAAGGACTTAAAGCGCTGGTAAATCACATTCGCGGGAAAGAACCGGCCAGGCGAATCGTCACTGGCGAATACCTGGCGACTCCGGAGAACATGGACTCTCCAGAGATGAAAAAACTGTTGAGCCCCGAGCAGCACGAATGATTCGGACGGCTCGTGGTTCGCTCTGGTGTGCTGCAAGTGGACTCGGGAATGTACCGCTTGGCGCCAGGTTGCGTTTAGGTCGTGTTCGATTGCGGTCTGCGAAAAGAGTTGGGCACGGTTCGTATTGATGTGTGAACCGTGCCCGTTCCGCTTGTCGGTTTAACTAACGCTCACCGGAATTTGCCGCGGTTTGGCGATGTGCTGTTTGCCCAGGTGGATGGTCAGCACGCCGTTGCGGGCGGCGGCTGAAACTTTTTCCGGATCAACGGCGACCGGCAGCGGGATTGAGCGGGTGAACTTTCCGCAGCGGAGTTCATTCAGGTGCCGTCGGTCCCCTTCACCGATCAACAGTGGAAGCCGTTCGCCACGTAATGTCAGCATATTGCCGACCAGTGAGACATCCACGCTTGCGGCTTCGATCCCGGGTACGTCTACGACGACGATCACGTTCTCTTCGGTTTCGATGACATCCAGATAAGGCTCGAAACCGCCCGTGGCTGATCGCAGGCCGAAGCGGTCCAGGGCTTTTTCGCCGTTGGACCAGGCGGATTCCAGCAAATGATCGAGTTCCTGCCGCAGTTTTTCGAATGAGGCCCCAAACGGGGGAGTTGCTGCCATGTTGGTCTCCTGTTCAAGTTGCTGATGCGCCAGAACGTCGCAGAACTCGTCAGAGTTCTGGTGTGAGGAAATCTTTGCGAGGCCGTCACACCCATCACGGGAGTTCGGTCCCCAGGCATCCACTGCATTTTATGCTGGGAACTCCCGCCAGGGGAGCTCAGCTTTGCGACCCCATGGTCCCGGCTCGCTATTCGCTCACCGGCCGGAAGTCTTGAATCAAACTCCCCTCGTTTGGCATTTCCTGGGCAGGAAATTTCATTTCTTCGTTATTTTCGTTCAAGTCTGCCCAGTTTGACGACGATAACTGGAAATAGAAGGCGCGGAATCTCGTTTTGCCGCGAGTTGGTTCGCCTTCCCATCCTGCCTGGCTTGCCAACTTCCCTTTCTGGTGAGCTTCACTTCCGCACTTAAGTAACGATTCCATCCGGGAGACGGATATGAAACACATGTTATTGGCGTGTTCGGCGCTGTTCCTCGTACCTTTGCTGTCCGGCTGCTGCAGCTGCGGCGGTGGTGGCTACGTAAATCCGTGCGCCACCACTCCCTGTGCGGCGGATTACAGCGGCTGTTTGCCGGCAACTGCCGGTAGCCCGGTGAATTACGGTGCGACCAGCGGTGGTTGCAGCAACTGCCAGGCCGATAATTCGTTCTCGCTCCCCCCGTTGGACTCGGGAGTTCCCGCGTATTCGTCCACCCCGGCGTACGGTCAGCCGATTTATGGCCAACCCACGTATGGCCCTGAAGTTGTTGTGGGACAGCAATATCTGCCCCCCGACGGACAGCCGGTCGAAGGGCAATACGTTCCGCAGGCCGCCCCCCCCGTTTCGGGGTCTCCGACTCCCATTGCTCCTGCGTCACCCTATTCGGTGAATGGCACCAACGTGTTGATGCCGCCGGCCCCGATTCCTTCGATCAATTCGGTCAACAACGGTTCGACGGTTATTCCGTCGCCGGCCCCCTACTCAACCGTTCCGCAACCCCAGCCCGGGGCGAATTCCGGTCCGATGGTTCCCATGGTTCCCCCTCCCCCGGCTGAACCCATCTCGCAGATGCGATTCCGCACTTATCGCTAGCTCTCCGATTTGAAATCAATTCCCGGAAACCACCGCGACGACTGATCGTCGCGGTGGTTTTGGTGTTTCTTTGATCCACGGAATGAATTGGCCGCAGCGTGATTTCTGGCGTGCCGTAGCCCAGATCGTCGCTCATGCCACTTCTGGCGGTCTGAATAGTGGTGGAAGAGTTTTAATTCGTCCAGAATCAGCTTCGCACGGATTTGTCGGTGCGGCTCTGCTTGCGTACTGACAAATTGGGGTTTATGCTGAGAGGAGCCAATTTACGGACCTGCGGGACCGTATTTGTCATCGGCCGCCGGGTTGTGCATGGGCCACAACTCGTCGACGGCAACCTCGGGGGATTCGCACCATTGCGTCCTTGAGGCGTCAGGTTGATCCATTCCTAAGACGGAACGAGCGCTATGGCACGGCACCGGTTTGCTCTGGTGTTTCTGTCGGTTCTTTGTCTGCTAACCTCGCGGTTGTCAGCAGCGGAGCCGTATTTGGAATTCGTCGAAGGCCTGCGTGATCGGGAATACTTCGACACGGCGATGGAGTATCTCGAATGGGCGGAAGCCCGGCCGGATCTCCCCGCCGACATTAAGGCGGTCATTCCTTTCGAGAAGGCCGCGACGCTGATCCAGCTGGCGAAGTTGCAGCGCAATCCCGAGGCTGCCAACGCCACGCTCGGCCGCGCACAAGCCTTCCTCGAGCAATTCCTGAAGGCCAATCCCGACCATCCGAAGGCGGCGAAGGCCAATTCCGACGCCGCAAATGTGCTGGTTGGCAAAGGCAAAGTGGCGGTTCTGCAGTCCCGTTCACCGAGCAATGCCGGTAAACGCGCGGAATTTCTGAAACAGGCCAAGGACAATTTTGATGCTGCCAGCAAGCTGTTCCAGGATGCGGCTACCAAGTACGACAAGCAATGGAAGGATTTCGGTCCGTTCGTTGAGCAGACAAAGGAGCCCGAAAAGTTCGAGGCGAAAGAAGCGACTGAGCGGTTGAAGGTGCGCGCGGAGCTGGATGTCGCCATTGTGCAGTACGAAGAAGCACAGATCTACGACAAAGAAGATCCGAAGCGGCAAGCGACACTGAAAGACGCTGCCAATAAATTTGAGCTCATTCATCAGAAGCATCGCAGCCAGGTGGCGGGCTTGTATGCGCGTATGTACCAGGGGAAGTGTTTCGAAGAACAGGGCGATTTGCTGAAGGCCCTGGGATTGTACGGCGAACTCCTGAGCCACAACGCTGAGACTGCCGTGATGAAGAACCTGCAGGCGCAGGTGACCCATTTCAAGTTGATCTGCCTGAATTCGGACAAGAAGGCCGACTACGTGCTGGTCGATAAGCTGGCTGATGAATGGTTGAAAGCGAATCCGACGATGATTCGGACCCGCTATGGGACCGGTGTTCGTTACGAAAAGGCGCGGGCCCTGGAGATGCAGGCGAAGGCGCGTGATGTCAAAGACGAGGATAAGAAGAAGCTGCTGACCGAGGCCCTCAGTCTGGCGCGGCTGGTCAACCGCACCGGCGGAGAATATCGCGATCCGTCACAGTCGATGATCACCCGGCTGATGGCCGCGTTGAATTACGACGGCACTGATCCGAAGGATTTCGAAACCGCCTACGGCAAGGCCCGCGAGTTGGTAAACAAGATCAAGGAAACCAAGGATCTGGTCCGTGGGGCGAAGGATCCGGAAGAAATCAAACGCTATCAGAAATCGTTTGAAGCTCATCTGGATGAAACCGCCCGGATGTTGAATCTGGCACTTTCGCTGCGGAAATCGGATTCGAAGATCAAGGAAGTCAATACCTGCCGCTACTCGCTGTGCTACGTTTACTACGAGCAGCGACGCTCGTATGACGCGGCGGTGCTGGGTGAGTTTGTCGGTCGCCGGTATGCGAAAGACGAAGAGTCTGAGTCGCTGCCGTCGGATTCGGCCTACCTCGCGATGGCGGCCTATGCCCAGGCTTACAATGCCAAAGGGAACAACGACAAGCAGACCGACATCGAAAAGGTGATCGGGATTTCAGATTTCATCGTCGCCACCTGGCCGGGCACCCCCAAGGCGATTGAAGCCCTGGAAATGCTCGGGCGGATGTATCTGCAGATCAAGGATTACGAGAAAGCGGCACAAACCTTCGAGAAGGTGCCGGCCGACTCGGCCTCCTATCTCAAGGTCCAGTTGATGCTGGGGCAGACGCTGTGGGAAGCGGCCATTGAAGGTTACAACAGGCCCGAAGCCGAGCGACCACCTGCCGCGAAACTGGTTGAGTTTCAGACCAAAGCGCAGGAGACCTTGAAGAAGGTCATTGCGACTCTGGAGCCCAAGCTGGCCGAAAACGAACCACTGCCTGACGACCTGGCCACAGCCAAGTTGACCCTCGCGCAGATCGCCAACCAGACCACGCAGTACGCCGAAGCACTGAAGTTGCTGGAGACCGACAAGCGTTCGGTGGTCTCGGCCATCGCCGTTCCGGAAGGGGAAAAGCGACCAGCCAGCGGTGTTAAGAGTGGCCGGTTTGCCCAGGAAGTCTACAAGCAGATCCTGCGGTCCTACATCGGCCTGCAGAACCTGGAAAATGCCCGCAAGGCGATGACCGAGCTCGAAAAAATCGCGACCGGTCAGGGCCAGGACATCCTCCCGATTTACATTGCCCTGGGCAAACAGTTCAAAGAAGAACTTGATCGCCTGGCAAAGTCCAATCCCGACCAGCACAAGACCGTGCTGAAATCGTTCGAGAGTTTCCTGTCGAACATGCTGGCTCGTAAAGAAGGCCAGAATTATAACTCGCTGGCCTGGATCGGGGCGATGTATGTGTCGTTGGGAGAAGGCACGGCCGACAAGGCGGTTGCCGCGACCTACTTCGCGCAAGGCAGCACTGCCTACAATGAACTGATCACCAAGGCTGGTGCCGACCCGATGTTCTGCACCGACCTGCAGCTGCTGGCCGCGAAGGCGCAGCTGGTGGCTTGCAAACGCAAAGCGGGTGAGTTCGAAGCTGCGGTCGAAATGATTGCGGAACTGTTGAAGCTGCGTAAGAACGCCATCGATACTCAGACCGAAGCCTGTTATGTCTATCAGGACTGGGCAGCCAGCGGAAAGACCGATTCACCCAACCAATGGGCGGTCGCGATGCTGGGGGACGTGGCGTTGACCAAGCAGAAATCAAAGCCGATCGGCATGTGGGGTTGGGCGGAACTTTCGCGGCGGCTGATGCAATCTCCGGAAGCGGACAAATTTACCGAGCCGTTTCTGGAGGCCCGGTACAACATCGCGTTGTGCCGTTTCAAGGCTGCAGTGCCCATGCCTGAAGGTGGCAAACGCAATAACGAACTGAGCCGGGCGGTCACCGAGATTCAACGGACTGCCATGCAGATGAATCTGAATGACACTCAGTATGCCAAGTTCAATACTTTGCATCGCGAGATTCAAACGGAGATGAAGCTGACTCCGACCGACATTGTTCGCAATCCTCCGGAGTCGGAAATCGCCGACGCCAAGGCGGCGGAAGCTGAAGAAGCCAAGAAAGAAAAAGAACGGATCCGCAAGAATAAAGACAAGCTGAAAACCGCACTCAACGACAAGAAGGGTGCGAAGAAAGCAGAAAAGGCAGAGACTTCCTCCATGATGCTGATGGGGGGCGTGCTGGTGTTGTTTCTGGTGGTGGGAGTGATCTGGTTCATTAGAAAGAGCAATAAACCGAAACGTTCCTCGCTCGCGTTGGTGGCTGCGGGAGAAATTCCCAAGGTCGTTGTGGCACCGGGTGCCGCTGCAACTGGCGCGAAGAAGGCCGCACCGAAGACGAGCAGTGCACCCACTGCCAGTTCTGCTGGTGCTGCGACGGCCAGTCCCAAGACTAAGCCGCCGACTAAGCCGAAAGCCTGATACCGGAGCTCGTATCGCAGCAGTCCCAGCGTTGTGTGTGACCCGGCACATAGGGCAGAGTTGTAGTTGAAGTCGTCGTCGCCTGTCGTATCCCAAATGAAGGTCAGAATCGCAATCGTCCAAATACCATCCGGGCCACGCCGGATGTTCGCTTGACCACCCGAAAGTGCTCTCACGCGATAAAGCTGCATCTCCTTGGAGGAAATGGTCCCATGTCTCGTTTCTGTCGTCTGTCGTTGATGGCTGTGATGGTGGTCTGTTCGGCGTCCGTGGTAACGGCTGCCGATGTCCTGGAGCAACGTGGAGTGGCCACGAAGATCAGCGGCAAGGTCACGGGGGTGACGAAGGACAAGGTCAGCTTTGAGACGACGAAGGGGGAGAAGAAGGACATTCCAGCCAACGAAGTTTCGGAGATTCTCTGGGATGGTGAACCGGCCTCGTTGAAGTCGGCCCGCAACCACGAAGCGGCCGGGCGTCTGCAACAGGCGCTGGATGGGTTCGCCAAGGCTGCCGCGGACAACAAGAGTGACAATGCCGGGGTGAAGCTGGACATCGACTACTTTACGGTGCGGACGCTGGCCCGGATGGCCCTGACCGATCCTTCGAAGATTCCCGATGTCCTGAAGAAGCTGGCCGATTTCCAAGGCAAGAACAGTGACAGCCGCCACTTCTACGACGCCGCCGGCCTGCAGGTCGAACTGAATCTCGTGAAGGGGGATGCCGCAGCTGCCAAGTCGGCCGCCGAAATTCTCGAAAAGGCTTCCGGGAACGATCAGAAGATGGCAGCGAAGATTGCATTGGCCCGTGTCTCTCTGGCCGAAAACAAGATCCCGGAGGCCCAGGCGGCATTCGAAGCGGTCACCGGGATGACGACCAAGGGGCCGGTGGAAGAATCCCGTAAGCTGGAAGCGAAGCTCGGTCTGGCCCGGTGCCTGCAACTGCAGAGCAAGTTCCCGGAAGCGATCAAGTTGCTCGACGAAGTCATCGATCAATCCTCGCCGGAAGATTCCAAAGTCCAGGCTGAAGCCTATGTGCGGCAGGGCGATTGCTACCAGGCGAGTGCCAAAACCAAGGATGCATTGATCGCCTACCTGCACGTGGACGTGCTGTTCTCGACTGAAAAATCCTACCATCCCGAGGCCTTGTATAACCTGGCGCGGCTGTGGAATGCGGTGCAGCAGCCCGATCGGGCCAATGAGGCCGCAGATAAGTTAACATCGGAATATCCGAACAGTCCGTGGGCCCAGAAGTTGAAAGCTCCCGCGGCCAATGGCTGATCTCGAAATGCTGATTTTCGTCATGACGTCAAGTCCCGGACGTCTGGAATCTGCCAGCTGGTCTGTTTAGAATCGTGGATTCTGACGCAGACCGTCTCGGAATGTCGGGAAAAGTGGTATTCTTGTGTGGGTTGCCAGTTAGTGAAGACTGACTTTGGCCGCAAGATCGTTAAACAGCTGACCTTTACCTCATCGGTTTAGTCCTGCAGCAGGGCTCGATCAAGATCTCATAGGCTTAGTGACATACTGGAGTTGAACAGGACGATGATTCAGTTCATGCGGCGAAAAGAGAGTCTGCAAACCTGGTACTGGATGTTCGTTCTGGCAGTCGCCTTCGGGATGACTACCGTAACGGTGCAAACCGGCTGGCAAAACAATTTGTATGCCCAGGGCAAAAAGGCGGAGGCGGAACCTGAAGCAGAGCCCGCAGCTGACGAAGAAGCCCCGGCTGAAGACGGTGCCGCAGAGGAGAAGGCGACTGATTCCGCGCCCCCGCAGCCCGGCCGTAGTTATCTGATGTGGATCATCGTGGCGTCAGGACCGTTTGGTGCGTGTATCGCGATCGAATCATTCGTGCTGGTCGCCTTGATCTCGATGAACATGATGGCATTCCGCCGGGAAAACTTCCTGCCGGCAGCCCTGATCGAATCGTTCGAGCAAAAGATCAATGCCCGCGATTACCAAGGGGCCTACGAAACCGCCAAGGCCAATGATTCCTTTCTTGGCAAGGTGCTGACTGCCGGCATGGCGCGGTTGTCGAAGGGGCAGGAAGAAGCGATGGCTGGTATGTCCGAAGCCGGCGATGAAGAATCGATGAATCTCGATCACAAGCTGAGTTACATCGGCCTGATCATCGCGACCGCACCGATGCTCGGATTGCTCGGTACGGTGCAGGGTATGATTGACTCGTTCCGCGTGATTGCGGAATCGGAAACGTCACCCAAGCCCAAGGAACTGGCCGAAGGTATTATGACCGCCCTCGTGACGACGATGGAAGGTTTGACCGTCGCTATCCCTGCTGTTTTCGCGTTTGGTCTGTTCAAGAACAAGGTCGGTCGCTTGCAGTTCGAAGTCGGAATGGTCTCGGAAGGGTTGATGGGCAAGCTGTTCGCATCGGCCAAGAAGCCGGCCACGGGAGCTGCTCCCGCGGCAGCGACAGGCGCCGCGCCCGCGAGTCCGTCTGTGTAGGCGGCATGGCCTGACCCGGGCTTTTGATGGTGCAATCACCTCGATTTGAAACCTCAGGATTGATCCATGGCAATGGAAACACCGGAAGTCGACATGACGCCGATGATCGACTGCGTCTTCCAGTTGATCACCTTCTTCATGCTCGTCATTAATTTCGAGAGCACGCAGGCGGACGAACGGGTCAAGTTACCCGAAAGTGAAATCGCGAAGCCCCCGAAGGTGAAACGCGAAGACGAAGTTACTATTAACATCGGCTTCATCCGCAATGAAGATGGTTCAAAGCGCGTCCCCGATCCTTTGGTGTTTCTGCCTGGTGAAGATGTGTCCGTGGGCCAGATGACACCCAGAATTAAGAAGGATCTGCAGATGTATAAGCTGCAGCATCCGGGGGAAGGCATCAAGACGACAGTGAAATTGCGTTCTGATTCCGAAGTCCCCATCGGTGTCATCCAGGACCTGATCAAGATGTATCAGGAACAGGGTTACGAGAAGTTTGCATTGCAGGCCATGGAAGAAGCGCCGAAAGAATAGCATTGCGCATTCCTGGGCTGGCCATGGACCTCCGCCGCTGGAGTTTCAAGCCGCGGTGTCGTTGTTCCGTCGCCATTTGTTGAAGTTGCTGAAAACCAAGTACACAGATTGACCGACGCCACCTGCAGGGGTGGGTCAGTGGAGCTGAAGCGTTCATGGCCAAACGTCGCGAAGAAGTCCCGATGCCGAAGCCGGATATGACGCCGATGATCGACTGCGTCTTCCAGTTGATGATTTTCTT
>CAZQUW010000026.1:0-23336 GCA_964596215.1 uncultured Planctomicrobium sp. | reverse complement strand
CCTGGAAACTGACGCCAGCCGACGCAGGCAAGCATCGATGCAGCTCAATGAGAAATCACGGTTCGCCGTGATTTTTCTCTTTGTACAGGGATCCTTTCCGATTAGGATTCGAAGGTGTCAGCGCACATCTGGTCGAATCTTCAATTCTGAAGGGGCCTGCCATGCGACATCGCGAGTGGTGTTTGGCGTCTGTGAAACCCGATATGACACCGATGATCGACTGTGTCTTTCAGTTGATGATCTTCTTCATGTTGACGTTAAAGTTCGTGCAGGCCGAAGGTCATTTTGACGTCAATCTGCCGCTTGGGCGCGAACCTGGCCAGAGTGTAAGCGTCGACCAGGACCTCAAGGTACGGCTGATTTCTGATGCCCAGGGGAACCTGGCCAGCCTGCAGATTGGGCAGCGCCAGCTCGGGAATGACGATCGAGCCTTCGTGCGACTCAATGCTGAAATTCTGAGAGCCATCGGCGGCATTCCCGGCGGCCCCGCGGCCAAGGACACAGTGGTCGAAATCGATGCCGATAAAACTCTGCATTATGGTCATGTCATCAAGGCAGTCAGTGCCTGCAGCGGCCGTTTTGATGAGCGGTCTCAACAGGTGGTCCACTATATCGAAAAGATCAGGTTTGCTCCGCCGCGTTGAGTTAGACTGATTTGTGGCATCTCCGGTTGCACTGAACATTTTGTTTGTACAGGAGTGGCAAACGGTGTAGTATGGGAGACAATACCTCGACGTTGTTTCCTCGCATACACACCGATCCATGAACCCACCGGTCAAGCCCCCTGCCCCGCCAGTTCCTCTGCCGGTGGATTCCCGGGCCATATGGTTGCGACGCGGCGATCAGTTGTTTGTGGGGTCACTGGTCACGGTCGCCATTGGGTTAATGCTGCTGTACTGGGTGCGGCTGAATGGCTGGGGGCAGGCCCCGATCGAGATTGATCGGCTTCCGGCGCGACAATACGACTATCGATTGGACGTTAATCAAGCCCCCTGGTTTGAATGGACGTTGCTGGAGGGAATTGGCGAGAAGACGGCGCGCAAGATTGTGGCCTACCGCGATGAACACGGATCGTTCAAGTCGATTGAAGATGTCAGTCGGGTGCCGGGAATTGGTCCGAAGACATGGGAGCAGATCCGACCCTGGTTAACGCTCGGCGAAATTCCAGCGACTCCTGCGGCTCCTGCCAACTCAACCCCTTGAGAAAAGCACGTAGTCCGCAGAACAGCCCGCACCTGAAAAGTCAGTCCGCTCACAGGGTCACTATCATTTGACGGCCGACCCCGGATCACCTGATCCAGGTGTTTCGAGGTCAGCCTGATCTTGTCGAGCCACTGCTTTCCGAGCTCATAAGATTGGGCTACGGCTTCTCCCGAGTTTGCTCAAACAGATACACCCCGCGTTTGTTGGCCACGATGATGTCCAGCAGGCCGTCGCCGTTCATGTCGTAGGTCTCGAACTGAGTCCCGACTCCGCTGTCTTCGTCGATGATATGCTGGACCCATTTGGCCGTGTTGTCGGTTTGCTGTAACTCGTACCAGGCCAGATAGGGGGGCTCATCTTCGCCGGGGTCGTTGCCGTTGTGGGCATAGTAACGTTTACCCGTGACGAGATCGGGCAGGCCGTCGCCGTTGATGTCGGCCAGGCACAGGGCGTGGGTCTGAGCGATTGACTTGTCGAACTCCTGGGTTTTCCAGCCGTCAGCCGTTTGCTGGTGGAACCACATGCCGCGGCGATGGGCACTCGTACCGACGACGTCGTTGTCGCCATCTCCATCGTAATCGTACACGTACATCTGGGCCTGCGCTTCGCCCAGTCTGGCCGGGTGGAACTTCCACGGTTCGTTCGAGGCTGCGGCAGCTCCCTCCCACCAGCCGGCTGTGCCGACAATGTCGTTGATACCATCACGATTGATGTCGCCGACACCCAGGCCGTGCGAGAAACGCTCAGTCCCGGGAGCCTTCGGAGTGCTGATCGGTGTGACTTTCCACGGTGCGAACGGATCGGCGTCGGGGCGTGCCAGGCACATACGGCCCTCGGCATCGCCATAGAGCAGTTCGCGGCGGCCATCACCATCGACGTCGAGGTATGTGGGGCTCTCGTTGTTGGTCACAGGGACCATTTCGAGCTTCCGCCACGGACCACCCCTGGCTCCCGGGTTCTGGAACCACCACGTTTGCTTGCCGGGGAAATCAACCACGATCAAGTCCAGCCGTCCATCGCGATCGAGATCTTCGGCCCAGTTGCAGAAGGTATTGCTGTAGGTCTTCTTGGCAAATTCTTCGGGTTTTTCCAGGATGGAATGCGCGGTCCATTGAGGGGCCGCATACCACATGCTGCCGGCGGCGATATCCAGCAGGCCGTCGTTGTTGAAGTCGCCCATGGCGACCCCTTCGCTACGGAACTTGTTCTCCAGGACCTCAATCGTCGTCTTGCGAAATTTGATTGCCGCAGGGATAGCACCGGGAGTGCTGGCGAGATACGTGCCACCGGCAGGCGGCCTGGGGGTTGACGCTAAAGGTGTCAATTTGAAGTTGCGATAGCGGACTTCAGTCTTGCCGCCTGAATGCAGCTGCAATGCGGTGATGCCCGATTGCGCACCAGCAGGATCTTCCAGATCGACGCACGGCTGGCCATTGATCAAGGTGCGAATCCGGCTGCCGACCGCGACGATTTCGTAGCGGTTCCAGTCCCCCGGCTTCACGTGTGCTTCGCCCGACTTGTCCCACAGTAAGTCACGACCGTGTTCTTCGTACAGCTTACCCCACCAGCCTGGACCGACGTCGGCCTGATATCCCTGCACCTCCCCCGCAGGCTGTGCCAGGCTGCGGAACTGAATGCCGCTGTTGCCTGCGTCATCCTGCAGCTTGACTTCAACCTCGAGTCGGAAGTCGTCGACCAGCAGTTCGTTGATCAGAAATTCGTTCCGGGTCAGACCCGCGGTCCGGCCGATCAGTTCGCCATTCTCCACCGACCAGAGCTCGGTGTTACCCGTCCAGCCGGTGAGATCTTTGCCGTTGAACATCACTGCCGGAGCGCCGCCGGCAACTGCCAGAGGCACCTGACCGGGGCTGGCGAGATAGGCAATGAGCGAGCGAATCTCACGCTCGTTGAGAGGTTTTAGGATGTCATCGGGCATCATCGACTTATCACTGGTGACCCGCTCATCGATCTCCGTTTTGGGTAGAATGACAGTTTCATTGGCCGTGGCCAGGGTGACGGCGTTCTGATCTTCGCCTTTCACGATGCCATTCAGCGTGCGGCCTTCTTTGGTGACGATGACCTGCACCTGGTAGTCCTTGCCGATCTGGGCGCTCGGATCGACGATGTTGGAGAGAGTATAATTGAGATCCGCCCGATTGGACCCCGTCAGTTCGGGACCGACTTTTGACCCGGTTCCGAACAGCGTGTGACATTGCTGGCACGTCTTGACGAAGATCGCCCGTCCCAATGATAAGTCCGGCCGCTGAGTGTCCTTCGGGGCGGCTCGCAGCATGGCGCGGAGCGAGGTGATCAACAGGGCTTTATCGGCGGGCGTATCGCGCAGCGTGCCCCAGACTTTGGTGATGTAAGGCTCAATTTCCTCGTTCTTCAAGCTGCGCAACTGACGGACCAGGTCGGCCGAGAGATCCGTGGCCAGAATTTTCTTCTGCTCTACGGCTTTCAACAGGGCGATCGCATATGCCGGACGTGACGCCAGAGTATTGAGGGCATCGCGTTTTTGCGCTGTGTCGAAGTGGCTGTAGGCTGCCAGAATTGCGGTGGGGGTGTGGGGATCGTCATAGGTCGCCAGACCTCGCACGGCAGGACCGGCGAGTTCTGGCGTGGCCAGCAGCTTCTGCAGCACGGGAGCCAGGTTCGGGGCCTTGCTGGCGACCAGGGCGTCAATGGCGGCCAGACGTTCGCCCATGTCAGATTCCGGATTGGACAGCAGTAATTGCCGGGCTGCGAGCGTTTGAGGATCACCGAAGGTAATCGCCAGATTGAGCGCCGCGCCGCGCACTCCGGCGTCTGTGCTCTGCGAATACTGGCGATAGAGTTCGCTCCAACCCGCGGGCATGGGGACCTGGCGTCGGCCCCGCAAGCCTTCGGTAATCTCTTTCAGCGCCAGCAACTGGTCCGCAGGCTGAGTGGCTGTTCCGAGGACCTCGGCGACGAGTTGATTCAGGATGGCCGGGTCGTTGGTCTGGGTTAATCGACGGATCAAATATCCGCGAACCAGCGGAATCTGCGCCGCGGCAATCAGTTTCAATCCGGCCTGTGGATCAGCTGCAGCGAGCGACTCGGAGGCATACCAGTATAGGTATGGCAGATTGTGGTCATCGGCGTCTTCGGCGTGACTTAGCAATTTGGGTAACAGGGCCTGTCGATCAGCAAGTGGCAGTCGCAGGGCTGCACTGGCGAGATACATGCGGACCACCGGCGACGGATCGGCCTGGGCCAGAGTCACCAGTCTGGCGATTACGGCGTCGGTCGGGCGGCCTTGTTCGCAGGCCAATTGGATGGTCCAGGCACGAACGTAGGGGCTGGGGTCCTGTAGTGCCTGTAGCTGCAACGGGGGAACTAACTTCTCGGCAGCGTGCAGACCCCATACGCCACGCAATCGGTGAACTTCGTCCCCCCCTCTTAAGACGAGTTGAGTCAAGCTGTTGAGGGCCGCGAGAGAGATTCTTGGCTTCCCGGTGACCATGGTGCCGATGCCGGCCGCCCGTTCTTTCAAAATGCGACGTGCGTGCCGTGCAAACCAGTCGTTGGAGTCCAGTTGCAACTGGGCCAGTTCCGCGTCGCTCTTGAGACGCAAGTTGAGTTCTGCCGCGGGCTGCTGCGCGGGATTGGCACCTTCGGTTCCGGTATAGCTGATCTTGAAGATGCGTCCGTTGGTGCGATCGTGACCGGGGATATTGCCGTGATGACATTGGTTTTTGTCGTACCAGTCGATCATATAGACGTTCCCGTCCGGCCCGTAAGTCAGGTACAGGATCTGCGACCAGATGTCGTTCGCAAACAGGAAATCGGGAGCCCGGTCACCGCTATAACCCGATCCATTCGCGGTGAGAGCATCCATGTTGAGGCGGGCTCCGTGGATGTTGTTCATGAATAACTGATCGTGATATTGCAGCGGCCAGGTCCCCCCCAGGTAGACCATCGCTCCTGCATGGGCATGGCCGCCGCCCGCCGCGTCCGACTTGCCGTTCCCGCTGTGTGGCGTGCCCCCCAGCCAGTGGCGATGCTTCGCGATCGTCTTGATGTCATCGTACGTGAAGGGATTGAAATGGGTCCCCGCCTGACGCTGATAACGGCCGCCTTGAATCATGTGATAGAGATGCGGAATCACGCAGGCCGTTTCAAACGCTTGCCCGCGTGAGTTGAAGTCGACACCCCACGGGTTGCTGGTGCCCTCGGCAAAGAGTTCGAATTGATGCCGCGTGGGATGGTAACGCCAGATGCCGGCGTTCAAGGGGATCCGCTTTTCGTCAGGCGTACCTGGAGTTCCGACGCGCGAATGGGTGAAGACGCCGTGGCAGCCATACAGCCAGCCGTCGGGCCCCCAGATAAAGGAATTCAGGGTTTCGTGAGTATCCTGATAGCCCCAGCCGTCGAGTAGTACTTGCGGCGGTCCGTCGGGTGTATCGTCTCCATCCAGATCGGGAATGAACAGCAGATTCGGGGCGGCACCGACATAGACTCCGCCAAAGCCGAGTTCGACTCCACTGACCAGGTTCAGATGGTCGGTGAACACTTTCCGGGTATCGAATTTGCCGTCCTGATCCTTGTCTTCGAAGATCACGATCCGGTCCCTGGCCTGATCTTCAGGGAGACGGATCGGATAAGAAAAGGCCTCGGCCACCCACAGGCGGCCGCGATCGTCGAAGGCCATCGCAATCGGTTGCTGGACGTCGGGTTCACCGGCGAACAGCGTCACCTGGAAGCCGGGGGGAACCTTCATCGCCTGAGCAGCTTCTGCCGGGGAGAGTCCGGCATGGGCGAACACATCGGGCTGCAACGGAGCCGTGCGTTCGGGATAATTCGGTTGCTTCTCGTGAAAGCGGAAGTCGTCAAAATTGAGGTGGCCCCAGTGACCCGTGTGGCGATCGACGAGGCGAATGGAGATCTCTTTGCCCACGTAGCCAGAGAGATTCACGGTGACTGGCTTGAGGGCCTCGGTTTCATCGCCCGCGATGCGGTGGATGACCTTGCCGCCGTCAGTGGCAACCAGTTCAACGCAGGTCGCATCGGTCGATCCGCCAGCGACGAGAAAGCTGGCGAAGGGTTGCTTCACGACAAATGGCACTGAGGTCAGCGTGCCGACGGGGGAATCCTGGGCAATCTCGTAGCCGCCAATCCAGAACTTGCCGGCATGATCACTTTTCATATCGGCCCGGCGTTTGTGGACCGTGTCACCGGCGATGGGCTGCTTTTGAAAGGCGGGACCCTCTGCCGTCCAATCCTGCAGCGTACCCGTTTCGAAATCGAAATTTAGTGGCTTTCCTTGCGCATCGGTGGGCAAGGTTCCCGGGCGGGGTGATGTGATCGGATCCGCCGCAGAGGCCGGGGATAGCGAACAGACCAGCAGGATCAAACCAGACGTAATGCACCGACAATGGTACAGCAGACAGGATTTCATGAGGCGCTCTCCTGAGAAGGTACCTCGTGAGTGTGGTCTGCTGGATCGCAGGTGTCAATGTTGTCAGATGGGGTTGCCAGATGGGGTTGTCAGATGGCGACTGTTCGCGCGGCGGCGTGAGATCGATTTCGCGAGACAAGCTCGAAGCGCCGCGTGACGCGCTGAATCGCGATCAACGACTTTCTTTGTGGAAGCGTTTGCCCTTCATTTCAAAGCGGGGCAGCTCGCCGGCCGCGACGGCCGTCACTTGAACCTGGAAATTCAGTCGCGACTTGAAGACCTGGATGACTTGCTCGATCAAGGCGGCTCGCGATTCGGGGCTTTGCGACGCGGAGTCGGGTTCGATTTCGACTTCCAGATGCTGCATTGCCTTCTGATCTCGCAATTTGATGCGGTATTCGGCGATGTGCGGGATTTGTCGCAGCCATTCTTCCAGAGCGCTCGGATAAAAGTTGTTACCGCGGATCGTCAGCATGTCGTCCGCACGTCCCAGGATACCTCCCGCCAGTCGCAACAGTTCATAGCCATCAGGGCTGGGGGTGGTGTCGGCCCGCACGATGTCGCCGGTGCGGTAGCGGAGCAACGGGCTTCCCCACCGTCCGAGATTCGTGATGACCAGTTCACCGGGCTCCCCTACGGGTACAGGTTGCGTCCCTTGCGGATCGATGATTTCGGCGATGCATTCCGATTCCAGGACATATAATCCGCCGCGATAGCCCACGCTTTCCGTCGCCAGCGGACCGAGTTCCGTCATGCCCCAGTGATCGAAGACGCGGGCGCCCCAGGCGGTCTCCAGTTGTTGACGCATTGTCGGCAGGCAGCCCCCCGGTTCCCCGGCCACGATCAGGCCACGTACGGCGCTCGATGCCAGATCAAAACCTAATTCGGCAGCGACCTCGGCCAATCGCAAGGCATAAGTCGGTGTGCAGCACACAATGGTGGCCCGGTGATCGAAAATCATCTGCAATCGGGCAGGGCTGCTAAGTCCCCCCGCAGAGAGGCACAAGTTTCCCAGCTTTGCCGCACCGTCAAAGGCGGCCCAGAACCCCAGGAACGGCCCGAACGAAAAGGGGAAGCACAAACGGTCTTCAGGCGTCAGGCCGATCATGCGATAGATCTGCGCCCAGTTTTCCAGGAAACCGCCCCAGCTCCGCGGGACATCCAGCCAGCGCAGCGGCAGCCCTGTCGTACCAGAAGTCTGATGCATCCGGGAATAGGCCGTCAGAGGATAAGTCAGGTTGGTTCCATAAGGAGGATGTGCGGCCTGGTCGGCGACGATTTCCTGCTTGGTGACCAGTGGCAGTTTTTGCAGATCATCCAGCGACTGAATATCGTTCAGACTCAGTCCCGCCGCCGCGAAGCGACTCATCCAAAATGGATTACTGGGAAGGACTTCCGCCAATAAAGCACGCAGCCGGACAAATTGCCGGCGTTGTAATGCGGCCCGGTTAAGGCGTTCCGGACAGGACATCGGATTGGGGGTGGGCAACGGTGCGGGCACGGTTGAGGCTCAATTTGGAAGGAAAAACCGCAGGTGGAGGCTTGTGCGTTTTTGGCTGGGTTTGGGTTTCTTGCGGCAAAAATTGCTTCGCCTGTGAATCAATTTTATCGTATCGCCTGCTGGCCGCGGCTAGTAGTCCACCCGACGATTTGAGTCGCTCCTTAACATTCAAGCTGCGAAGGTTTGGGGCGATTCGTTGCGGATTCCAGGACGAGGGTGAGACGAATCTGGGGAAATTTCTTTACTTCCTACCTTGCTGTAACTTACGGCGAACGCAATCACGCTGCAGGAGTTCCTTCAAATGCCCGGTGAAGAGGCGAGCAGTGTTCAAGTCCCTCCAGCCCGAGGGTCGATTTCATTGGGTAGGCTTCATCCCCATTTAACATGGGGTGAGAGCCAAAGTCTGGAGTCGGGCGGTTTGATGCCGCAGAACGGTGAGCGTCGCTGACGGACACCAGATAAGACAAATTGTAGCCGCGCTCGCCAGTGCGTGGGGTGAACCACAAGTTCCCACGCTCTGGCGAGCATCGCTACGACAATTGTCGATGGGTCTGTTGAGTCGCGAACGTGTCGGCCGCTCGCAGAGTGCGCATGATTGTTTGATCGATGTTTGCAGGGGGAGACGAAAACGCATGTCCGCGACGGAAAAAAAAGACCAGTTCCGCCTCGGGTTCCTCACCGCTATGGAGGTTCCCGAACAGGGCTTCGTCGGCGGTCTCTTGATCACCAATCGGCACGGGCGGCCGTTGGAGTTTCAATGCACGGCCCCGCTGAAGCCCAATCGTACCCAGGAGATTCTGTACGGTTCGACGTTGGGGCCCTA
This sequence comes from uncultured Planctomicrobium sp., assembly GCA_964596215.1. GTDB lineage: Bacteria > Planctomycetota > Planctomycetia > Planctomycetales > Planctomycetaceae > JAKFVC01. The sequence continues at coordinate 14,387 of CAZQUW010000026.1, read as the reverse complement.
CGTGATGGGTGAAGTGATTGCCCGAACGCTGGTCGAAAAGGTGGGGGTAAAGCCCCATCTGATCCTGACCGAGCGAACGGAGATCCTGGAGTTGCGCAACCATGTTGCGATGCCGATTGGGTGTCTGGACGCCGATCAATCGGAGAAGGTGCCATCAGCCACGGAATCGGGTTTCAAGATCGGGCGGCAATGGTTTCGAGTTCACTCGGGGCACAATGCCGACCGTGGTGAGTTGGAAACACAGACGACGCAAGTCCCCAAAGATGCCGATATGCGTGAGCCGTTTGAACGCGTGCGGGAAGCGTTGCTGGAGACCGTGAAAAACGGGAAGTGAGTCTCGCCGATCACTCCGCGTTCGATCACGTTCGCCGTGGCATCTGAAGAGCAATCTCGAAAGTCGCATGCCATGCCGCCCGAGTACTCCGAGCGAGTTCTGATCGCGGATCGATCAGCAGCCAACTAGAGGCGGAAGACACATGTCCGATTCATCTCCAGTGACTGAAACTAAAGCCGGGCAACAGGCCCTCGGCACACCGCCTGCTGCCGATCCGGCCAATGGTTCCGAGGCAATTCCGCGCCCGCACTTCGACCCGCAGCAGTTCGCGCGGCAATTTGTTAATGAGCAGCTCTCCAAGGCCAAAGTGACTTCGCCGCGTCGCTCTGTGGCAGCCACTGAACCGACCGAACCGTCCGCGAGTGCGGCCGCGACCGTCGAGGCGACAGCGGCTGAAGAGGCCCTCCCCTCCCCGAGTGCGACTCCGGATTATGGCGTCGCGTGTGCGGAAGTGGATCTCGGGTTCAAGCCGCAAATCCACATTGCCGGATTTAACAGCGCCTTACAGCGCGGGGCCTCCAGCGGCGTCCAGGTGATTAACGTACCGCTGTTCTCCAAAGGTCAGGCTACGACCAAATGGACCCCCTATTGGGGAAAGGTCCCGACCTTCGGACTGACGTTTCCGGAGGGATTTGAATTCCTCGCCCCCAAGCCTGAAAAGACTGGCGGGGGGGGATCCGGGGAGGGAAGCGGAAATGGTCCTTCAGCAGCGGACTTGATCGCCCTGCTGCCTCCGGGGGCCCTGGATCCCAATCAGGTTCCGCCGCCCGAGCCCGAGGTGCCCGAAAAGCGGACGAGGGTCAAGCCGCCCAAGGACGCTGTGTCGATCGAGGACCGGTTGTTCTACCTGCTGCAGCCGCCGTTGGAGACGTGGCTGAAGGGGCAGGAATTGATCATGCCCTTTGAGCCGTTCCCCTATCAGTACGAGGGAATTGCCTGGTTGTTTGCGCAACAGGCGGCCTTGCTGGCTGATGAAATGGGGCTCGGTAAGACCATGCAGACCATCACGGCCATGCGGCTGTTGTTGCGTGCCGGACAGGTCAATCGCATTTTGCTGGTCTGCCCGAAACCGTTGATCCCCAACTGGCAGCGTGAGTTCAAAAATTGGGCCGAGGAACTGCCGATCGTGACGATCGAGGGGGATTCCGCGCATCGGAAGCTGCAGTGGACGATGCCGGGGGTGCCGATCTTGCTGGCCAACTACGAGGTCCTGGTTCGGGACTTTGAAATGCTGGCAGATGATCCCCCCAAGTTTGATCTGCTGGTCCTGGATGAAGCGCAGCGCATCAAGAATCGGGGTTCCCGGACTGCTGTGACGGCGCGCGGCATCCCGCGCAAACGGAGCTGGGCACTGACGGGAACGCCGATCGAAAACCGGCCGGAAGAGATGGCTTCGTTGTACGAGTTCATGGAAGTTATTCCAGAGAGTTCGTGCCCTGATCTGCGACAGCTGCAGAAGCTCTCGAAGAGCTACATTCTGCGGCGGACCAAGGATCTGGTTATGAAGGATCTGCCCCCCCGGTTCGATCGCGACGAGATCCTGGAACTCGCGCCGGCGCAGAAAATGGCCTACGAAATGGCGGAAAAGGAAGGCATTATCCGTCTGAATGCGATGGGGGATTCGATTTCCGTTCAGCATGTGTTTGAGCTGGTGCTGCGGTTAAAGCAGATTACTAACTACGAACCGGTCACGGGTGAGAGCGCCAAGCTGGAACGATTAGAAGCCGACATGGAAGAAATTGCCGCCAGCGGTGGCAAGGCAATCTTGTTCAGCCAATGGACCAAGACGATTGATTTTCTGGAAGACAAGCTGGCCCGTTTCAATCCGTTGGTGTATCACGGCCGAATTCCGCCGAAGCAGCGTGAGCCCATCCTCGCAGAATTCAAAGAGGCCCCCGATCGTCCCCTGTTGATGATGAGCTACGCAACGGGCGCGGTGGGGCTCAATCTGCAGTTCGCCGGATATGTGTTCCTGTTCGATCGCTGGTGGAATCCGGCTGTCGAAGATCAGGCGATCAACCGGGCGCATCGTATTGGCCAGAAAACACAGGTGATTGTCACGAAGTTTATTTCGAAGGATACGATCGAAGAGCGAATCGATCGCGTATTGAATGAGAAGCGGCAGATCTTCGCGTCGGTGCTGGGTGAGGGTGACAACACGAATGTCTCATTAAGCCTGAATGCTTCCGAGATTTTTGGATTGTTTGATATGAAGGCTCGGCATGGCAAGGGAACGCGGTCGATTGCACCGTTACCGCCCCCTCCCGCATAGACCGTGGCCGATGACTTGCCATAGGATGGGCACTCTTGCCCCGTCTCTTCTTGATATTGCGAGTTGGATTCTCAAGCGAAGATCGCTGAGTGCCGCGAAGACGGGCAGGAGTGACCATCCTACAGGCGGAGACATGCCCGACATCATTATCATTGGAGGCGGACTCGCCGGCATGGCGGCTGCGGCCGCGTTGGTATCAACAGGCAATCGCATCATCCTGTTGGAATCGCGGTCCAGATTTGGGGGCCGCGCGAGTTCCTTCGTGGATCAGTCGACTGGCACGACGATTGATAATTGTCAGCATGTGAATCTTGGTTGTTGCACCAATTTTCAGCATTTCTGCAGGACGACCGGTATCGGTGGCGAGCTCCGCACCGAGCCGTCGATCACGTTTATCGGACCCAATCAACGAACCCACGTGCTGGCTGCCAGTCGGTTGCCGGCACCGCTCCATTTGCTGCCCAGTTTCGCGGCCTTGAGCTATCTCACCTGGTATGACAAATGGCGTCTGGCGTGGGGGCTGAGGGCGCTGGCACATCGCCGAAACTCTGGATCGAACCAGATCTTCCTGGAGTGGCTGCACCGGCATCGGCAGACGGCCAATACGATCCAGCGCGTCTGGCAGGTGGTCCTCGTCAGTGCATTGAGCGAGAGCCTGGATCGCATCGTCGTGAAGGATGCTCGTAAGGTGTTCGTGGATGCATTCCTGGCGAACCGGCATGGGTGGGAGCTGCAGATCCCCACGGCGTCGCTGGACACACTGTATAGTCATCAGGTTGCCGGATGGTTGCGAAGTCAAGGTGCTGACGTGCAGTCTCAGGCCGGCGTGAACCGCATCATCACGGAGAATGATCGCGCCATCGGAGCCGAGCTGCGTGACGGCCGCAGCATCACAGCCGACGAAGTGATTCTCGCGGTTCCCAGCTTCAGTGTAACTGGCTTGTTGCCGGAGCATGTGGCCGCCCTGCCCTCCATTCAGGGGTTGAAGCAACTCGAATGGGCGCCGATTTCCAGCGTCCACCTGTGGTTTGATCAACCGATCATGCCGTTGCCGCATGCGACCCTGGTGGACCGTTTGAGCCAGTGGGTGTTTGACCGCGGTGCCGTCGATACGCCGGGCGGCGATGTGGCAAACTACTATCAAGTCGTGATCAGTGCCTCGCGGGAGCTGGAGGGACGCTCGCAGGGTGACATCGTGGAGGAAGTTCGGAGCGAACTTGCGGAGATCTGGCCCCTGGCGAAGAGTGCTCGTTTGATGAATAGTCGTGTTGTCACCGAGCATAAAGCGTGTCTCTCGATGCTGCCGCAGAACGAGGCGTTGCGGCCCGGTTCGCAATCGCCCATTGCGAATGTGTCATTCGCCGGCGATTGGACGGCGACCGGCTGGCCCAGCACCATGGAGGGAGCGGTGCGCAGCGGCTATCTCGCGGCGGAGAATGTCGCGCGACATCTCGGGGAACCGAAACGGTTTGTGCAGCCCGACTTGCCGGTGAGCTGGTTGGCCCGGGTTCTGTTGGGGGTATAATGCCTTCGGGCGGAGTCTCCCGGGTCCGTCCGTGTTGCCAGGAAGTGGTGCGATTCTGCGATTCTGGCTGGTATCAGCGGGCCGCTGGTGGCAAAACCGACGTACCGAATTGCTATACCGCATCCAATCGTCCAGAATCAGCCTCGTGAATCCCGGTGATTGAGGTATTTGTCGCCGCAACCGCTGGATGGCTGGGCCGGGAAGGCCTGTTTCAGGGATGCAGCCGATTGCCCGAATGAATCGTGCGACTTCAATTCTGGCGATTGCAGCTTGTGTCGCCCCAGCCGGGGCTTAATTTGTGCTCAATTATTTCAGCAAGACCCCACTGTGGCATCGAAGAAGCCGAAACCGACTCCCGATCCCGAAGACCCGAAAGATATTCCCCTGAGTTCCCTGGGAGTTCTCGGACCGCAGGGGCACATTGCGCGACGCTTGCCGAAATACGAGCATCGTTCCGAGCAGCTGGAGATGGCACAGGCCGTTGAGCGGGCGATTGCGGAAAAGAAGCATTTGATCGTCGAAGCCGGGACGGGTGTCGGGAAAAGCTTCGCCTATCTGGTGCCGGCCATTCTGGCTGCGACGGCGAATCAGGGGAGGCGCGATGACGAGGGCGAACCGCTACCGAAGCGCAAGCCGATTATTATTTCGACCCATACAATTTCGCTGCAGGAGCAGTTGATCGGCCGCGACATACCCTTCTTGAATTCGGTGTTGCCGGTCGAGTTTTCTGCCGTATTGGTGAAGGGGCGCAGCAACTATGTCAGCTTGCGGAGGCTGTACGGAACGCGTGAGCGCGCCGCGTCGTTGTTCTCTGAAGACGAAAAACTGCGACAGTTAAGTGCCCTGCTGGAATGGTCGGCCGATACCACCGACGGCAGCCGCGCGAGTCTCGATTTCCGTCCGCTGCCGGATGTGTGGGATGAAGTTCAAAGCGAACATGGCAATTGCCTGGGAAAAGGCTGCCCAACGTATGAGGAATGCTACTACTTCAAGGCTCGCCGGCGGGTGTGGAACGCCGACGTCCTGGTGGTGAATCACGCCCTGTTCTTTTCGGACCTCGCAATTCGTCGCGAGGGAGCCCAGATTCTGCCCGATTACGATGTGGTCATCTTCGATGAAGCCCACACGGTGGAAGCGGTGGCCAGCGATCATCTGGGAATCACCGTCACCAGCGGGCAGGTCGAGTACTTGCTGTCGAAACTCTACAATGATCGCACCAATCGCGGCCTGCTGGTGCATCACAATCTGGTCGATGCCCAGCGGTTGGCGCATGAGATCCGGTTTGAGGCTCGCGACTTCTTCTATGGCGTGCGGGAAGCGCAGCATGTGACGGGCAAACCCAACGGCCGGATCCGCACACCATTGCATGTGGAAGTCGACTTGTGCGCGAACTTGCTCAAGCTGGGGTCCCTGATTGCGAGTGCCTCACGCGATATCGCGGATGATTCGAAGCGGATTGAATTGACCTCGGCCGCGGAGCGCTGCCAGGGGTTGGCCGTATCGCTGGAAGCGTGGCTGAGGCAATCGACGAACGATGCCGTGCATTGGCTGGAGATGTCGGGCAAGAAGCGTGAACAGACCACCCTGGCATCGGCGCCCGTCGATGTGGGGCCGCTGTTGCGCGAGGAATTGTTTAACAAGGTGCCGACGGTGATTCTGGCCAGTGCGACGCTGGCGGTCGCCGGGCATGACTTTGAATTCGTTCAGCGGCGGCTGGGGATCAACAAGGCTCTGGAAGCCAGGCTGGGGAGTCCATTTAACTTCCGCGAGAACGTGCAGCTGATTCTGCCGCAGGGGATGCCCGATCCCGGTGAGCAGCCGATGGAGTACGAGGCGGCCGTCTGTGCGATGATTCGCAAGTACGTGGCGCGAACCGAAGGGCGGGCGTTTATCTTGTTTACCAGCTATTCCATGCTGCAGAACTGCGTCGATCGCCTGCTGCCGTGGCTGCGAAAAGAGAATTACGCACTTTACAGCCAGGGAGATCAGACTCCGCGGACCCAGTTGCTCGAACAGTTCCGGAATGATCCACGCGCGGTGTTGTTCGGGACCGAGAGTTTCTGGCAGGGAGTGGACGTTCCGGGGGACGCCCTGCAGAACGTGATTATCACCAAATTGCCGTTCAGCGTTCCGGATCACCCCCTGCTGGAGGCCAGGATTGAGGCGATCAAGGCCCGGGGGGGGAATCCCTTCATGGAATATCAGGTTCCGGAAGCCATCATCAAGTTGAAGCAGGGATTCGGCCGACTGATACGCACGAAGACAGATACCGGAATCGTGGTGATCCTGGACCCGCGCGTCCGCACGAAGCGTTACGGCAAGATGTTCCTGGACAGCTTACCCCAATGCCAGGTGATTCTGGACGAAATGTAAACTGCGCCGGTTGATCCCGGTTCCAGGGTTCGTGCCATCGGTCCCAGTTTAGATTGACGATTTTCTGCTGTGGTACTGGGGTGTCTGGGGGCACTTGGGTTTAAAGCTGTCACGTTCAGATTGACGTTAGTTGTGTGCTGGAAGGGGGTTATGCAATTCGAGGCAACTGCCTGTTATGAAAATGCAAAATCCGTATAATTTTGCTTTCCCAACCGCGGGGGAAACTCCGCACATTAAATGCCTGTAATGGGCACCCCCAGACTTGATTCCGAAGGGCTGGCGCTCTATCACGCCTTAGGAACTTGTAATACCGTACGCGGCCGTTAACGAAACAAGCTGATAGCGGGCTTAATGTTGAGACTTCGCCAGCGAAGCCTCGTTCGGAGCCGCGTCGAGTACACCACCCCTGTTAAAAAACCTTCCGCAGTTATGACCTCACCTGCGTTTCCCGTGTTTTTGTTCGTCGTCATCTCCACGGTGATGGCGGCTTCTATTCTGATGATCGCTCAGTTGGTCGGCCCCAAGCGGCGACGGACTGATGTGAAGGGGATGCCCTACGAATCGGGCATGAATCCGCTTCACGACGCACGTCAGCGATTCAATATTGGTTTCTACCTGCTTGCCATCGAATTCCTCGTGTTTGACGTGGAAATCCTGATTCTGTTGCCTTGGGCTGTTGCGGCCGGGGGTAAGCAGACGGGGACTCTCGGTGCGGGCCATGGCGTCTTCTGGGTAGTGATGGCCTTCCTGGTAATTCTCACCGTGGGCTTCGCTTACACCTGGCGCAAAGGGGTTTTCAAGTGGAAATAGAGGTTCCCGAGAACGTTGCGTTGACCAAGCTGGACTGGCTGGCCAGTTGGTGTCGCAAAAACAGTTTGTGGCCGATGCCCTTCGCCACCGCCTGTTGTGGCATTGAATTGATGGCCACTGGTGCCAGCCGCCACGACGTCGCGCGTTTCGGTGCAGAAGTCTTTCGTTTCTCGCCCCGGCAGTGCGATCTGATGATCGTCGCCGGCCGCGTGGTCATGAAGATGTTGCCCGTACTGCAGCGTATCTGGCTGCAAATGCCCGAGCCGAAGTGGTGCATCTCGATGGGGGCCTGTGCCTCAACCGGCGGCATTTTCGATACGTACTCCGTGGTGCAGGGAATCGACCGGTTCATTCCTGTGGATATGTATGTCCCGGGGTGTCCGCCGCGGCCTGAGCAGCTGATTCAGGCGATTATTGATCTGCAGGACAAGATTCAACGTGAGGGTTCGTTCCTGGGGAACGAGTTCATCACCGATGCCCGCCAGCAGCCCAAGCGAGCCTTGCAGGAGCTGGAACTGGGGCAGGTGCCGCGGTCGCTGCCGATTATCGGCGGTAAGGCTTAGCGTCGGCGTTCCAGAATATTGGGTTAATGGTCCGGGTAAATGGCCTGGCGGGTTCATAGACTTACTGGGCAATCGCACTACGAGCACAAACATGGTTGATCTGAGTGGAGTTCTTGAGCAGTTGAAAAGCCGCTTTGGCGAGCGGTCGTGGGATTACTCCGAATTCCACAAGAATCAGCGGATCGTGGTCGCTGCCGACCTGTGCTTTTCAGTGCTCGAGTTCCTCAAAAAGAGCTGCGGTTTCGACATGTTGATCGACGTGACGTGCGTCGATTACCTGCATTACCGCGGGGCCAAAGACCGTTTTGGTCTGGTTTACATTGTGCTGAATACGGTCACCGGGCAGCGGTTGATTGTCCGCGCGTTCCTGAATGAGCCCGAACTGAAAATTCCGACGGTGGTCCCGCTGTGGGAAGGTGCCAACTGGATGGAACGTGAAGTCTTCGATATGTATGGGATTGAATTCACCGGCCATCCCGACCTGCGTCGGATCTTGTTGCCCGATGAATTCGTCGGTTTTCCGCTGCGAAAAGACTATCCGTTGCGTGGCCGGGGTGAACGGCACAATTTCGAGCGTATCACGCGTGGCGAAGGTTAAGCGTAGCCCGGCTCTCTGAGCCGGGTTTCCGTATGAAACAGGATTTCGCCTGGCTCTGGAGAGCCGGGCTACGATAAAGCAGAAAGTTGCGGTGGATATGTCTCTCGTCATGGACGCTCCACAAAAAGTGGTCGATCAAGAATATCGCTGGACGCTGAACTTCGGTCCGCAGCATCCCGCGACGCATACCACGCTGCGCCTGGTGCTGCAAATCGAAGGCGAAAAAGTCGTCGGGGCAATTCCTGATATCGGTTACCTGCATAGCGGCTTCGAAAAGATCGGCGAGCATCTCAACTACAATCAGTACGTCGCCGTGACCGACCGCATGAATTACATCTCGCCGCTGGCCAACAACGTGGCCTGGCATCAGTCGGTCGAAAGCTTGATTGGTCTGCAGTTGCCGAAACGCTGCCAGTACATCCGGGTGATTCTGGCGGAACTGGCCCGTGTCAGCGACCACCTGCTGAGCTGTGGTGCGATGGCCCTCGATACGGGTGCCTTCACGGCGTTCTTGTACGCGTTCAATCAGCGTGAAGTCCTCTATGGGATTTTTGAAACGCTGTGTGGTGCCCGCTTTACCACCAGCTATTCACGCGTCGGCGGATTGATGTACGACGCCACCCCGGAATTCATCCGGCAGGTGAAGCAGTTCGTACGCGACTTCCCGAAAGTCTATGTCGAAATCACGCGGCTGTTGAATCGCAACCGGATCTTCGTCGAGCGGACGAAGGGGATCGGGATTCTCACCAAGGAGCAGGCAATCAATCGCAGCGTGACCGGGCCCATCGCCCGGGCCAGCGGTGTGACCCGCGACCTGCGCAAGGATCAGCCGTATCTGGCGTATCCCGACTTTGATTTCAAGGTGATCTGTTCGAACGGTGGCGACTGCTTCCATCGCTATCTCGTGCGGATGCTGGAGATCGAAGAAAGCATGAAAATCGTCGAGCAGGCCATTAACAACCTGCCCGAAGGTCCGGTGAATGTCGACCCCGAAGAGCGGGCGATTCTGCCGAGCAAGGAAAAGGTTTACAACACCATTGAAGGGTTGATCACACACTTCGAAGTGGTGATGACCAATCGCGGTTTGCAGGCCCCCAAGGCCGAGCATTACGACGCGATCGAAGCTCCGAATGGCGAATTGGGCTTCTACATAGTGGGTGATGGCAGCGACAAGGCTTACCGTGCCCGTTGCCGTCCGCCCAGCTTTATTCACTTCGCTCTGTTTCCGGACATGATGAAGGGGCACACGATCAGCGATGTCGTGGCCGTGCTGGGAAGCCTGAATATCATTGCCGCTGAACTGGATCGATAGGAAAATGACTGATGTCTAAATCCTGATAACTCAATGGATTGGGCAGGTTGAGCCGTTGTCGAAATATCAATCTTGTTAGTCATTAGACATTAGTCGTTTCAATAAACAGCACGAGTTGTATAACTCTGAGACGTGATAACGAACATGACCACCGCTACTCCCCCGACGACTCCTGTCTTGACGCCCGAAATGGTGGCTGCAATTCAGGACCTGTTTCCTCGCTATCCGACGCGCCAGGCGATCACGCTGCCCGCTTTGCATATCGTCAACGCGAAGCTGCGACATGTGCCGCTGGCGGCGATTCCTGAAATTGCCAAGTTGCTGGAGCTGTCTCCGGCCCAGATTTACGACACCCTGACGTTTTACGGGTTCTTCAAGTCTGAGCAGGGAGGCTATGTTCGCGCCTGGGTGTGCCGGTCAATCAGCTGTGCGTTGCGGGGGGCCGAGGAAGTCCTGGAAAAAATGTGCGACAAGTTGCATGTGCATCCGGGCGGTACGACGGACGACGGCAAGATTACCCTGGAATTTGGCGAATGCCTGGGACTGTGCGACTTTGCTCCGGCGGTGCTGGCAAATGAGCAGGTTTACAAGAGCGTTTCGCTGGATCAGGTAGATGAGATTTGTGCGATGCTGAAGTCGCAGGCGGAACAGCAGGCGAATGGGACGGCGATTCCGACTCTGTGAGTCTGGCGAGTTGATGACAGAGAATACTCCCGACTCGAAATTGTCGGGCGACAACATTTGGAAGCATGAACCGTGGCTGAATTTGAACCCGTACTGACTGCCAACATCCATAAGCCGGACAGCCATACGCTGCCTGTTTATGAAGCTGGCGGTGGCTATCAGGCCATTCGCAAAGTCCTGGGCGAGATGTCCCCCGTGCAGGTGGTGGATCTGGTCAAAGCTTCGGGGTTGCGCGGCCGCGGCGGGGCTGGCTTCCCCTGTGGTATGAAATGGAGCTTTCTGCCCCAGAATCATCCCGGCCCCTTTTACATGTGCATCAACGCCGACGAGAGCGAACCGGGCACATTCAACAACCGTATCCTGATGGAACAAGATCCCCATCAGGTCATCGAAGGGATCATGATCGGTTGCTTCGCCACCAAGGCGACAACCGCGTATCTCTATCTGCGGTATGAGTACCCGACCGCCTATCGTCGCCTGCAGCAGGCAATCGACGAGTGTTACGCCAAGGGGTACCTCGGTGACAACTGCTTCGGCAAGGGTTTCTCGCTGAACATTTACATGCACCGTGGTGCAGCCGCTTACATCTGCGGCGAAGAGACAGGCTTGATTGAAAGCCTGGAAGGCAAGCGGGCCTGGCCGCGAATCAAGCCCCCCTTCCCCGCCATCGAGGGCGCATTCCGGAAGCCGACGGTCGTCAATAATATCGAGACCCTGGCCTGCGTGCCGCACATCGTGAATCGCGGTGCCGACTGGTTTAAGTCGATGGGCGTCCCCGCCGATCCGAATAATCCCCGCGATCCAGGCAGTTATGGCCCGAAGCTCTATTGCATCAGCGGTCATATTGAGAAGCCAGGCTGCTATGAAATGCCGCTGGGCGTGTCCTGCCGGGAGCTTGTTGAACGGTATGGCGGCGGAGTCTGGAAGGGCCGCAAGGGCAAGGCTGCGATCCCCGGTGGCATCAGCATGGGGCTGCTGGCGGAATCGGAATGGGACACGAAACTCGACTTCGCCGGGCCGGGCAAGGCCGGTTGCCTGGGGCTGGGAACGGCGGCCGTGGTCGTCCTGGATGAGACCGTCTCGATCGTCGATTTCCTGCACAATTCCTGCCGGTTCTTCGCGCACGAATCGTGCGGGCAATGCACGCCGTGCCGCGAAGGAACCAGTTGGTCCGAACGGATCCTCTACCGCATTAAGCAAGGTAAGGGCCGCTTGAAGGATCTCGATCTGTTACAAACCATCAGTGAATCGATCGGCATCATGCCCGGCACCACCATCTGCGGACTGGCAGACGGCGCCGCCTGGCCGATCAAGAATGCCTTGAAGAAGTTCCGTGGGGAATTTGAAGACTACATCAAACGCACAAATCCATCGGGCTACGCGAATGCACAGCCCGTGGAAGCATTGGAAGTGATCGGGCTCGGGGCACATTGAAGTCGCGTGGCATCATGATTGCAAAAACAGGTGAAGACAAAAATTCTAACTCTGATTTGATCGATCAAATTGCTGATGAATTGAGCAAGTTGCCGGTCAATCAGTTAAATGTAGTACGCGATCTGGTCGCGTTTCTGGCCTCTCGTCCTGACATCAAGTTGGATTGGGAGAACGATGTTACAGACGCGGATATATTGAAAGCGGTGAAGCCGGTATTGGATGAATGTTGGGACAGCCCTGATGAGGATGCTGCATGGGCACATTTGTAAGAGGTGACGTGGTTGTCGCCGATTTCCCATACGACGATTTGAGCTCGTCAAAACGACGACCGACGTTAGTGGTTGCTCAGTTAGAGGGAGATCGAGTCTTATTGTGCCAAGTCACTTCGCAGCAAGTTACTGATAAATACGCCGTTCAATTGCAGGAAACGGATTTTGAGATCGGTTCGATTCAGCGTCAGAGTGTCATTCGGACTAATGTTCTATTCTCTGCAAATGCGAGTTTGATTCAGTATCGCGCCGGACGAATCAAGAACCAGAAATTACAAGAAGTCGTGTCGAAGCTTGTGGGGATACTGACTGAGACGTAGTCGTCACATGGGACTCGAACACGAGAATCTAATTGAGGAATATTCGTTGGACCGAGCAGGTCTTGACGAGTGGAGAATTTGAAAACATGGCAGTCATCACTGTCGACGGTCGCGACGTTGAGATCGGCGACGACGAAAAACTGAATTGCATACAGGCGGCAGACCGGGCTGGCGTGACCATTCCGTTCTACTGCTGGCATCCCGGTTTGTCGGTGGTGGCCAGCTGCCGTATGTGCCTGGTCGAAACCGGCCAGAAGAATAAAGAGACCGGCAAGGTCGAGATGGTGCCGAAGCTGGTTCCCGGTTGTCAGACGCCGGTGAAGGATGGCACGGTCATCGTCACAAACAGCCCCAAGGTCAAGGCGAACCAGCAGTTCGTCCAGGAAGGGCTGTTGCTCGATCATCCCGTCGACTGTCCCATCTGCGATCAGGCCGGTGAGTGCTGGCTGCAGGACTACTATTTCAATTACGGTCACAAGGAACGTCAGGCTGACATCAAGCCGTTCACCAGCGATCGCCGGGAACTGGGCGAACACGTGACCCTGTTTGCCGACCGCTGCGTTATGTGCAGTCGTTGCGTGCGGTTCACACGCGAAGTTTCGGGTGAAGCCGAACTGCAGGTGATCAATCGTGGCAGTCATGCCGAGATCGATATTTTCCCCGGTTTCCCGATCGACAATCACCTCTCAGGCAATGTCAACGATCTGTGCCCGGTGGGGGCACTCTGTTCGAGCGATTTCCTGTACCAGCAGCGTGTCTGGTTTATGGAGCCGCACGATTCGGTGTGCGTGAAATGCAGCACCGGCTGCAGCGTGCAGCTGCACGAGAATCATGACAAGCTCTACCGCATTCAACCGCGTTTCAATCCCAATGCGAATGAATGGTGGATGTGCGATAAGGGCCGGTTTGAGAATCAATACATTGACGTGCCCGAACGCATCGGCGGGGTCAAGCGACGCGGACGGGACCAGTTTGACAACTGCGACTGGCCGACGGCAATTGCCGAAATTCAACGCTGCCTGCAGGATCTGGTTACGCACCAGGGTGGCAAGACGATTGCCGCTGTGGTCTCGCCGTTCCTGACGGTGGAAGAGGCCTATCTGCTATGCAAGTTCATTAAGAGCGTTTCGCCGGATGCGACCCTCGTCCTGGGCAAGATTCCGCAGGGCGAGCCGGATGAAGTGTTCGCGAAGGGCTTCACCATTCGGTCCGAGAAGTGTCCGAATCGCCGCGGTGTCGAGGAAGTGCTCAAGCATTTCCAGACCGACTTCATGACCTGGGATCAATTCCTGGCTCAGGCTGACGCCAAACGCTGGAAGGGGGTCTATATCACGGGCCTCTATCCGGAGACCTGGAACGACGAAGCCGATGCCGCCCGGATTGATGGCATCAGCCTGAAGATCGTGCAGGACTTTCTGCCGTCGCCGATCGCTCGCAAGGCCACCTATGTCTTGCCGGGTGTGACGTTCGCCGAAAAGGGTGGTTGCTATGTCAACCATGCCGGCTTGATTCAAGCGACCGACTGGGCATTGAAGCCTTTTGAAGCCGCACACATTGACGGCCAGATTTTCAGCGACCTGGCAGGTCGACGAGGCCTGTATCAGCCGACCGCAATCCTGCCGGAAGTGGCGGCCGAGATTCCGTTCTTTGCGCGAGCGGCGAGCGGTGTACCCGATGGTGGCTTGAACTTGGTGACGGGAAGTGAAAAATCACCGCGGACGTCGCAGTTGGGGACCGTAACGCACCCGATTCCGACGTTCCGTACGGTAGCGTCAGAGATGCTCGAAGTGGAGTCGTAAACATTGAGTGAACCCAAACCAATTAACCAGGCGAGCCGGGCGGCGTAAGCCCCCGGATGCCTCGGCCGGAAATAAACGATCAAAGAAGAATCCG
>CAZQUW010000025.1:36709-37973 GCA_964596215.1 uncultured Planctomicrobium sp. | reverse complement strand
GCCGGGTAGCGCATCTTGCGGTGCTCCGGCGGCGGGAGGCCGATCCGCTTTCGCAGTCATTGGAATCTGAGGTTTACATGACTTTGCATCGAACTCACATCGTCAGCGAACAGGCTTGCCAATCAGCTTCACCGTGCTGGCCTGCGGGCCTTTCTCCCCCTGTTCTTCCACGAAGGACACTTCGGTTCCAGCCTCCAGGCGATCAAACGCGTCGCTCAGAACACTGTTACGGTGGAAGTAGATTTCTCGACCTTCTGGTGTCTCGAGAAAACCGCAGTCCTGTTCGGGAACGAGCCGGATGACGCGACCATGGGGCTGAGCTTCGTGGATCTTGATGTCCCCCCGCCGGCGGCGGACGAAGTCCTCAATCTGTCTGCGTGCTGTGTCGAAGGCATCCCGCAACGCCACATCGAGATGCTGATACTCGACGTGCTCGGCTGGGGTCCGAGTGACTACGATCTCCTCTCCGGACACCGTGAGATCGATCCGTACCGCATAGAGATTGCCATGAGTGTGGTGCTTGCCGGCAGGCTCGACGACCACTTTGCAACTCATGATGTCATTGGCAAACCTGTCCAACCTTGCGGCCTTCTGCCGGATGATTGCTTCGATCGCTTCGGAATGATCCATATGCCGGAATGAAATCTGAAGGGGAAGTTGCATGACGAATTCCTCTATCAACAGTAAGGAGAAAAGTCCCGCCGGCTCACAGACAAGTTTCCGGGTACATCATTCGAATCCATGCGGCCCGTACTCGGCGGGAGCGTCTTCATCGGCATTCTCCAAATCGAGGCCACCTGTCGTGATGAGAACGAGCATGCGTGCATCGCCTAGAGTCGATGGTTTTCAAGCCCCACATCGAGAGAATAAGGTGGCGGCCAGATCCACTCCGGCCGCCACCTCACAGACACCACGGGGCTGCGCGATGCCTGTTATCCCGGGACTATATCGCTGCGGGCTTCACGGGGACCTTCGCCAGGCCCCGGCAACGTTTCATCTTCGACAGGACTCCCTCATGTCCGCCCCACTGCAGGCCCCTCAACAAGGCCACGTCAGGCGCGAATTCGTCAAGTACTGTTGCAGGTTTCGTGCCGAGTGGGCTACTAACATGGGATACAACCCTTGTCTCTCATTTTACGCGACATATAATCTAATGCCGGTGACCCGCGCGCAGTGTATACTACGTGTGTGTCTCACTGTGGCACACAGTTGGGCTGTATCGCACAGCGCGCTGGCTGCCAGTGTGATCGATAGTGAGTGCAGC